>NZ_JBGBPX010000025.1:0-49540 GCF_041107475.1 Rhodanobacter sp. FW021-MT20 | reverse complement strand
GCCGAAAAACCCGTGGACGCATGCGGCTCAACAGGTGGTCGGGTAAAGGTCAACCACACGAATCGAGAGAGAGCCCACTTTTATAGAAACGGTCTTGCTGGCATGGGAATGCTGGCTGGGTTTGCTATTGGAACTACCGCAGTAGTGGCTTTAATGACTACACCTGAAACAGGAGGTGCGTCCGATTTGGCTGCTGAAAACGTTATCAAATGGTTAATAACTGAGGCGCCTGAACCCTACGCTACCGCCTCCATTGTAGGCGGTAGCCGTGGTGCCGCAATAGGTGGAATACTCGGCGGAGTTGGTGGCGCCATGTTAGACAGCCCCAATGTTGGCGGCAAATCGTGTGAGTGTAAATGATAAATAATGGCGAGCATAGACATGAAACTTTTCGGACAGAATTCCTATAAAACCAGATCGTCAGCCTTGATCAGGATTCTTGTGGTTTCACAATTATTTATGGCCACTCCAATGTTTTTATTTTTTATAGTCACTCAAGTATTTCGCCAACAACTAACTACTACATCAGCAATTTACGCAGCCTTCACCTGTGCTTCGATTGGGGTTGTTTTTGCATCATTATTCTGGCTCATCTTTCTATTGCCATTAATGGGGGTTGCGGCAACGAAAAAAAGGTGGCGTCATAGCCTAAAGAAGTAATTATATTATTTTCTAATTGGTGGCATTAAAGAGCGCAAAAAACGGTTCCAGGTTCACTTGCGGTCGTTTGAATCGTGTTCGGTCAACCGGTCTTCTGTGCGGAACGGGGGGCTCAGCTCAAAGCGAGTGACCGTTTCTGGCTGATTCCTATCCGTGACGGACGGACAGTAAGCCATCAATCGTGATCGCGGCAGCATGCTGACCGCAGTTTGCTCGAACGGTGATGATGTTCGACGGAATGTGCACTTGCTGCGCTTCCTGTGAAAACGGCCCGCATGGCGGGCCGTTTTCAATTCAGTGGTGCGTATCGCTTACGCCTTGCCGTGGAACAGCTCGCGGCCGATCAGCATGCGGCGGATCTCGTTAGTGCCGGCGCCGATCTCGTACAGCTTTGCATCGCGCAGCAGGCGGCCGGCGGGGAATTCGTTGATGTAGCCGTTGCCGCCCAGCGACTGGATCGCCTCCAGCGCCACTTTCACCGCATTGGTCGAGGCGTTGAGCAGGCAGGCGGCCGGGTCCACGCGCGACTTCACGCCGTTGTCGAACTGCTGCGCCACCATGTAGGCGAAGCCGCGCGAGCTCTGCAGTGCGGTATACATGTCGGCCACCTTGGCCTGCATGATCTCGAAGGTGCCGATCGGTGCGTTGAACTGCTTGCGCTCGCGCACGTAGGGCAGGGTGAGGTCCATCGCCGACTGCATCAGGCCGATCGGGCCGCCGGAGAGCACCAGCCGCTCGGTATCCAGGCCGCTCATCAGCACGCGCACGCCTTCGTTCACTTCGCCGACGATGTTCTCGGCGGGGATCTCGCAATCCTCGAACACCAGCTCGCAGGTGTTGGAACCGCGCATGCCCAGTTTGTCCAGCTTCTGCGCGGTGCTGAAGCCCTTCATGCCCTTTTCGACGATGAAGGCGGTCATGCAGCGGCTGCCGGCGGCACGCGGCGCGGTGCGCATGTAGACCAGCAGCACGTCGGCGTCGGGGCCGTTGGTGATCCACATCTTGGTGCCGTTGGCGACCCACACGTCGCCCTTCTTCTCGGCCTTGCAGCTCATCGAGCCGACCACGTCGGAACCGGCGCCCGGCTCGCTCATGGCCAGCGCGCCGATGTATTCGCCCGAGCACAGCTTGGGGATGTATTTCTTGCGCTGCGCTTCGTTGCCGTTGTGGAAGATGTTGTTGACGCACAGGTTGGAATGCGCGCCGTAGGACAGGCCCACCGAACCGGAGGCGCGGGAGATTTCCTCCATCGCCACCATGTGCGCGAGATAGCCCATGCCGGTGCCGCCGTACTCGGTCGGAATGGTCATGCCGAGCAGGCCCATCTCGCCGAATTTCTTCCATAGGTCGGCCGGGAACAGGTTGTCGTGATCGATCTGGGTCGCGCGCGGGGCAATCTCCTTTTCCGCGAAGGCGTGCACGGTGTCGCGCAGCAGGTCGATGTCTTCTCCGAGCGGGAACGGGCGCATCACGAACTCCTTGGGGACTTAGCCGGGCAATGGTAACCGAGTGGCGCCGGCTTGCCCTGACGCGCCGCACCAGTGCGATGGCCGTCGTCGGTTGTGGCATGGCAGGCCCGGGGTTGGTGTAGGAGCGCACCCTGTGCGCGAATGCTCTAATGCCGGTCCTCGGCGAAAAGCATTCGCGCACAGGGTGCGCTCCTACGGTAGCACCGGGATCAATGCACCTTGACGAGCTTCGCCATCAGGTCCACGTCGGACATCGTCAGCACAGCCCGCCATTCACCGCCAGCACCTGGCGGGTGATGTAGCCGGCGTCGGGGCCGAGCAGGAATTGCACGGCGGCGGCGACTTCCTCCGGCGTGCCCATGCGTTGTGCGGGGATGGCCTTGAGGATTTCCTCGACCGGCACGTCCTCGTCCAGCATGTCGGTGTCGATCAGCCCCGGCGCCACGCAGTTCACCGTGATCTTGCGCTTGGCCAGTTCCACCGCCAGCGCCTTGGCGGCGCCGATCACGCCGGCCTTGGAGGCGCTGTAGTTGACCTGGCCGCGGTTGCCGATCAGGCCCGAGACGGAGGCGATGCAGACGATGCGGCCCGGCTGGCGGCGACGGATCATCGGCATCACCAGCGGGTGCAGCACGTTGTAGAAGCCGTCGAGATTGGTGCGCAGCACACTGTCCCAGTCGTCGTCGGACAAGGCCGGGAAGGCGCCATCGCGGGTCAGCCCGGCATTGCAGACCACTCCGTAGGGTGCGCCGTGTTCGGCCACGTCAGCTTCCAGTGCGGCGCGACAGGCGGCGCGATCGGAAATGTCGAATTGCAGGATGCGTGCGTGGCGGCCCAGCGCTTCGATTTCAGCGGCGACGGCTTCGGCCTCGTCACGGCGCGAACGGCAATGCAGCACTAGGTCGTAGCCGGTTTGCGCCAGTCGCACGGCGATGGCGCGGCCGATGCCGCGGCTGGAGCCGGTGACCAGGATGGTGTCCGTCATGTGGGTTCTCCCGCGGAGGCCGTGAAAAACACCTCCGCGTCGGTTGGGCTGAAAACGTTGAGCAAGGCCTCGGCGCTGCCGATGGCCGATTCGATGTGGCAGGCGAACACGGCCATGCCGCTGTCGTCGTGGAAACTGCGTGTTGCTTCCACGCGCAATTCGGTGCCTGGCGGAAAGCTGTCCACGTCGCAGCGATAGTGCCGGGTGCCCAGCAGAAAGCCCAGGCGCACCGGTTGCCGTTCCTGCCGGGCCTGGTGGCCGGCCCAGGCGGCGACGGCCTGGGCCATCAGTTCCACGCCGGCCCAGGCGGGCAAGCCGTTGGCATCTTCGAACAGGCCTTCGCTGCGTACGCGGCGACGGCAGGCGATGCATTCGTCCCCGGCTTCGACCACGCCGTCGAGCAGGATCATCTCGCCGGCGTGTGGCAGCAGTTCGGCGATCGGTCGCGCTGTCATCGCGGGTCCCCGAGAATCAGGCAGGCATTGTTGCCGCCGAAGGCGAAGGAATTGCTCATCAAACGGCACGGGCGGCTGGCCGGTAGATGCTCGCCGACGCGGACGAAGCACAGCGGAGGCAGTTCCGGATCGGCTGCGCCATCCCATGCCTGTGGTGGCAGGCGGCGTGCGATGCGGTCGTCGGTCAGGCTCAGCCAGCAGAACGCCGCTTCCAGCGCGCCGGCGGCGGCCAGCGTGTGGCCGGTGAGCGACTTGGTCGATGCGCACGGCACGCCATCGGCGAACACCTCGGCCACCGCGCGGCTTTCCATGCAGTCGTTGTGTTCGGTGGCGGTGCCGTGCAGGTTGAGGTAGTCGATCTGCGCCGGTTGCAGCCCGGCATCGGCCAGTGCAGCACGCATCGCCTGCATCGCGCCGCGACCATCCGGATCGGGCGCCGACATGTGGTGGGCATCCGAACTGGCGCCACTGCCCAGCAGCTGTACCGGACCGCGCTCGCGGGTCATCAGGAACAGTGCGGCGGCCTCGCCGATATTGATGCCGTGGCGATGCCGCGAGAACGGATTGCAGCGCGCCGGGTCCAGCGCTTCCAGCGCATGGAAGCCGTTGATCGGCAGCCGCGCCAGCGTGTCCACGCCGCCGCATAGCACGGCATCGCAGACGCCGGCCTGCAACAGTCGTTGCGCGCTGATCAGCGCGCGTGCGCCGGAGGTGCAGGCGGTGGAGATGACGTAGCAGGGACCGGCCAGCCCCAGCCATTCGGCGAGACATTCGGCCGGGCCAGCCAGTTCCTGGTGGGCGTATCGATATTCAGACGGCCATGTGCCATCGCGACGCCAGGCGGCGAGGCCATCGGTGGCTTCCTCGATACCGCCGGTGCTGGTGCCGAGCACGATGCCGATGCGCTCGCTGCCGTAGTGTGCGATGGCGGTGCGAATATCGCCCTCGATCTCCATCGCGGCGGCCAGCAGCAGGCGATTGCAGCGGTTGTCGCGGCTGGCCGCCAGGGATTCGGGCATGGCCGGCAACGGCGTGCGCACCGCACCGAGTGACGGCGCATGGCCGGGAATCCAGCCGGACTCGGGTTGCAGGCAGCGATCGTCGCCGGCAAACAACGCCTCGGCCACCGCGGCCTTGCCGCTGCCGAGCGTGCAGGTCACGCCAAGTGCGTTGAGGTAGGCGTGGCTCATGCGCGTTCCATCGGTTTGCGCGCGGCCACGTTCACCAGGGTTTCCTCGCGCTGGCCCGGCGGTGGCGGCGCTCGCAGCCCCCAGCGTTCAAGCAGGCCGAAATCCTTCGAACGGCTCCACCACAGATAGGGCAGCGAAACGTGGGCGTCATCGAACACGAAACCCTGTGTGCGCAGCATGGCGAGATAGCCGTCGGCACTTTTCTGCACGTGCATCGGGTGACGAAAGAACCAGCGGATCACCCACGTGTCGATATACGCCTTGGTCGATTCGGCGAACAGCAGCCGGCCGCCGGGTTTCAACACGCGCCAGAACTCGGCCAGCGCCTGTTCCTGTTCCACCAGGTGATGGAACGTCTGGTGGCAGAACACGATGTCCACGCTGGCATCAGGCAACTCGATGCGGGCGCAGTCGGCAACGTGCAGCTCCACGTCGATGCCCTCGCGCTGCGCTTCGATGCGCGACAACTCGACGCTGTGCGGGTCGGCATCCAGCCCGATCAATCGGCGGGGCGCGAAGGCCTCACGCAGCAGCCGGAACGAGCGCCCCTGGCCGCAACCGACGTCAAGCAGCACGCCGCCTTGCGGCAGCGAGTCGCCGATCAGGCGCTTGAGGTCATTGATCGCCACGCGCAGCACATGGTGCTGCCAGGTGTGGGTGGCGAGGAAGCGGAAACCGATGCGGGTTTCCTCGACGTAGGTAGGGCTGGCGTAGGTCATGGTCAATAGGTTCTTTGTTCGTCATTCCTGCGCAAGCAGGAATCCAGTGTCTTTTGTTCAATGGCTCGGAGGCACTGGATCCCAGCTTGCGCTGGGATGACGAGCAGAATCCGGATGCTAGGAGCGGTCATGAGCGCTCACTTGTTCATGTGCTCGGTCAGCATGACCAATGGAAATACTTTGCTCCACGGCATCAATAAAAATCTGCGGCGAAACCAGCTGCATCTCGCCATCGGTCAAGCACACGGCCACCTGCACGGTGCTGGCGCGGGTCATGCGCTCGCCGCTGGCGGCATCGCTGACGAGGTAGTGGACCTTCAGCCGGTTCTGCCATTCCACCAGCTCGGCGCGCACGCGCAGGCGCTGGCCGAAACGAGCCGGGCGCACGTAGCGCAACTGCACGTCGATCACCGGCCAGACGTAGCCGGCGGCCTTCATCTGCGTGTAGTTGTGACCGATCTGGTCGAGCAGCGCGCAGCGCGCCACTTCCAGGTATTTCACGTAGTGACCATGCCAGACCACGTCCATTGAATCGACGTCGTAGAACGGCACCACGATTTCGCTGTCAACGTGCATCACGCCGCGGCTACGCATCGGTTTCTCCCTGATGGATGGATGGCCAGTAGGCGTAGAAATTGAACCATTGTTGCGGCGCCAGCAGGCATAGCTGGGCGAGGCGGTCGGCGTAGCGTTGCGTCCATTGGGCAATGGTTTGCTCACGTCGCCCGCGCTCCCACGTCGGCAAGTCGAGGAATGGCTCCAGCCGGATCTGGTAGCGGCCATCGATCTTCAGGCAGCACATCAGGTTCACCGGGCAGCGCAGTAGGCCGGCCATCAGCCACGGACCTTGCGGAAACGGCGCGACATGGCCGAGGAAATCCACGTTGACACGACGGCCATCGTTGAGCGGCACGCGGTCGCCGGCAATCGCCAGCCATTCGCCGCGGTCCAGCCGTTGCGACAGGTCGAGCATCAGCGCCGCGTCCATCTCGCTGACCTGCAGCATGCGCAGCTGGCGATCACCGGCCTCACTCTGCAACTGGTTGAAATGGGCGACGTGACGGTTGTGCACCAGCACGTTCAGCGGTACCTGTTCTCCCATCTCCGCCAGCGCGCGGCAGACGTCGAGGTTGCCCAGGTGGGTGCAGACCAGAATCTGTCCGCGTCCGCCATGCAGGCATTGGCGCAGCTGGTCGCGCACGCCGGCCGGGTCGTGCAGCTCGACCTGCGCCGGGCCGAGCCGCCCATGCCACACGTCGAGGCGATCAAGCAGGCTCTCGCCGAAAGCCATGAACTGGCCGAACACGCGGCGCGTGGTGGGGCGCAGTTCGTCGCGTCCACTCCAGTCGGCGAGGTAGGTCTGGTACTGGCGTATGTTGCGCCGCGCGCGACGGCCGAACACGAAGAAGTACAGCACGATCAGGTACAGCACCGGCGTCATCGGGCGTCGGCCGAGGTGGCGCAACGCCAGCGCGGTGAGTTTCATCAGGGCGAAGCTGCCGCGCTCCTTCTGTGCGGCCCAATGCGGCTCCTGCACGCCTGCGTCGCTCATGCCGCCGGCTCCACGCGCAGGCGGCCGGACGAGCAATGCGCACCGTCGATCCGATAGGCGAAGTGCAGCTTGCCGCGCGTGGCGTCCAGTCGCAGTTCCAGTTCCACCTCGTCGCCCGGGCGCAACAGGCGCTGGAATTTCAGCGCCTCCATCTCGCGGCAGCGCGGAGTGATGCCCAGTCGCGGCGCCGCCAGCGCCAGCGCCCATTGCACCTGCAGTACGCCGGGCAACACCGGGGCACCGGGAAAGTGCCCGGCAAAATGCGCCAGCTCCGGCGGCAGGCGCAGGCGCAGCGTCCAGACGCCATCGATTTCGCGTTCGTCGAGCAACTCGGCGGTGCGCGGCGCATTCATGCGTAGCGCTTCCGCATGCGCTGGCGCAGCAGCCATTCGCCGACAAACAGCACGGCCATGATGAAGTACACGATCAGGCCGTTGTACAGCGTCCACCACTTCAGCGGCGCCCACAGCGTGAGCGCCGCCGACATCAGTCCGTTGAACACGAAGAAGCCTACCCACACCCAGGTGACCTTGCGCGTGTAAGGCACGGCCTCCGGGGGCAGGTCGGGTTCACGCAGGCGCGCTATTCGCTCGACGAGAGGCGGCCCGAAGACCAGGCTCAGGCCAAACGTGGCGAGCAGGAACACACTGATCAGGGTGGGATACCAGCGCAGCAATTGCTCCTCGCCGCTCACGGCCAGCAGCACGCAATACGCCAACGCCACGGCGACCATCCAGCGTCCGCCGGGCTCGCGCAGCAGTGTCGGTGCGCGGATCAGCCAGATCGCGCCCAGCACCAGCGCGAATACCGGCGGCGCCACCTTTTCCATGCCGTAGTAGACGACGAACGGATACAGCACGCCGGCCAGCGGCAGCAGCAGGCGGGTCAACTTGGGTCGCGGCGATCCGTTCGGCATGGTGTTCATCGATGCGCAGGGCAGGCGTCGTCAGTGTGCGCCATCGCCGGCGCCTTGCTGCGAGGCGACATAGGCGGCGAGGTTGGCGACGGTGGCGAAGTGCTCGCGCGCGTTCTTCGCATCGGATTCCACGCGAATGCCGTAACGCTTCTGCAGCGCCAGCGCCAGTTCCAGTGCGTCCACCGAGTCCAGCCCCAGGCCTTCGCCGAACAGCGGTTGCGCCGGCGGAATGTCGGAGGCCTGGAGGTCTTCCAGGTTCAGCGTGTCGATGATGAGCTGGGCGATGGCCTGCTCGAGTGCGGTCTGGGTCGGTGCGTTCACGAGGTGGCGAGTTCCCTGAGAAAGAGTTGATGCAAATGGTCGTTGAGCCGGCGCGAGGCGACCGGCAGCGGTGCGTGGGTGTTGAAGTCGGCCGGGTCGATGTCCGCGCCCACGCGCAGGCGCACCTGCACGCGGCGGTCGGGGATGCGGTACCACGGCTCGGCCTTGGTCAGCGTGGTGGGTTCGACGGTGATGAACACCGGCGTGACGCAACGCGCGCCACGCAAGGCGATGGCCGCCGCACCGCGATGGAACACCGGCGCGCAGCCCGGCGTGGTGCGCGTGCCTTCGGGAAACACCAGCAGCGATTGCCCTTCGCGCAGCACGTCGGCGGCGCGCTCCAGCATGGTCATGCTGCCATCGTTGCTGATGTATTGCGCCGCGCGCACCGGCCCGCGCATGCACGGGTTGCGAAACAGGCCGGCCTTGACGATGCAGTTGGTGTCGCGCAACTGGCCGATCAGAAACACCACGTCGATCAGCGAGGGATGGTTGGCCACGATCATCTGGCCGGGTTGTCCCAGTCGCTGCACGCCATCGATATGCAAGGTGAGGACGCCGCTGCGTCGCATGAACCAGGCGTGCAGGCGGAACGCGCGACTGATCGCGGCGCGTGCGCGCCGGCGTCGTGCCATCACTCCACCGGGCAGGCAGGCCAGCACCGGCAGCAGGAATATCCACAGCAGCAGGCCGCCCAATCCGAACAGCACGAAGCTGGCGCCGGTGGCGACCAGCCGCACGGCCCATGCGTCGGTGCGCCGGTTCAGCGGCTGCGTTGCCAGTTCCAGCGGCGTGCTTTCCATACGTGTTCCAGTGACGGTTCATGAACGAGCAGAGCGCGCAGGAAATCCAGCGCGTGCGGCCATGCGCAAGGTGTGCCACGGTCGTCGTGCCGGCCTGGCTGCAGTTGCCAGTCGGTGGTGGTCGGCGCTTCGCCGGTGGCTGTGGTTTTCCCCAAACGCAGCGCGACAGCATAGGAGAACGGCACGTCGTCGATCCACTCGGCATAGGCCGGCGGCGGCAGTTCCTCGGCGACCACCACCAGCACGGATGGGGCGCCGGCGGCCAGTTGCAGCGTGCCTTCCAGCATGGCGTGCTCGAAGGCATCGGCCTCGCCGGCAAGCGCCACCGACTCGCCGCGCTGTTCGCGCAGGATCGACCATTGGCCGGCGATGGCGTTATGCACCGACAGGCCGAACTGGGTCGGCGACAGCGGCTGCTCATCGACCAGGTCGCCAAGCAGGGCGAGGGTGCGCGTGGTTTCGCCATGACGCGAGGCGAACACGAACGGCAGTTGCTCGCCGTCGTCGCACAGCGGCCACGCGGCTTCCAGAGTCATGCGCGCCAGCCGGCTCAGGCGGCGGCGTTGCATCGCCGGCAGGAAGGCACACGCTGGTTGCAGCTTGCCGTCGTCGGACACGGCGTGTGGCGCTTGTGCCCAGGCTTGCCACGCCGCGGCGTTGTCCAGGCCGGGCGCCCATGCCTGCCAGCGTTCGATGCGCAGGTCGATCATGGACACCTCGAAAAGCTGCGGTAGGTGCGCACCCTGTGCGCGAACGCTTCTGGCTTCGATCGGTGCAAAAGCCATCGCGCACAGGGTGCGCTCCTACCCATGGATGCCGTGCGGGTTTCCCGTGAGGCCCTCATGCGGCGTCCTCCGTGTAGCGGCGGAACAGCAGCGAGGCGCAACTGCCGCCGAAGCCGAAGCTGTTGGACAGCATGCTGTCGATGCGTTGCGCGCGGTTGGCGTTGAGCAGCGGCGCATCGACAAAGTCGGGATCGGGTGTGTCGACCATCCGGCCGGCCACGAGCAGGTCGTGCTGCATCATCAACAGTCCGGCGATGGCATCCAGCGCACCGGCGGCGCCGGGGGCGTGACCAGTCAGGCCCTTGATCGAGGACAGCGGCGGCACCGCCGCGCCGCGCTCGCCAAACACCGTGCGGATGGCCTGCCATTCGGCCAGGTCGCCCTGCGGCGTGGAGCAGGCGTGGGTGTTGATGTAGTCGGGCAGGGTGCCGGCGCGGTCCAGCGCCTGGCGCATCGCGCGGGCGATGCCGTCGGTACCGGGGCCGACCATGCTGGCGGCATCGGTGCAGTTGCCGTAGCCGGCGAGTTCGGCCAGCACGGTGGCACCACGCGTCTTCGCGTGTTCCAGCGATTCCAGCACCAGCACGCCGGCGCCGGCGGCCAGCACGAAGCCGTCGCGGTCGCGGTCGCAGGGACGCGAGGCCAGCGCGGGATCATGCTGTGGCGACAACGCACCCATCGCGTCGAACCACATCGCCGTGCTGTCGTGCAGTTCTTCCGCGCCGCCGGTGACCACCATCTGTTGGCGACCAAGCTGGATCAGTTCCATCGCGTGCCCAATCGCGTGGGTGGCGCTGGTGCAGGCCGAGCTGAGAGTGAGGCTGGTGCCGCCGATGTCGAACGCATGCGCCAGGCTGGCGGACAGCGCGCTGCTCATGCCGCGTGGCACCCAGAACGGCGACAGCTTGGCGATGCCTTTGGCGCGATGACTGGCCAGTCCCGCTTCGTGTTCGCTCAGCGCGGCGCCGCCACCGAATACCAGTCCGCAGTCATCAGCACGCAGGTGTTCCGGCGTCACGCCCGCTTGCGCGAACGCCTCGTTCGCGGCATGCCACGCGTACAGGCCGGGCGGGGCGAAAAAACGGCGCAGCTTGCGCGGTGCTTCGGGCATACCGGTGAGGTCGACCGGGCCGCCCACACGAGCGCGCAGGCCCAGCGCAGCGAACCCCGCCATCGGGCGCAAGCCACCACGGCCCGCGCGCAAGGCATCGAAGAACGCCACGTTGCCGTGACCCAGGCAGGACAGCGAACCGCTGCCGGTCACCACCACGCGCGGCAGGCCGTTGGCGTCGCGCAGGCGCATCAGTTGCACGCTCCGCACGTCATGCGCAGGCCCCGAGGATCAGCGAGGTATTGATGCCGCCGAAGGCGAAGTTGTTGCTCATCACGTGCTCGGTGGCGAGCTGGCGAGCACTGCCGATGATGTAATCCAGCTCGGCGCATTCCGGATCGATCTCGCTCAGGTTGATCGTGGGCGCAAACCAGCCCTCGCGCATCATCGCCACCGTCCACCACGCTTCCAGCGCGCCGCAGGCGCCCAGCGTGTGGCCGACGTAACTCTTCATCGAGCTGATCGGCACGCGCGCACCGAATACGTCGTGGGTGGCGTGGCTTTCGGCCACGTCGCCACGGTCGGTGGCGGTGCCGTGGGCGCTGATGTAGCCGATCGCGTC
This sequence comes from Rhodanobacter sp. FW021-MT20, assembly GCF_041107475.1. NCBI lineage: Bacteria > Pseudomonadati > Pseudomonadota > Gammaproteobacteria > Lysobacterales > Rhodanobacteraceae > Rhodanobacter > Rhodanobacter sp. FW021-MT20. The sequence continues at coordinate 38,012 of NZ_JBGBPX010000025.1, read as the reverse complement.
CGCCGGCAGTTGCGCGTCATCCAGCGCCAGCCGCATCGCCACCGCCATGGTCTCGGCGGTGGGCTGGGTGATGTGCGCGCCGTCGGAATTGCAACCGAAGCCCAGCACTTCCGCATGGATCGTCGCGCCGCGCGCCCTGGCGTGTTCGTATTCCTCCAGCACCAGCGTGCTGGCGCCTTCGCCCACCACCAGCCCGTCGCGATGGCGGTCGAACGGACGTGGCGTGAGCTGCGCTTCGTCGTTGCGCGTGCTGGTGGCGAACAGCGTGTCGAACACCGCCGCGCCGGGGCCGGAAAGTTCTTCCGCACCACCGCACAACATGAGCTTCTGCTTGCCGTGCTGGATCGCCTCGTAGCCGTAACCGATCGCCTGGCTGCCGGAGGTACATGCGCTGGAGGTGGGAATGATCCGCCCTTTCAGCCCGAAGAACACGCCGACGTTCACCGCGGTGGTGTGCGCCATCATCTGGATATAACTGGTGGCGGTGACGCCCTGCATCGAACCGGTGTCGAGCATGCGACCCATCACCCGTACCGGCTCGATGCTGCCGCCGGACGAACCATAAGCCACACCCATGCGGCCGTCGCGAATCGTCGCGTCGTCATGCAGCCCGGCATCGCGCAAGGCATGTTCGCTGGCGGCCACGGCCAACTGCGCCACGCGCCCCATCGAGCGCAGTTTCTGGCGCGGCCAGCGCGGCACGTCGAAATCGTCGACGGGACAACCGAGGCGGCTGTTCAGGCCATCGAAGTAGTCCCATTCGGGCATGCGCCGCACCGCGTTGCGGCCTTCACGCAGGCGCGTTGCGATGGTGTCCCAGTCGTGGCCCAGCGCGGTGATCCCGCCCATGCCGGTAATGACGACGCGCTTCATGCTGGCGGCATCCTTGTCGATGGTTTCGTGGTCACGAATCGTGCGCGCTCCGCTCCCTCTCCCCGTGGGCGACCGAAGGAAGTCCCCTTGCGGGTGGAGGAGGGTTGGGGTGAGGGGTGGGTGCTCGCGAAGTCGCTGGGTTTTCTGCTCGTCATTCCGGCGCAGGCCGGAATCCAGTCGGATATCTCGCGCGAAGCGCACAAAGCCCGTTTCGAGTGCTGCGCACGACATGTTTCACTGGATTCCGGCCTGCGCCGGAATGACGTTGAGGGCGTGCGATGGACGGGGACTGTTTTCACGGCGCCGCATCCATCGTGCCGGCCCGACTCGCCGGCACCAGCAATGCGGTAAACCCGATGCCCAGCAACAACGTGAGCCCGAAGTCCCGCAGCGCCGGCATCGAACTGAGCGAGAGCAGCCCGAATGAAAGCAAAGCGGTGATCGCCGACAGCAACACGCTGGCATACATCGCGCCGGGGCGGTGCGCGGCGTGCGGCTCGCCTTCGTGCAGAAATACGGCGTAATTGGCGCCGACGCCGAGCACCAGCATCAAGGCCATCCAGTGGAACAGCGTCAGCGGCTGATGCAGATAGCCCAGGGTTGCCAGGGTCAGTGCGATCCCCAGCACCGGTGGCGTCATCACGCGCGGCATGCGGCGCCAGCCGTAGCGCCAGCCGAACACCGGCACGATCAGCAGAATCGCCGCCAGCAGCCACACGCTGGCGTAGCGGCGGTAACGGCCGAACAGTTGCGACACGCTGGCCGGTTTGTCGACCAGGCTCACGCCGGGCAGACCATCGGCGGCACGTTGCAGCGTGGCGTCGTCGTCGGTGCCTTGCGGCAGCACGATGGTGCCGCAGCCTTGCGCGCTGCAGCCCATCCACAGATAGCGGAATGGCGTGGCCAGTGGCGTCTTCAGCCAGGCATCCAGCGTCAACGGCGTGCCGGGCCACGCCGCCAGCCACGCGTCGATGGCGTTGGCGCGGAAGCCGGCACCGGCAAGCAAGGCGCGCACGCGCTCGGGATGACTCATCAACGGCGCCAGCAAGGCATGGTCAGCCTGTTGGCGTTGTTGCGATGGCACCATGCTGGCCAGTCCGATCCAGGCTTGCAACTGCTGATGGTCGACCATCGATTGCAGGCGCCGGTCGAGCGCTTCCTCGCGCTGCAGCGTCTGTTCGGTATTGGCGCCTTGCACCAGGTAGAACTGGCTGCCGTTGCCGAGTCCGGTGATGTCGCGGATCTGTGCTTCCTGCGCCAGCAGGCCGGCGGGTTGGGCGATCAGCAGGTGCACGTCGTCGTTGTGGCTCAGTTGCCACCAACCGGGTAGCGCGACCAACAGCAACAACAGCGCCACACCCGCGCCGCGCGCACCGCGACCGAAGCGGTTGACCGTGCGTTGCAAGGCCAGCGCCCAGCGCACCGGCCGCGCCGACAAGGGTCGGGCCGGACGTTGCAGCAAGGCCGGCAGCAGGCCGAACACGCTGAGGCAGGCGGCGAGCATGCCGCTCATCGCGAACACCGACATCTGTCGCAGCGCGGGGAACGGCACCAGGCCGAGCAGCGCGTAGCCAAGCAACGAGGTGGCCAGCGCCAGCAGCAGGGCCGGGCGCACCTGGCGCAGGCCGGTCGAGGCGTGCCAGTTCGCGCCGGCATTCGCACGCGCGGTGAGGTACTGGATCGAATAGTCCACCGCCTCACCCAAGAGTGCCGCGCCGAACACCAGAGTCAGCAGGTAGATCTGGCCGAATACCAGCAAGCTCACCGTGGTGGCCGCGATCACGCCGACGGCGGTGGACAGGAAGGCCAGCAGCAGCGGGCCGGGCGAGCGGAACATGCCGATCAGCAGCAAGGCAATGCCGATGCTGGAGATCCAGCCGACCATGTGCACGTCGTGTTCCGCGCCGGCTCGCGCGGCGGCGGCGTAGAACACCGCACCGGTGCGCGACAGGTGCGTGCCCGGGTAGTCGTGCCTGATGCGTTGCTCGGCGCTGGCCAGTGCAGCCAGTGCACGTTGCTGCACGCTGTCGTCGTAGGACGAACCGGCCAGCGTGGCCGTCACCAGCACGTAGGTCTTGTCGCCGCGATGCGCGACCAGCAGGTCGTCTTCGGGCAGCAGTGGCGAGCGGCTCCACGGTTGCTGGTCCAGCCAGTGCTGCAGCCAGCCGAACGGGTCGTCCTGCAGGCTCGTGCCTACGCCGTCGAGGAACGGCGCATTCAAACGACGGGCCAATGCCTGCGCGGGATCGTGGCCGGGCGCGGCGAGTGCGGCGCGGTCGGCATCGGTGAGCAGCCAGAAACGATGCGCGAGATACGGCGCCACCATCTGTTTGAGGTCGAACGGTGGCAGCTCGGCCATGACCGAGTCGAACACCTTGTGCTGTGCCAGCGCCTTGCCCAGCTCGCGTGCGGCCGCCTTGGCGCGGTCATCGTCGGCGTTCTCCACCAGCAGCACCATGCGGTCGCCGTTGGCGTGTGCCAGCCGCTGCACGGCAGCTTCGGCCATCGGGTTCTGCTCGGTGGTTGGCAGCATCGCCAGCAGGTCGGTCTGGATCGCCACCTGGCCGCGCCCGAACAGCAGATACGCGCCCAGCGCGGCGACCAGCAGCGTGCCGATGGCGAACAGGCCGGCGCGCAGCTTCAGTGTTCGCGATGGCATGTTATGCGGCAGCGTCATGGCAGGCCGAGCGCGCGCCGCTCCAGCGCACTGAGCGGGCCGGCATCGCGCGTGTGTGCGAAGCGGATGTCGGTGCTGCCGCCGTCATGCATGGCGATGCGGATGCCTTCGAGGAACGCGTCACCACTGAGCGTGATGCTGCCCAGCACGCGTGCCATGCGCTCCTGCTTCGGGGTGAAGCGCAGCGTCCAGTTGGCCGTCGTGCCGCTGGCCACCACGTTGAACTGGCGCAGTACCTCGTCGAGTTTGCCGGCGAGCATCGATTGCAGCATCTGCGAAATGCGGTCCATGCCGCGCGCGTCGCGCATCGGGTGCGCGTGGCCTTGCGCGTCGACGCGCGCGGCATGCCTGCCGGTGAGCGCCAGTGTTTCGGCGTACGGCGATTGCGTCTGCCACAGCATGCCGTGGTTGAGCACGAACAGCAGCTGGCCGCGACTCACCTGCGGTTGGGTCAGCGCGGGATTCGCCCGGGTCTGCACGAAGTCGGCGCGCACGGCCTGATGCTGGCCCAGTTCGGCCAGCACGTGTTGCAACAGCGCATCGTCAGGCGCGGTGGCTTGGGGCGCGGTGGTTTGCGCGGCAACGCTCGCAACGCACAGCAGCAGGCAGCTCAGGAACAGGGGGGCGATCAGGCGACGCATGCATTTTCTCCACGGAATCGGCGCCACAACAGGCGCGGAGCCCGAGGCAGCATGCCCAGCAACAGACGCGTATGCATCGCGCTGATGCGCAGGTTGTCCTGCAGCATACGGAAATGTGACAAGCCGTTCTCGGGGTAGATCACCCGCGTAGGCAGGTTGCGTACAGCTACGCCGCGCCAGACCAGCCGCACGGCGGCCTCGGTGTCGAAGTCCATGCGTGCCGGCAGCGGCGCCCGGGCGATCTCGGCGCAGGTGGCGTCCAGCGGGTACAGCCGGTAGCCGCACATGGAATCGCGGATCGCCAGCGACAGCGTTTCCAGCCACACGCAGACATGGGTGACGTAGCGTCCGTACAAGCGTCCGCGCGGCACGCTGTCGTCGTAGATCGGGCAACCGCAGACCAGCGCGCGCGGATGGGCGCGCGCCTCGTTCAGGAAGCGCGGCACGTCGTCGGTGTCGTGCTGGCCGTCGGCGTCGATCTGCAGCGCATGGCTGTAACCCGCCTTGTGCGCGGCCAGCAGGCCGGCGGAAAGTGCGCGGCCCTTGCCCTGGTTGTACGGCAGGCGCAGCAGTTGCACGCCTGCCTCGTCGCGCGCCAGCGCATCGAGCACGTCGCGGGTGGCTGCATCGCTGCCGTCATCCACGATCAGCACTGGCAAGCCATGTGCACGCAAGGCGTGCACCGTGCGCGCAATGGTGCTGCCGTGGTTGTAGATCGGGATCAGCGCGCAGGGCGCGAAACCGTCGCTGGCGTCCGGCATGAGGCGCGCGGCGGGCTCAGCGGCCGAGCAGGGCATGGACCGTGGCGATCACGTCGCCGACGGTGCGCACGTTCTTGAAGTCTTCCGGCTTGATCCGCATGCCGGTCATTTCCTGCACCTGGATCGCCAGGTCCACCGCGTCGATGGAGTCCAGCTCCAGGTCGGTGAACAAGTGGGCCGAAGGCGTGACCCGGGCCGGGGCGATCTCGAAGGTCTCGTGCAGCACTTCGCGGAGTCTGCCCAGAATCTCCGCGTCGCTGATCCCTGCTGCCAAAATGGTGCTCATAACGGTTCCGCCTGTTCCTGCTTTTCGTGAATGCGTCGGTAGCGCGAGGTCGAAGGCGGAAGGACGTGCCGGGCATGACAACCCATCCAGCGGAGGTGGTCCTCCGTTCCGGTTCCGTTGCATGAAAATCGGCATGAGCCGATTGTTCCCCGGTGCAAGCCCCTGTTCGACCGCTTTGCCTTTGCAGGCAAAGCCTTGCACATGACGCGATGGGCGAAGTCTAGCAGGATCGTGGCATGGGTTGGCCGGCCCCGCCGCCCCGGGCCGTGGCGAAAGCGCGCTTTGTGGCGAGGCGGGGTGATGGCGGGGGCCGGGCCCGCAAATGCAAACAGCCGCCGGTGGGCGACTGTTCGGACTCTCCACAAGAAGGTGGGGCGGCCAGCAAGGAGTCGGGGGGACCACCTTGCCGGCCTCGGTCATGAACGACCGCCCATAAAGAAAGGTTTCAGGAAATCGCCATCCAGGGCGTTTGTGTGATGGTTTTCAGAACGTCCAGTTGAAGCCGACATGGAAACCGCTATCCAGCGCATGGCTGGCCACCTGGCCCTGGTAGGACAGGTCGAACGAGGCCGACGTCGACACTTGCGCCGTCAGGCCCGCTTCCACCGCCAGCGCGTTGCGGGCAATCGGCGCGCCGGTAGTGGTGAAGCTGTTGCCGCCGTCGAAGGCCAGCGCGTCTTGCGGCCTGACGTAGTCGGACGCATGGCGCCAGCCGAGCATGCCGTGCGCGGTGATGCGGTTGTTGTTGGCAATGAACCAGGTGGCGGCGCGGGCGCCCAGCGTGGTGAAGAAGGTGCGGTGCTGGTCGTTGTGGCCGGTCAGCGTTTCGATGCCTCCTTGCTCGCGGACGGTGCCGGTATAGGTGCGCACGCCGGCCGCCTGCACAAACGGTTCCAGCACCGAGCGCTTGAAGTGGTAGGTGTAGCTGGCTTCGCCGAACGCCTGCGAGGTATGGGCGGTGTAGTCGCCGCGCGCCTCGTCGAACAGGTAGGGCATGGCGATGAGGCGGCGCGTCTTGATCTCATGCCGGGTCCAGGCCACGCCCATGCCCAGGTTGAAGTTGCCGAGCTGGCTGCCGACGTACGCGCCCAGGTGCAGATCGTCGCTGTTGGCGGACGATTGGCGCCCGTCGACATTGACCGCGGTCTGGGTGTAGCCGGCGGTGATGCCGAAGCGGCTGGCCTGGCCCATGGCGATGTCGTGTCCGACCAGGAAACCGCCCAGGTTCTGTCGACTGCGAGCCGCGTTGCCGTCGCCATCGTTATGGCCCCAGGCGCCGATGAACTGGCCCCACCACGCCTGTCCGTTGGCGCCGGCCTGCACCGAAGGGCCGGCCGCGGTGGCGTCGTCGTTGCCCTGGCGCAGGCGGGCACTCACGGCATCGCGCAGGTAGTGGCTGTCGGACAGGAAGGCGCTTTGCACACTGGCGTGGATTTCGCCGGAGAGCTGGTCGGCGGCGCTGCGAATGGCAGCATCGCTGGGCTGGTTGGCGAGCACGGTGAACAGCGCGCTGGTCGGTGCCAGGCTCTGCACGCCGCCCAGTGCGGCCACCTGGTTCGGCGTGCCGCCGACGGCAGTCAGCGGGCGCGACTGCACCACGTCCAGGTACACGTGCCGTGCATCGTAGGCCGTGGCCAGACCCAGGATCGGGCTGATCGCCATGTCGCCGGCCAGCGCATAGGTGCCGCTCACGCCCTTCGCGGCATCGAGCACGGTGTAGCGCGAACCGACGCTGTACAAGGTACCCGGCTTGGCCGTGACGGCCAGGCTGGCACCGCTGAGCAGGCTGGCGTGGCCGCCTACGTCGATCAGGCTCGATGTGCCGGGATGACCGAGATCGACCTGCGCCAGATAGCGGGACGTCGCCGATTGCACGTAGTTGCCCGCCACCGCCAGCGTCTGGAAGCTGCCGGCGCCCTGGCCGGGGGCCACCATGCCATCGACCTGCAGCGCGCCGCCGATGCGACCGTTGCCGAGCAACAGACCGTTGTTCAGCACCGAGCCACGGATCAGGCCGTTGTCCACCAGCAAGCCGAGGTTGATCGCGTTGCCGGTCAACGCGCCGGTGAGCACCAGCGCGCCGTTCGCGCCGATGCCGGTGGGGCCGGTGAAGCTGTTGTCGCCGGTCAGCAGTTCGCTGCCGCCGGACACGATCAGGTGACCGCCCACGCCACCGCTAAGCCCGCCGTCGACCAGGCTGCCGTCGAAGCGGCCATTGGCCGCGGTGAGGTTCAGCGTGGCATCGCCCAGGGCAACGTAGCCGCTGCCGGACAGCGAGCGGATGTCGGTGGTGTGGCTGGTGCGCGAGATGTCGAACACGCCGTCCACCTGCACGTTCGAGGAATCCGCGATGCTGCCGGGACCGGCCAATCCCAGCCAGCCATTGGCGGCCACGCGGGTGGCGCCGGTATAGGTGTTGGTGCCGCTGAGGTTGGCCACGCCGTTGGCTTCCACCTGCAGCGTGCCGGTGCCGGAAATGTTGCCGGCCAGTCCGAGCAGGCCCATGGCAGGGGTCACGTCCAGGCTGCTGGTGATCGGTGCCTCGGTGACGAAGAACGGGGTGTAGGCAGTTTGCTGGTTTTCCAGGTCGTACATCACCGCGTTGTGGAAGAAGAACGAGATGCCGTAGATCGCGCTGTCCGGGAAACCGCCGTAGGGGCCGATACCCACCACGTTGCTGTAGTCGCCGCTGTTGGGGTCGCCCGAGACGATGGACGAACCCTGTGCGCCGGCTACCGCGCCGGTGGCGGTCAGGGTGATGCCCGGGTTCAACGCTGAGCCCGGCGGAAAGCCATCATCGTTGTCGATCAGCATGATGTCCGGCGTGCCGGTATCAAACAACGTTGGGTAGGTCGCACTCCATAGCGTCTGGCCACCCTGCGACAAGGTGTAGGTGAACTCGGTGTCGAACTGGCTGGCGGAATTGGCACCGGACAGCGCGAACGAGCCCTGCGCACCGCCGATCCACGGCACCGCGGTGAGAAATTGTGCGCGCAGTGCCGGCGTCAGGCCCTCGATCAGGCAGGCTGGACCGCAGTTGCCCGGTCCCACGCCGGTGCCGTTGGCCTCGACGATGTAACCGCTCTTGCTCAGCATGCCGGGCACGCCGTTGCCGAAATCGCCGGCGCCGAAGATGCCGTAGAACACGCCTTCTTCCGGGGCGATGCCCTTGGCCAGGTTGTTCTGGAAATCCTCGTCGATCTTCAGCGTGGTGCCGTCGGGGAAGGTGCCCACCACCGGACCGGTGGAGGTGGTGGTGACGTAGGCGTAGTTGATTGCCACCGGCGCACCGGCCGCGGTGCCGTAGCCGGCCACCTGGGCACCCGTGGTGGAGTTGTAGAACTGCATGCTGGCCACGGTGGTGGACGACTGCAGGTAGCCGTAGGTGCCGTCGCCATACAGGTAGAACTGCAGCGGGCCGGTGGCCGTACCGGGCTGGGTGGGGAACCAGGCCGGGCCGCTGCCACCGAGTGCGGTCAGGCCCACGTCGATGTTGAACGAATCCGAGCCGGTGTCGAACAGGTATTCCTCGGGCTTGGCGCCGTTCACGCCGACATTGATACCGAGCCGGTAGAAGTATTGCGGGCCGAAATTCTCCTGGACGATGTCCAGCGGAATGCTGTCGGCCCATGCCTGGGCGCAGGGAGCAAGCAGGCAGGCCAAAGCCAGCGCCAGCGGTCGGTACGGAATCTTGCGCACGTATTTCCCCATGATGAAAGACGACAGACCCGCCGATCGGGTCGCCTTCGATGTAACGGAGCGCGCGCAAAAATCCCCCACCTGTCGGCGAAGCTTCAGGTGGTCCATTGGCGGGTGTCGCTCCGGCGGGGCGATTTCAAAACCTCGCCGGATTCGCGTGTAGGAGCGCACCCTGTGCGCGATGGCTCTTGCTTCGAGCGGACGCCAGAGCATTCGCGCACAGGGTGCGCTCCTACAAAACCGGCCATGCGGAGCCCGTAAACGAACAAGCCCGGCGCAAGGCCGGGCTCGTCGATGGCGGAACCGGGTGGTTCCACGATGTACGCGGCGGTTTACTGCCCGCGCATGCGACCCTGGAAGCGGGTGCCGTTGCCCATGTGCGGCAGCTTGATCTTGCCGATCGCGCTGATGCGCTCCTCGGCCAGGCGATCGGCGGCCTTGTAGGTCGGGATGCCTTCGTTCTTGCTGATCTCGAAGATGCGGCTCAGGTTGTAGTAGATCGTGCGCATCATGCGCATCGCGCGCTCGCGGTTGTAGCCGTCGATTTCCAGCGACACGTTCATCACGCCGCCGGCGTTCACCGCGTAGTCCGGCGCGTACAGCACGCCGCGCTTCTGCAGCTCGTCGCCAATCGCGTCGGTGGCCAGCTGGTTGTTGGCCGGGCCGCAGATGATCTTCGCCTTGATGCGATCGATGGTCTGCTCGTTCACCGTGCCGCCCAGCGCGCACGGGCTGTACACGTCGGCGTCGACGTCGTAGATCTCGTCCAGGCCCACCGCTTCGCAGCCCAGTTCGTCCACGCAGCGCTGCACCGCTTCCTTGTTGATGTCGGTGACGAACACCTTGGCGCCCTGTTCGCGCAGCAGCTTGATGTACTCGCCGCCGACGTGGCCGCAGCCCTGCACGGCATAGCTGTACTTGCCCACGTCCTCGTTGCCGAACTTGGCCTGCAGCGAGGCCATCAGGCCCTGCAGCGAACCGTAGGCGGTGAACGGCGACGGATCGCCCGAGCCGCCGTGCACCTGGTGCACGCCGGTGACGTATTCGGTTTCACGGAACACGTATTCCATGTCGTTGACGTCGATGCCGACGTCTTCGGCGGTGATGTAGCGACCATTCAACGAGTTGACGAAGCGGCCGAACGCGCGGAACAGCGCCTCGGACTTGTCCTTGCTCGGATCGCCGATGATGACGGCCTTGCCGCCGCCCAGGTTCAGGCCGGCCACGGCGTTCTTGTAGGTCATGCCGCGCGACAGGCGCAGCACGTCGTTCACCGCATCCTGCTCGGTCTTGTAAGGCCACATGCGCAGACCGCCGAGCGCAGGGCCCAGCACCGTGTTGTGAACCGCGATGATGGCCTTCAGGCCGGCGTCCCGGTTCTGGCAGAAAACGACCTGCTCATGATCGGTTTGGGCGATGGTTTCGAAAATCATTGGAACGTTGACTCCACGTTATGCAGCACTGCAAACAGCGACTGCGGAAGGCGGCGAAGGTCGATCCAGTGCGGCCCCGCCAGGGCATTGCCTGAAACTCAAAGCCCCAGGCGTAGGAGCCTGGGCGGGAGAAATCTTCCGGACGGCAAAAGCGTCTGCGTGGTCCATATTCCCGTCGCTTCTTGGCCCATAGAACCACTATGGGCCGGCGAATCGTCGAAAATCTGTCCTCACGCAGCCACTTTTTCGCCTCGAAAGTTTCTACCGCCCAGGCCCCTAGAGGCCGGGGCGATGAGTTTATCCAGTCAATTTTAGTCCCTTGCCGAGGCCACTGCTTTCGCGGCGCAGCATGACAAGCGTGCGCAGATGTGGGTGGCGCGTCACCACGCGGCTGACATCGGTGTCAGCCGCGTGGGGCGAACGGGAGTCGGCAGCTTCGGGGCCGTGGTTGAGGTGCAGTGTTCGCGCGGCCCCGTGGCCGGCGGGCGCGATATGGCCAGGGTGCGGCCATATCGGCGTTTGTACAGGCTTGGCGATCAGCCCGAGACCCACGCGCCGACGTGGAAATGCCAGCCATCGTTGCGCTGTTCCCAGTGCGGGCGCACATAGCGGTAGCCGGGGCGGGCCGGGCGCCAGTGGCCATGCACGGCCACGTAGCGTCGGCCATTCCAGCGCCAGTAGCCATGCACCCAGATATAGCCGGGGTTGGGGCGTGGTTCGATTTCCACGATGCGCGGCGGTGGCGGCTGCGGTGCGATCACCTCCACCACCTGGGGCGCCGGGCGTTCGACGATCACCTCGCGCTGCACCGGGCGCGGGCGGTATACGGGACGTTCCTCGACACAGCCGGAAGCGAGCACGACCACGCCGACGAGGCCGGCCAGAGCGACAAGACGCAGGGACATGAAAATTCCTGGATTGGGAGCGGGAAGGATGAAGCGCGCGCAGTGTAGGGATGCAGCCCATGGCGGAGGTGTGCCGCATGGCACACCTCCGCTCGCAGGTTGTTGCGGGTTCAGCGGTCCCAGCGGCCGGGGTGGAAATGCCAGTGTCCGCGCGGCCCGCGCACCCAGCGGGCGGGGCGATAGCGATAGCCCGGGTGCACGCGCATCCAGCGACCGGCGACCCACACATGGCGGTGCCAGCCCGGGTTCCACTGCCAGTAGCCGGGGGCCCACACATAGCCGCGACGTGGCGGCGGCATGCGCTCGAAACGCGGCGCCGGCGGCGCCACATTGATACCGATGCCAACGCTGACCTGGGCCGCGGCAGGCAGTGCGTAAACCGTGCCGCCGAAGGCGAATGCCAGTCCGGCGATCAAGGCAAACTTGCGGGGGAAGCGCATCATATGGTGTGTTCTCCGTCATGGCCGCCATCGGCGGCGTGCAAGACGGAAAACGCCGTACCGGCGCCTGTGTTGACGTGTGTGCGTAGCCTTGTTCAGCTTGTACTGGGAATGACTCGGTTTCGGCGGCTACGCTTGCCCAGGCCATACGGCCACTGGATCCCGGCCTGCGCCCACTGCTGTCCGGAATAATCCTGGGATGTCCTTCGAGAGTGAATACCCGCGCCGCTTGCGCGAGATGCAACAAGGGGGGGGCGACTCCATTTCTGGCAGCGACCACCTCTCCGGCTCGTCATCCCGGCGCAGGCCGGGATCCAGTAGCGATCACGCCTGTCCAAGCCATACGGCTACTGGATGACCAGACAGCCGTCTGTTGAAGGGCGCCTCCGGCCTGCGCCGGAATGACGAACAAAGCGTGATGTCGATGCGTCGCGCGTGGGGCCGCGTCCCAGGAGCGTGGGCGGTAGAAACTTTCGAGGCGAAAAAGTGGCTGCGTGAGGACAGATTTTCGACGATTTGCCGGCCCATAGTGGTTCTATGGGCCAAAAAGCGATGGAAATATGGACCACGCAGACGCTTTTGCAGCCCGGAAGATTTCTGCCACCCACGCTGCTACATCCGGCAGTTCGGCGCATGCCCGCTGGCGCGTGCCTGCTGGTACACCGGCATCAGCTGCTGCGCCTCCTGTCCCAGCACCGCTTCGCGATGCGCCGACGAGGGATGGGTGGACAGGAAGGCCGGGGTCTTGCTGCCGCCTTGCTGCGCCATCTTCTGCCACAGCGCCGGGGCGGCACGCGGGTCGAAGCCGGCACGCGCCATGTAGCGCAGGCCCAGTTCGTCCGCCTCGCTTTCCTGGGTGCGCGAGAACGGCAGCAACAGGCCGACCTCCGCGCCAAGCCCCAATGCGGCGGCGGCATAGCCGGTATTGGTGCCGCGCGTGCCGGCGTAGATGGTGCCGGCGGCTACCGCGGCTTCTGCTGCCAGGTGATCGGACATGCGTTCGGCACCGTGCCGCGCCACCACGTGCGACAGCTCGTGCCCCAGCACCACCGCCAACTGGTTCTGGTCGGTGGCCACCTTGAACATGCCCATGTTCACGCCGATGCGGCCACCGGGCAGGGCAAACGCATTGGCGCTGTCGTCGCCGATGATCTGCACCTCCCACGATTGCGTGTTCCACGGCGGCGGCAGCACCGCGATCAGCGCATTGGCAACGCAGGTGGCGTAGGCCCGCTGGCGTGGCGCGTCCACGAACTTGCCTTGTTTGCGCATGCTGTTGAAGGCAGTCAGGCCCATCTGGCTCATCTGCGCATCGGACACCATCATCAATTGCGAGCGGCCCGTGGGCGAGGTGGCGCAGGCGCCCAGCAGCAGGGTGGCCAGGGCAAGGGTCAGTGATCGCGCTTTCATGCAACATCCTCCGTGTGTGGCGACAGGCCAAGCATAACGTGAGGCAGCACGGGGTCGCCGCGCAGGCCTTCCACGCAGGGCATGCACGCGTTTGACGGCGACGTGATGCCAGCGCGTCCATACTGGTTCCATCGATGCTGCCGAGTCCGTCGCCATGCCGTACAAACACACCAGCGAGTTGCCCGATGCCGTGCGCGACCATCTGCCCGATCACGCGCAGGCGATCTACAAGGAGGCCTACAACCACGCCTGGGATGAATACGCCGACAAGGACAAGCGCGACGGCGACGATTCCCGCGAGGAAGTGGCGCACAAGGTCGCCTGGTCCGCCGTGAAAAAGGACTACGCCAAGGGCGACGACGGCGACTGGCACCGCAAGTGATGCGCTGACATGGAGGGCCCTGTTGGGAACCTCGAATAACGCCATCATTCCGGCGTAGACCGGGCCTGATGGGCGACAAGGTTCAGCCGAGACCTCGCCGTTCGCCCTGAGCGTAGGCCCGCAGGGCCGGAGTCGAAGGGAGCGCCTGTGCTTGCCAACGCAAGCTTCGCTCGGTTCGAACGGTCTTTTGGGTTGAGCGTCATCGCCAATCAGGAAGCCGAAATCCAGCGACTTCAAGTCTTTTGAAAAGCAAAGGCACTGGATTTCAGCTTTCGCTGAAATGACGTGTCCGGCGAAGTTTTTCGAGACAGCCCCTGTTTCCGTGGCGATTTTCCACGCACCGACGCACGCCTTCGCTTATGCGGCAGTGCGTCAGCGGATGACAGCCCCCAGCCACTAGAATCACGGGGCTGATCACCAAGGTTTTACGGAGTCCCCCATGAGCTCGCCCGCCAAGCACGTCCCCGCAAGCACCCACCAGCGCGAGACTCATCCGCTGCGTTTCGTCACTGCCGCCAGCCTGTTCGACGGCCATGACGCGGCCATCAACATCATGCGCCGCATCATCCAGAGCCAGGGCGCGGAAGTGATCCACCTGGGCCACAACCGCTCGGTGGAAGACGTGGTGCGCGCGGCGCTGCAGGAAGACGCCGACGCCATCGCCATGTCGTCCTACCAGGGCGGCCACGTCGAGTACTTCAAGTACATGGTCGACATGCTGAAAGAGAAGGGCGCCGGTCACATCCGCGTGTTCGGCGGCGGTGGCGGCACCATCACGCCGGAGGAAATCCGCGAGCTGCAGGCCTACGGCGTCGAGCGCATCTACCACCCCAACGACGGCATGAAGCTGGGCCTGGTCGAGATGATCGAAGACGTGATGACGCGCGCCCGTGGCGCCGCCGGCAAGCGCGCCGAAGCCGAGCCGTCCGGCGTGCCCGCCCGCGTCGATATCAGCGACGAGATCAGCATCGGCCACATGCTCACCGCCATCGAGGAAGGTCATCTCGACGATGCCGAGCTGACCCGCCTGCGCAAGGAATGGGCGCTGGCCGGCAAACAGACCCCGGTGCTCGGCCTTACCGGCACCGGCGGCGCCGGCAAGTCGTCCGTGGTGGACGAGCTGCTGTTGCGCTTCCTGCATGCCTTCCCCGAGATGCGCATCGCCGTGCTGGCGGTCGATCCCACCCGCCGCCGTTCCGGTGGCGCGCTGCTCGGCGACCGCATCCGCATGAATTCCCTGCGCAGCCATCGCGTCTTCATGCGCTCCATGGCCACCCGCCGCCAGCACGCCGCCACCAGCATCGTGCTGCACGACTGCATCGGCTTCCTGAAGAGCCAGCCGTACGACCTGGTCATCGTGGAAACCGCCGGCATCGGCCAGAGCGATTCGGAAATCGTCGACCTGGTCGACTTCCCCACCTACGTGATGACCAGCGACTACGGCGCCGCCAGCCAGCTGGAGAAGATCGACATGATCGACTTCGCCGAGCTCATCGTGCTGAACAAGTTCGACAAGCGTGGCGCCGAAGACGCGCTGCGCGACATCCGCAAGCAGTGGAAACGCAACCGCACCGCGTTCAACGTCAAGGACGAGGACGTGCCGGTCTATCCCACCATCGCCAGCCAGTTCAACGATCCGGGCGTGACCTGGATGTTCACCAACCTGTGTCGCCTGATGCGCGAGAAATTGAATCTCGGCGCCGAAGCTGTAGGAGCGCACCCTGTGCGCGATCCCGCCGCCTCGAACGCCGAAGGTGAAGCGATCGCCCACAGGGTGGGCTCCTACAAAGCCGGCTGCAACTGGCAGCCGCAACTTGACACCAGCCTCAAATCCCCCCGCGCCACCGTCCTCATCCCCGGCGCCCGCGTGCGCTACCTCGCCGAAATCGCCGAGCAGGGCCGCGCCATCAACCAGGGCATCGAGACCCAGGCCGAGTTCGCCAGCAAGGCGCAGCACTACTACGAAGCGCTGAAGGAGCTGGGCGACGACAAATTGCCCAAGCCGCTGGAGTTGTACCGCAACGCCGAGCTGCACGAGCCCTTCGACTCCGACGCTGCGCGTCTACGCTCAGGGCGAACGGATGGGTCGGCTGGTAACGAACATGAAACCGTTCGCGCTGAGCGTAGCCCGCAGGGCGAAGTCGAAGCGTCCCCTCACGTCGACCGCTCCATGCTCCTCCTGCGCCAGCGCTACAACGCCGCGCTGAAGGAACTCAGTCACGAAGCCATCGAACAACTGCGCCACTGGCCCACACTGTTCGAATCGGTCACCGCCGAATTCAACGAATACAAAGTCCGCGACAAGGTCATCAAGGTCGACAACTACCGCGAATCCCTCAGCCATCAGAAAATCCCGAAAGTCGCCCCACCCAAGTCCAAGGATTGGGGCGACCTGCTCACCTTCCTCGGCAAGGAAAACCTGCCCGGCCACTACCCGTACACCGGCGGCGTCTACCCATACCGCCGCAGCGGCGAAGATCCCACCCGCATGTTCGCCGGCGAAGGCACGCCCGAGCGCACCAACCGCCGCTTCCATTACCTGAGCCAGGGCGGCGCCGCCACGCGCCTGTCCACCGCGTTCGACTCGGTCACCCTGTACGGTGAGGATCCGGCCCCGCGCCCGGACATTTACGGCAAGATCGGCAACTCCGGCGTCAACATCGCCACCCTGGACGACATGAAGAAGCTGTACTCCGGCTTCGACCTCAGCGCGCCCAGCACCTCGGTGTCGATGACCATCAACGGCCCCGCGCCGATGACCCTGGCGATGTTCATGAACACGGCCATCGACCAAAATGTTGAAAAGTACCTGCGCGAAGACGCCGCCCGCTGGGCCGCCGCGCAGAAGAAGATCGACAAACTCTACGAAGGCCGCCAGCGCCCGCAATACCTGGGCGACCTGCCCACCGGCAACGACGGTTTGGGCCTGGGCCTGCTCGGCGTCTGCGGCGACGACCTGGTCGACGCGGAAACCTACGCCCGCATCAAGACCGACACCCTGACCAAGGTGCGCGGCACCGTGCAGGCCGACATCTTCAAGGAAGACCAGGCGCAAAACACCTGCATCTTCAGCACCGAATTCGCCCTGCGCATGATGGGCGACATCCAGCAGTACTTCGTCGACCACAAGGTGCGCAACTTCTACTCGGTGTCGATCAGCGGTTACCACATCGCCGAAGCCGGCGCCAACCCGATCAGCCAGCTCGCCTTCACCTTGAGCAATGGCTTCACCATCGTCGAGTACTACCTCGCCCGCGGCATGAAGGTGGACGACTTCGCGCCCAACCTGAGCTTCTTCTTCTCCAACGGCATGGACCCGGAATACACCGTCATCGGCCGCGTCGCCCGCCGCATCTGGGCCCGCGCCATGCGCGAGCGCTATGGCGCCAGCAGCCGCAGCCAGATGATGAAGTACCACATCCAGACCAGCGGTCGGTCACTGCACGCCCAGGAGATCCAGTTCAACGACATCCGCACCACGCTGCAGGCGATGTACGCACTGTTCGACAACTGCAATTCGCTGCATACCAACGCCTACGACGAAGCCATCACCACGCCCACCGAGGAAAGCGTGCGGCGGGCGGTGGCGATCCAGATGATCATCAACAAGGAGCTTGGGCTGAACTTCAACGAGAATCCGTGGCAGGGGAGTTATGTGGTCGACACGCTGACCGATCTGGTCGAGGAGGCGGTGTACAAGGAGTTCGAGGCGATCAGCGAGCGGGGCGGGGTGCTTGGGGCGATGGATACGATGTACCAGCGCGGCAAGATCCAGGACGAGTCGATGTATTACGAGCACAAGAAGCATGATGGGTCGTTGCCGTTGATTGGCGTCAATACGTTCTTGCCGAAGGATCATGCGGGGGAGATTGCCACGGAGATCGAGTTGATTCGGTCCACCCCTGAGGAGAAGGGGGCGCAGATTGCCAATGTGCGGAGTTATGGGGAGGCGCGGAACTCGCTGGCCTCCGACAGTCTCAAGGTGCTACAAACGACGGCGCGGGAGCGACGGAATGTGTTTGAGCAGTTGATTGAGGCGGTTAAGTACAACTCGTTGGGGCAGATCAGTCATGCGTTGTATGAGGTGGGGGGGGAGTATCGGAGGAATATGTGATTCCTTTAGATATTTGGGTGAAATAAATAAGGAGAATCAGGGGTGGATAGTAAAATAGCGGTCGCACGGTGCCACGAAATTCAACTTGCGACCAGAGATAAGGATATTTCCCGATTTGAGTCCATCCCTGAGATTGGTATGGCAGTGCAATTTGCACTACATATTCGTGGGTTGGCTGCTATTGACTATGATCAGGCGAAGTTTGTCGCAGCAGCGCTTCTGGGGATTCCTAGACTGGCATTCGATAGGATAGCCAGCCTGCTTGCGGAAATCGAGTTCATTAGGATAGGTGGTGGTCATACAGTACCAAGAATAATACTGCCTACAGTGCCATTCTTTGACGACCTTTACGAAGGTCTTGGCGGCTATTTCGATACTCTAAAACTCGACGAGTTTGAAGGGCTCACCCTTGAAATTGTTGACCGCCTTGCATCGTCACCATACAACGCCGATGCATTGGCTGGCCAACTGGGTGCAGAACGAAAAGCGTTTGACGATAGCGTGGAAATAGGCACCAAAGGCGGCTTCTTGGTGTCTAGACGGGCCCGTGCGAAAAGCGTTTTATTGAATCCATCATATTTCTCGGAAAATGCGGAACTTTTCGCAGATCACGTTGCCAGCGTTGGAGCTAAAAGCGTTAATGCGACTCTCAAGCTGCTAAGGCGCGCGCAGGGTTGGCCAGTGCAGCTTATCGAAAAAACAGGGGAAATTGCCGGTACGCGCGTCGATGCGGATGGGATAAAACTGCTGAAGCGTTTGGCGCAGGACGGAATGGTCAAGCCTCCAAGTATCACCACCACTCATGCCGGTACGTCCGTATTTCTTTTTACGCCAACTCCCGGTGTTGCCAATATAACTCCGTTTAAGCGGGAGATTTATGAAAGGGCTCTTGCAGTCGTCTCGGCAGTGCGCCAAGGGCAGCTCCTACCGAATAACTTTAGAATCAGAAGTCCGGGCGCGGTTCTCTATACATTGAGCAGAGATTTGCAGCTTCGTCCGACCTCCGATTACTCCGAGCAATATCAGGGACTGGTTCACTATCGTGTGGCACGTCTCGAAAAATTAGCGAATGGCTATTTTCAACTGAAAGTTATTGATACTCCGGAGAACAGGGAAGCTTTGAAGATTGCCTATGACCTAGTTACGGGTGGTAGTGCACCTGATTTGTCAGTCGACAACGAGGCTGTTAGTGCAATGTCTGGATCTCGAGAGTATGTGGAATCTCTGTTGAGCTCGAAGTTGTTGCGTGAGAAGGAGTTGGTGAAACTTTCCTCCGACGATGCGTTCGAGATTGAGCAACTAATTCTTGGATTCTAAAATATGATCAAGGATCGCGCACAGAAGTCGCTTGCTCTTCGACTCGCCGTCTCAAAGAAGTGGCTGCCTCAGTTGGAAGTTGAGATTGAGGCAGCCCAACGGTTGGACAGGTCTAGAAGCTTATTGACAGACGTGGATGTTCTAGCCATAGCTCAATCTTCCATTGCCCTTCATGAAAGATATGCGTTTGACTGCAAAAGCGGAGCCAAGGAGTCTGGGATAGGTAGGTCTTTCTGGCTTCGGGGAGTTATGACTAGGATTGGTGCTTCGTATGGCTTTGTTGTTCTGCCAGAGAAGATTAAAATTCTGCATGACCACCGAATTAGCGCCTCGGATATGTCAATATCGTTGCTACATGATGCTGAGCTTGTCGAGTTTGCTAAAAGCATTGGTGGCGGGACTGA
The DNA here is from genome assembly GCF_041107475.1 of Rhodanobacter sp. FW021-MT20. Taxonomy (NCBI): domain Bacteria; kingdom Pseudomonadati; phylum Pseudomonadota; class Gammaproteobacteria; order Lysobacterales; family Rhodanobacteraceae; genus Rhodanobacter; species Rhodanobacter sp. FW021-MT20. Next base: position 18,670 of record NZ_JBGBPX010000025.1, on the reverse strand, counting down.
TAGTGCTGGATCAAAAGTCGGTGAGTTAGAGGCCTGGGAGAGCTTCCTTTCTGTTGGGTCAAAGTATCCGGCGCTGAACGAATACCTGTTGTTTGCACGGTCCGCATTTTGGTTGCTAAAGGACCCTGGCGAGCGATGCAGGCGTGTGGTCTCTCGTCTGCGTTCGATTCGCTCGGAGCTTGACCCGACCAAGCCTGAGCATATGAGCGTGTTCGGCGACGCCGTTTGCCTTTTCTTGGTCGCGGTTTCCGAACTTGCGGTGAGAGCCCTTCTTATTCTTCTCAAGCCGGTGTCGAAGGATGAATTTTCCTCCACCGTTCTTGCGATCTTGTACGGTGGCTATGAGAACTTGGACGCCGCTTTGAAGTTGCGACGTTTAACTACTGGGGCATCAGAAGGTGAGGAAGTGAGCATGTTCCCAGAGTTGAATCGGTTTGAGCAACTCGTGAGGGAGGTTATGCTCGCACCTCTTGACTCTCTGCCAGCTGCGCTACTTGCTCGTGATTTCTCGTTTTGCGAGTTGCTTTCGGACAAAAAGATTTCAGAATTCCAGATCAAGATCGCTTCGGATTCCCGGTTCAGTTTTAAGTTTGTGCTTCTCGCAGCGGAGTATTTACAACGGGCTGCGCGATTACCTACTGAATTTGGCACTTGTTATACGGATAGATCCTTGTCCTTACTTTCCTTGCTACCTAGATAAATATTGCGCGTTGGACTGCGAAAAGGTGTCAGGGACAATTTCCAAAACAGGGGTCAGAGTCTGAGGTTTCCCCACGTTTTCATGCTGGTACGCCCAGTTGATCAATCAAGGATGTAGCGGGTTGTCGTAGCTGATCAAGAAGGCGCGAGACCGAGATCGGCAACCATCGTCGCACGAGCGCTTCGCGGCCCAGTCGCATCACCGAGTACAGCCGGCGCTTGCTGCGATAGGGCGTCAACCACGTATCGATGCCAGCGGCTTCGCAGGCCATGCCCGCCAGCCATGTAGCAAACGCCGCCAGGGTACTGAGCAGCAGAAGCACCTCGATGCGCTGTCCCTTGCGGGTCAAGCTGTCTTCAAAGCCCTGGCCGTAACGATGGGATTTCAGGTCACGAAAGGACAGTTCGATCTGCATGCGGCGTGCGTAGAGCGCCACCACCTGCCGCATGCTCAGCTTGAGTTCGGGCGAGGCGATGAGTATCCATGGCTCACTTTCGCGCTTTGCGCTTTTGCGACTGTTGGAGTTGCGGGCCGGCACGCCCAGACGGTTACGGTCCTTGCGTCCTTTGGGTGGCTTGCCGTGCAGCACCACACGCGCCGTGAAAGGCGCGCTGCGCGTGATGTTCATCAGTCCGAAATCGCGTGTTCTGCCCATGTACTGTTCGTACATCGCCTTGCAAGGGACCCACTGTCCGGGGGCATCTTCCGCATCAGCCGGCTTGAGCTGTGTCGTGTTTCGCAGACGTCCCAACCAGTGCCACCCCATCGCCTCGACGGCTCGAAACCATGGGCCGCGAAAGCCTGCGTCAGTCACCAGGATGGGCGTGACGTTCTTCGGCAGTACGGCAGCGAGGCGCCGCAAAAACTGCTTCTCGGCTTTGGGCGAGGCTTGCTGGCCGGACGGAAAGACCATGTCCAGCACGGTCAGCGTTCGGCCGCCCACTGGGATCGCTGCGCGCAACAGATGCCAGCTGCGATCGGCCTTCAAATCCGACCAGTCGACGATGATCACCGGCTGTTCGCTACGCACCAACCAGCGCACCATCGCGGCATGGATGTGCTCGCGCTCGGCATGCAGATGACGGTTGCCGAGCAGACGATCCAACGCCTTAAGTGGCGCGCGAACGCGTTGTGCATCCGGCCAAGAGCGAGCCAAGTCGATCAGGGTCAGATGACAACCGGCGATCGTGGCTTCGACCGCCCGCATCAGGACACGGGAGCGCAGCGCATGGATCGCTTGAAGTGATTCTCCCAGACACTTTTGCAATACTTCTGTGGCGTGCATGCGGCGGTCCCCTCCGGCTTCGATACCCGTGAGGAATGACCGCTTCATGCGCGCACCGTTCCCTCAAGCGATGCGCAACCTATTGATTGAACGGGAAGATTTGTGGGGAAACCTCAGACTCTGACCCCGGTTTGGACCCCGTACAATGGCCCCACTGACCACCCGAGGCTCACCCGATGACCGAACCGCTACGCCTCGACAAATATCTCACCGCGCTCACCGGTTGCTCGCGACGCGAGGCCCAGCAGTACATCGAAGGCGGCTGGGTGAAGGTCGACGGTAGCGTCGTGGAAGAGCCGCAGTTCATGGTTGACACACAAGTCATCGAACTCGATCCCGCGGCCCAGTTGGCTCCCGCTGAACCGATTACCCTGGTGCTGCACAAGCCCGCTGGATACGACAGCAGTGACGGCGCAAACCCGGCCAGTGCGCTGGTCACTGCACTGACACGCACGCCTGACGATGCCTCCGGCGTGCGCCCGTTGCGGCGACACCTGCATCGATTGACCTCGCCGCTTTCGCTTCCGACAGATGCCAGCGGCCTGTTGATCTTCACCCAGGACTGGCGCGTCGTGCGCAAGCTGACCGAAGACATCCATCGCGTCGAACAGGAATTTGTCGTCGATGTGGAAGGCACGCTGATTCCGAACGGGCTGGCGCTGCTCAATCACGGCCTGCGCTTCAACAACTATGCGATGCCGCCGATCAAGGTCAGCTGGCAGAGTGAACAACGGCTGCGCTTCGCGTTCAAGGTATTGCGGCCGACCCAGATCGAACCGATGTGCAACGCGGTCGGACTCACCGTGCTGGGAATGAAATGTCTTCGCGTGGGGCGCATTCCGCTGGCGAAGCTGCCACCGGGACAATGGCGTTACCTGGCACCGCATGAACGCATCTGAGGGGCATTGGAAGTCGGTTCACCGATGAGGTTTTCCTCCGCATCCCCGCGTTTGATCGAGTCATTCCGCCGTCTCTTGCCGGAAAGTACACTCCACTCTGAAAGTGCACTCTGACCCCGGTTCCCCGGGCAGGGCGCCGATAGATGCCTGCCCTGGAAGGCCGCTTCACTTTTGGAAAGTGAGCCAGACCCCCCGGTCTTGCGCTGCAGAGCCGGGCTGTCCGTCAACCCCGGCGCGGCTCACTTCGTCCTCGTTGCCGCCCATTGGCGTCCCCTTTGGCCATCTTCAGAGCCTGCATGACCGCCTTGGCCACCGCGTTCGGCTGATCGATCTGGATGTCATGCGAGGTATCCGCAACGTGCACCAGCGTGCCGCGGGAGGAGGTGGCGACGATCTGCGCCTGCGTGCGGGCCCGGGCTTCTTCCAGCCCTTTGCGGTCACGCGGCAGCGCATCGGCATAGGTGTTGGCGGCGGACAGCACGATCAGGGGCGTTGCGCCGTGGGTCTCCTGCTTTGACACGGGCGGCTTGAATATCGCGGGATTGTTCTGGAGCACCGACAACACGGTGTGCCAGTACGCAGGCTTCGACATCAAGGCCAGGTTCACCGCGTTGAGCTTGGCGCTGGCGTGTGGATCGGGTCCGCCGAGACACTGGCTCAGTTCCTTGTTGGTGAACGTCAGCTCGTGCTTTTCGGCGGCCGCCTCGCATTGCCGAAGAAACGCGAACCGCTGCACCGAGAGAGTGTCCTCGTCCTTCTGCCAGCCGGGAGCAAACCGGCCGATGTCCTGCGCGGGCGGATCGAGCAGCACCATCGCGCTCACGTCCTCCGGATAGCGGCTCGCGTACTGCCGAACGATGTTGCTGCCCAGCGAATGCCCCACCATCACCAGCGGGGTCGCAAGGCCGGCGCGCTGGATCAGCGCGTGCAGATTGGATACGTCGGCGTCGAGGTTCCGCGGCAACGGCCCCTCGCTGCTGAAGCCGAAGCCGGCTCGGTCGTACGCGCAAACCCGGGCGTGGGCGGCCAGCAGCGGTTGTACCTTGAACCACGTGGAAGAATCGGCGAGCGCGCCGGCCTCCAGCAGGACGGTCTGCGGCCCGCTGCCCGAGCAGCGCAGGTTGAGATGGCGGCCATGGCCAAGGTCGATCAGCTTCGCCGCCTGCGCATAGCTGTCCGGCATGCGTTGCGGTGCGGTGGCGTGGCTGGCTTCGGTGGCCTGGGCCTGGCAGAACGCCATGACCAGCAAAAGGGCGCTACCCGCTTTCAGGTGCATCTTGTTCATGGCATGTCTCCCATTGATGACCCGGACAGGCGCGCCGGGCAGGCTCTTTCATCGACTTGAGGCGGTGCAGGAAGTTCAGCAAGTTCAGCAAGTTCCGAAGCGTATAAACGGGGTAGGGTTCACTGACAAACCGCCTTCAGCGCTTGTCGGAAACGGAGTCTTGCCCCGCCCGCTTGTCGAAACAGCCTGCGCCCGTTCGTCGACAGGAGGAAGCCAGCCGCTGGGGCTGCGCGGCCTTGAAGCATGCCATGAGCGAGTATCTGATCTATTTCAATCAGCCGTGGGTCGGCGAGCATTCCGAAACATGGTTCGAAGCGCGCGGCCCGCTGGCCAGGGCGGTTGTGGAAGAAATGAAGGCGGCCGGCATCCATGTGTTTGCCGGAGGCCTGGAGGAAGACCCGGCTGCCGCCTTCTGTGCGGACGCCACCAGCGGCACGCTGGTTTTCACTGACGGGCCGTACGTCTCGAACCCCCAGTTCCTGGGCGGATTCAGCGTGATCGACGTAGCCGACGAACAGGCAGCAAGACATTGGGCCGGCAAGCTGGCCGTGGCATGCGGCTGGCCACAGGAGGTTCGCCGGATCAAGTCGTAGCCGAAATCGAACGCGGGCCCGTATGTGTTGCATCCCTGCGTACGCGTGCGGTCTGTCGTAAAAGAGGATGCAGGGAGCTTGAAACAACGGCCTCCATCCACTTTGTGGTGCCGCGTGCCTGCTTCTTTACTCCGCAGCTTTGAGCATGTCGTCGAGGCGGGTGTAGCTGTGCTCCATGCCGTCGGTCATGCCGGTGGAGACTGCGTCTTCACGCGCTTGCTTCGACGCGAACGTCAGATTGCAGACGAGCGTGGTGACGCCGTCCTGCTCGCTGAGTTCAAGTGACACGATGCATGGATCGCCCGTTGGCATGGCGAAATCCATGTCGCCCGGGTCGAAGTATTGTTCGTGGGCCAGCCTGGATGGGGCGTCGACTTCGGTGAACGTACCGAGGAAGCCGAATCCGTTGCCGTCTTCGCGGTTTTTCCACTGCCATCGGTATTTGCCGCCAACGCGGACATCCATGTCGCACACCGGCATGTCCCAGCCGTCGTAACCCTGCCATTTCCGCACGAGTTCGGGGCGGGTATGTGCATCCCACACCAGTTGGCGGGGTGCGTTGAAGCTGCGTGTGACGCGGACTTCGCGATCGCTGGGAAGTGTCACTTGTGCGGGCTTGGGCATGGTCTTCTCCATGATGGTTCATCGTGGTTGCGCGCCGCCATGAGGATGAAGGGCGGCATGTTGGCGCTATTTTTTTGCCTGTTTGCGCCTGGACGGTTTGGCCTGGAGTTCATCGAGCAAGGCATCGAGGCGCTGGTAGTTCTGTTCAAAAATTTCGCGGTAACGTTCGATCCAATCCACGGCCTCTTGCAGTCGCTTCGGTTCCAGTTTGCGTGGGCGTCGTTGCGCATCGACATCCATCGAGATGAGGCCGGCGCGCTCCAGCACTTTCAGGTGCTTGGAGATCGCTGGCTGGCTCATTTCGAACGGCTCGGCGAGCTCCGTCACCGTGGCCTCTCCGGTAGCCAGCCGCGCCAGGATGGCGCGACGGGTAGGGTCGGCCAGCGCGGCGAAGGTGAGGTTGAGGCGTTCCGATATTTGCATAGCTGTTTAGTTTAATAACTGATAGGTAATATACGTGGGCGGAGTGGGGCGGTCAAGACCCTCGGGTCATGATGGGAAAGGAGGCTTAGTGGCACCCGGGCGCGGTCATCTCGCTGTTGCAGGGACGAAGCCATAGGCACCCGTGGGTGGCTGCGTGCAGTTGATCAGTGCGTCGCGCGCGCCGGTAACCCGACTCGCCATGCGGTCCAGGGAAAATCTGATTTTGCCCGTCATCCAGGCAAAAGCTGGAGGCGCTTTTCAACAGACGGATGCCTGATCATCCAGTGCCTTGCCCTTGATTCCGCCGCTTGCACGCTTCCACGTGATGGAGCAGGGAATGAGGGCATGTGCGGCGTCAGTTCGTATCTTTTGCGTAGTGGGCGATTCCCTCGGGCAATTGAACCCATGAGTGCTTGCGGCACTCATAGACGGAGTCTTGCGGGGCAGGGAAATCCGGGTCGGCAAATGCGCCGACTGCCACCATCACGTACGTGTCGTTCCCTTCTTCCGTGTGAAAAACCGTGCTTCCGCAAACAGGGCAAAACCTGAAGCGGAATTTTGCTCCCTGGTCGCCGGTGCGGACGTATTCGGTAGCGGTACCGGTAACGGCAAAAGGGGCGGCGTAAGCAGCCAGCGCCGCGAAAACGCTGCCGGTGCGCTGCTGGCACGCGAGGCAGTGGCAAATGCCGGCACCCAGCGAATCGCCTTGAACGTCGATGCTGAGTTGTCCGCAGCAACATGAAGCCGTTTTATGAGACATGGGCACCTCGACCGGAAATGGGTGATGGCATGCGTGTCACGCTGGCACGATTCCCATTGCGACCTGGACGCCTCCGTCGGGCCAGGTGGCGAGGGAGGTCAAGCGCCCTCCGTTTTCACTTGGCCAGAACGCTCTTGGCCGCCGCCACGCCGGATGCGGTGCAGACGTCGACCGGCCTGCCGCCGTCAAGATGGCAGATGGCTGCAGTCAGCAGGTTGACCCGGGGCATCACGCTTCGAAAGAGCGCACTTTTCGGGTCGGCCAGCGCGGTCGCGATTTGCTGCCAGTTCTGGTCCTTGAGCTGGTCCGGTGTCACCAGCAACTGGCCCAGTTCGTATTTGCCGTCGAGGTAGACAAAGGGGATGGATCCGGCGAAGTGCACGTACGGCGGTGCGTCGAAGGTGTTCAGGATCCGCATCTGCAACTTGTTCGGGATCATCAGCGGCTGCTCATCACGGTCCGCGGTTTCCACTGCCTGAAAGTCGAGATACGGGCTTTGATAGCTTGCGTGCTGGAAGGTCACCGTGACTGTGTTTGGATACACGTCGCTGGCGGTGGAGAGCATGTAACGCAGCCCGCCGAGCTTGCCGAAACGCAACAGCGTCAACATCACGCCCCAACGTTGGCTGGCGCAGTACGGACAGAAGTCGGCGCCGACGTACAGCAGTCCCACCTTGCCATCGGTGGTGAGGCGTGTGCCCGGGATGGCCTTGAGGACGGTCGCGTCCGGTTTGGTGCGGAAGGCGAGGCCGCGATGGCTGGCCTGCTCGAGAGTGGCCAGCAGTCGGGGTGCTACCGGCTGGTCGAGTTTCTGGTGCAGCGCCACCGGCGTCTTGGGTGCACTTATCCCGAAGAAACTGGATTGCGCCGACGCTGCGGGCGTGAAGGCAGCCGTGGCTGCGGCGGTCAGCATGGCCGCGATGACGATAAGACGGGGCATGGGTATCTCTTGGCGGATCGGCGAGCAGGAATCGTATGCCAAAAGCGCTGGCGGCAATCAGAAATCGCGCCATTTCACCCCAGGGCTCAAGCCCGCGTTGCCGCTCAGGCGGATGTTTCGCCATCCTTGTGGTCGCCACCCGCACCGTGGCCGTAGACCAGGGTGCCGCCCAGCCAGCCGCCGACCAGCAGAAAGACGAAGCCCGCCACGCTGAACGCTCGCGCCACGGTATCGGGGTGGATGAACTGACCTTCGTGATCGCGCAGCAGCAGGCTCACGAGGTAGAGGATGAAAGCCATGAACATGATGCCCATGTGCGTGAAGCCGGCACGTACCGACGCAGGTTCTTTCGGAATCGCGGTCAGCTCGAAGATGCCGACGATGATGGTCGGTATCGCGGCGAGTGCTCCGATCCAAAGCAACACATCGGCCAGGTGCCAGGCAGAAGGCCCGTAGTGCGGCGTGGCAAAGTCCGTGATGGTGGCGATTGACCAGCAGGCCACCGGGAAGTGGGCCAGCGTGGGATGCAGGGGATGGCGCATGACGGGGTGCCCATAAGAAGCCCGGGCTCACTTTTCCGGCACACGAACATGCCGAACCCGGCCCGAACAAACAGTCCTCGATTGTACGCTCCCGCGCCAAAGGCAGCGGGAAAGGCATCAGCCGCCTTCATCGCGTCGCGCTCACGGCATTTGGGCGCATAGTCGCGCGGCAGGCGTGGGGATCATCGGCGCTTGGGCTGCCATGGGACATGCGTCCGGTTCCGCCAAAGGGGATACGGACGGCGCACATGGCGCGACGGCATGGCGCCTCGTCCGGTGGGCGGACGTCGATCGTCGCAATAATCAATATCGCGCGGGAAGGAGTCTGAAGATGAAAGCGTCCATCGTGTTCGCCATGGCGTTCGGCTGCCTGTTGGCCATGCCTGCGGTGCAGGCCCAACAGGCGTCTGCACCGGCCGGGTCCACCGGTCAGTGCAAGGACGGCAGCTACACCAGCATTGCCAAAAAGCGCAGCTCGTGCCGGGGCCACAAGGGTGTGAAGGAGTGGTACGCGGCGAGCGGCAAGGCGAAGGCCAAGGCGTCGAAAAAGGCGACCAGGGCCGAAGCCGCCGCACCGGCGGCTGCACCGGCGACGGCTGCCGCCGCTGCCCCGAAGAAATCGATGGGCTGGACCAAGCCCGCCGCCACGGCTGCACCGGGCGGCGGCGCGGGGATGGTCTGGGTCAATGACAGCAGCAAGGTCTACCACTGCCAGGGCGACAAGTGGTACGGCAAGACCAAGCACGGCGAGTACATGAGCGAGGCGGCCGCCAAGGCCAAGGGTGATCATGCCGAGCACGGCAAGGCCTGTTCGTAATCATCTGGGCGACGGCATGGCCGTCGATCAGATGGGTGTAATGCGAAGGCCGGCGCAAGCCGGCTTTCGTTTATGCCGGCGACAGGGAGCCGAATGGGATCGTTGTCTCCTGCCTGGTTCGGGAACGAGGGCATTCGTGGGAAAATTCCTGCCTTGCCCCTTGAGCGCAGGGTCGCCCCCGCGATCGTCATCCGCCTCCGAAGAGGACCTTGGCGACACGGCTGATCAGGCAGGCTTCCGCGGCGGGGTATCCCCTCGCATCATTTCATTCCCGAGAGTTCCGCATGCCCCGTTACATTGGTCCCCTGTTCGTGCGCGCAACCACCCAAGCCCTGTTGGCCGCCCGCGATGCTGGTGCGGGCGAATGGAGCGGTTCGCTCGATCTGGGCCTGTCGCAGGGCACGGCATTGCTGCAGTCAGAAGCCTGGCAATGGCGGGGCGTGCGTTATCCGTATCCGCCGTCGCTGAAGGATCGGACGATCTACTACTGGGACGGTGACGAGTTCGTATCGGCGGCGCGTTTCTCCAGTTCGCTGATCAAACTGGTGCCGACCGAATGGGGCGCGCCGACGTTCGAGATCGATGGCATCAAGATGCTGCCCACCTCGAAGCAATCGCCGTTCGAGGATGCGCGCCACAAGGTGGCGCTGATCGAACCGCGCGGCAAGCGCGTGCTCGATACCTGTGGTGGCCTTGGCTACTTTGCGGCCCGCTGTCTGCAGGCGGGTGCGGCGCGCATCGATTCGTTCGAGAAGAATGCCGACGTGTTGTGGCTGCGCACGCTCAACCCGTGGTCACCGGACGCTGAAGACCCGGCCAATGAAGGGCGCCTGCAGTTGCGCCACGCCGATGTATCGCTGGCGATCAGCCAGGTCGCGGATGCCTCGATCGACGCTGCGCTGCACGATCCGCCGCGTTTTGGTATTGCCGGCGAACTGTATTCGCAGGTGTTCTACGACCACCTCGCGCGCGTGCTGCGTCGTGGCGGGAAACTGTTCCACTACACCGGGAGCCCGAACAAGCTCACCACCGGTCGGGATGTGCCGCGTGAAGTGGCCAAGCGGCTGGAGAAGGCCGGATTCAAGCTGCAGCTCGCGCTGGATGGCGTGCTCGCGTTGCGGCGTTGAACCAAACCTCTGGCTTGGAACGCACTTTTTCAGAAAAGCCAGCGCCGTTCCGTGTCTTGCTGGCCGTCGATTCCCGCATACTTGCCGTCCCACAGGAGGGCATATGGAAACGATCCACGTAGTGCAGCCGTTCGACCACGCGAAGCAGGGTTTGAAAGCAGGCCAGGTGTTGCAGTTCAAGACGGCCGACGAGGCTGCACGCAGGGCCGCGCTGATGGCCGACAAGCATGCCGGCGTGATTGCCTACAGCATGGATGTGGACGAAGAAGGCGGGGATTACGGTACGCCGCGCGTGCTGTTCCAGTCCGGCGAAGTACCGGAGTTCTGATCTCGCAAGCCACACAGCGTCGGGATGGAGAACGCTGAACGGGGTTCGCTCAGTGGCCTCCATCCGGCTTCTTCGATTCGGCAGCCGCGCGTTTGGGTGTATCAGGCGGGCACCATGTCTTGAGGCGTTTGCCGGCGCGGAACAGGTCGATGCATACCTGCATCTCGGCCTTGAAGGCCAGGTCAGGCGTGTTGATCGGGCAGCCGTATGGCAACGGTCCGCTCGCCTTGTAGATGGCGATGCAGGTTGCCAGTGGCAACGGCTTGGCCGGATGCGGATTGCCGGCCAGTGGCGCGGACGGCAGGCTGATGCGTTCGTCGCGATCCTTGGACGACGGGGGCAGGGGTGGTGCGGCGCACAGCATGTTGGTAGCCATGCTGCTCTTCTTGGGATTGCAGATGCTTTTGGCGATCTTCTTGAGCGCATCACCCATATGGCGACCCAGCGCGCCACCGGCGGTCTCGTTCGGCGGCGGGAAATATTTTTCGAACCGGGTTTGTGTGGTGTGCAGCCGGTTCAGGTCGTGCTGCATGATCCGGCGATCGTCCGCGGGCTTGGGCTGCTTGGCCTTGGCGCTTTGGGGCGCCCAATGGTTGGTCGGGGGCGGTAGTCGTACCGAGCCATCTTTCGCGAACACACTGTTGTCCGCCGCCGTGGCTACGGAAGCCGCTTGTGCTGGCGCTGTTTCATGATCCTGCACGACCATCGCGCCACGGCGTGGTTTCTCGTGCGTGACGGGGCGGGCGTGTGGCGTCGCTCCCTGCGGCGACGCGGTCAATTGGGGCGGCGCGGGTGGCTGCGCGGCGGATGGCGTGCTGGTCTGGTCCAGCAGGCGCACCACCAGCACTTGGTTGATATCCGCGTGCACCCGCGTCGAGTGCGCCGGACTGGACCGCATCTCGTTCCACAGCACCAGCGCGAACAGCGCGTGCAGCACCAGGGTCAACGTCAGCGCGAGCGCCCACTCCCGGCGTGTCAGCGACGGTGGCTGTCGCCAACGCCGGCGCCGCAGGGTCTCGCGTGTACCGATGTCGAGAGATGCCAGACCGCGTGCGCGATCCTCCTCGGAGGGATGTCGGACCTGCCCGGAACGTTCGATGAGACGGCCTCATTCAAGCGAAATACCCAAACGAAGCTTGCGCATGCCGGCGGCATGGCTGTGTTTCGGGCGATCCCGGTAGACAGATTCTCTCGCGCAGGGTTCCCGCGATGGCAAAAATGGAGGCTTGCCTTGTCTGTCTCGATCGTCCTGCCCAGACCGCCGAGCGCACCACGCCACCGTCCACGCGCGTCGCCGCACGGCCCACAATCCGCTCACGGCCTTGATCGCTGCGAGGGTTGAGTGGCCCCTGTTCGGGCAGGTCTCGCCAGCAGCCTCGCGTTTACGGCAAGATGCTCCCTTCAGGGAATCTCGAAAAACCTTTCAATTTGCGTCATTCCGGCGAAAGCCGGAATCCAGTGCCTTTGTACTTCAGGCGTTTTAAAGTCGCTGGATCCCGGCTTTCGCCGGGATGACGAGCAAATAAAGCGGTTGTTCGAGACTCCCTTCAGGGAAGGAGGGGACATCATGAACACCACGACTGCGGCCCAACCGCCAATGCTGCCTGCGGCACCACTCGTCATCGCCGGTTTCTGGCGTCGGTTGTTTGCGCTCATTATCGATCTGCTGATGCTGGGTGCGCTCGGCATGATTATCGGCACGCTGTTTTTCGGTCCGCTGGCACGCATGGGGGATGCGGCGAAGCTGATCGGTTTCGTGATCGCGCTGGCGTACTTTGGTCTGTGCAACAGCCGTGTGTTCGGCGGGCAGACTCTGGCCATGCGCTGGCTGGGCTTGCGTGTGGTCGATGCGCAGGGCGGGGTGCTGTCGTTGCCGCGCTCCATGTTGCGTTACGTGGTGCTGGGCGTGCCTTTTTTTGCCAATGGCACCGCGTTCAATTCGCAATGGATGCTGACGTCCGCGCTCGGCTATGTGCTTGGCTGTGTGCTGGCGCTGATGGTCTTCGGTGGCATCTTGTCGATCATCTATCTCTATGTTTTCAACCGCCGCACGCGGCAGTCCCTGCACGATCTGGTGGTAGGTTCGTACGTGGTACAGGCGGTTCCTGCGGCGGCGCGTGCGAACTTCCCGTCGATCTGGCGAGTGCATCTGGTGGCCGTGGCGGTGCTGGCGTTGTTGGCGCTGGGTGCGCCAGCAGTGGCGAAACGACTGGCTGCGACCACCAGCTTTGCCGGCATGCTTCCGATGTATCAGACACTGTCGATGCAGCCTCATGTCATGTCGGCGCAGGTGGGGCGCACGCGGCTCAACTTCAACGGCAGCGTGACCTGCTCCATGCAGGCGACGCTACGGCTGGATGCGCCGCTGTCGGATGACAGCGCCATGGCGAAGCGCATCGCCCAGTTGGTTGCCAGGGCGGACCACGGCATCGCCCGCGAGGACACCGTGCGAATCACGCTTGTGTACGGCTACGACATGGGTATCGCGTCGGGGTGGAAGTCACATGGATACTCCTTCAAGCCAGCAGAACTGAAGTAGACGGACAGCGGGAAAATGCCGGCGCGCTATCATGCTTCGATGCCTGTGCGCCGGCATGTCGCGGTGCGATGCCTGTCGTGCGCCACGAGGCGATCGGCGCATGCCTTCCACTGCGAGCAAAAACATGATCAAGCACGAAACAATCAATATCCGTACCCCGGACGGGCAATGCGCGACGCATGTGTTTGCGCCTGAAGGGGCGGGACCCTGGCCGGCGGTAATCGTCTACATGGATGCGTTCGGTATTCGTCCGGGATTGATGGAGGTGGGCGAGCACATCGCCGCCGGTGGCTACGTGGTGCTGGTGTCGGATCTGTTCTACCGGTACGGCGCCTATGGTCCGCTTGATCCAAAGGAAGTGTTCGCCAGCGGCGGCTTCCGGGCCGTAGTCGGGCCGCTGATGGCGAGCACAGACAACGTCAAGGCGGCGCAGGATACCGAAGCGCTGCTGGCGTATCTCGACACACGCAAGGACGTGGCCGGCGCCGCGATCGGCACGGTCGGTTTCTGCATGGGCGGCGGCATGGCAATCGCCGCGGCAGGGACGTATCCCGATCGCGTGGCGGCTGCCGTCAGCTTCCACGGTGGCCGGCTGGCCACTGACGACCCAAGCAGCCCGCACTTGCTGGCGCCGAAGATCCGCGCCGAGTTGTACGTTGCGGTGGCCGACAACGATGGCAGTAGCCCGCCGGACATGGTCGAGCGCTTCGAGCAGGCGCTGGACGATGCGGGCGTGCGCTACCGCTGCGAACTGTATCGCGGCGCTTCGCACGGCTGGATGAAGCCGGACTTCCCGGTTTACGACGAGGCGGCGGCCAAGCGCGGCTGGTCCGAGATGTTCGCGCTGTTCGACCGCGTGCTGAAACAGGAGCGGCCGGACGCGGCATGAAACGGTGTCGCGAGCGGATGGAGATGGACTGGAATCACCCGACGGTCAACCGTTCGCGCTGAGCGTAGCCCGTGCAACGGGCGGAGTCGAAGCGTCACCGAGCGTGGGCAGCCCATCGCCGACATGTCCTTCGACTTCGGCCCGCGGCCTGCGCCCAGGGCGAACAGAGTCCGGGCAAGCGCCATGCGTGCCGGAGACAACTCTCCCTGATCGTGGCGCACAATGGCGCGTCGCCCATCCTTGAGCTTCGAGCTGCCACCATGAAGAAAGCACTCGTTTTCGGCGCCACCGGATTCATTGGTTCGCAGTTGCTGCCGATGCTGTTGGCAAGCGCCGATTACGACCGCGTCACCATCGTCGTGCGGCGTGACCCGGGCGTGACGCACGCGAAGCTGGTGACGCTCGTTGGTGATATCGATGCACTACCCGCGCTGGCCGACAGGATCGACGCGGATGACGTCTTCATCGCACTCGGCACGACCAAGGCCAAGGTGCCCGACGAGGCGGCCTATTACCGTATCGATCACGACTACCCGGTGCGCGCCGCCGCCGTGGCACAGGCGCGTGGCGCCACCGGTGTCTTCCTGGTCTCGGCAGTGGGTGCGAATGCGGGCTCGTCGCTTTTCTACATTCGTACGAAGGGCGCGACGGAGCGCGACGTGATCGCGTTGGGTATCGCACGCACGCATATCTTCCGGCCGTCGCAGTTGCTTGGTCATCGCGAAGAGCGTCGGCCACTTGAGCGACTCAGTATCGCGGTGTGGCCGGCGATCGACTGGCTGTTCGTGGGTGGCGCACGCAAGTACCGCGGCATCGCGGGTGTGGATGTCGCGCGCGCGATGGTGCGGGCCGCAAGCGACGGCGCCATCGGTGTGAACATCCACGAGTGGGCCGACATGAAAGCGCTGGCGTCGCGCTGAACGGATGGGACGAGCCATGCGCAATGGGGCAACACGGGCCCGGCTTCGGCACGGCAGGGCGCGCGCGTTTTCTGGCCTCGCCCTTGGGTGTGTTTGGTAGTCTTTTCGTCAGGCAAACGTACCCGACTTCTTTGAAACCAAGGTGGAAACCATGCATGCACCCCAGTCACCCGGTGTCGACCCGAATGGCCTGCAGGAATATTCGGTGGTGTTCACTGATCGCGCGCTCAACCACATGTCGCAGCGCTTCCAGCAGGTCATGCACGACCTCTCGAGAAACCTGAAGACGGTTTATCACGCGCACGCGGTGGCGCTTGTCCCGGGTGGCGGTACGACGGGCATGGAATCCGTGGCGCGGCAATTTGCGCATGGCAAGAACGTGCTGATCATCCGCAATGGCTGGTTCAGTTATCGCTGGAGCCAGATCTTCGAGGTCGGCCGGATTCCTTCGCACACTACGGTGCTCAAGGCCCGTCCGACCGGTACCGCGCACCAGGCCCCGTTTGCGCCGCCCCCGATCGACGACGTCATCGCCAGCATTGCCGAGCACAAGCCCGACCTGGTGTTCGCGCCGCACGTGGAAACCTCGTCTGGCATGCTGTTGCCCGATGACTACTTGCAGCGCGTGGCGACGGCCGTGCACGCACATGGCGGCATGTTCGTGCTGGATTGCATCGCCAGCGGCACACTGTGGGTCGACATGGAAAAAGTGGGCGTGGACGTCTTGCTGAGCGCCCCGCAAAAAACCTGGAGCGCAAGCCCTTGCGCGGCTTTGGTGATGCTTTCAGCCGAGGCGGAGGCACGGCTCAAGGCCACGCAAAGTTCCAGCTTCACCCTGGATCTGGCCAAATGGCGCGCGGTGATGACGGCGTACGAAAACGGCGGTCACGCCTATCACTCGACCATGCCCACCGACGCGCTGGTGACACTGCGTGATGCCATGGACGAAACCGTGGCGATGGGCCTGGAACACGCCCGCAACGCGCAACTGGAGTTGGGTCGCAAGGTGCGGGCCTTGCTGGCGCACCGTAATCTTCCCAGCGTGGCTACCGAAGGCTTCCAGGCACCCGGCGTGGTGGTGAGCTACACCGATGACGATGCTATCCACAATGGCAGTGCATTCGCCAAACGCGGCCTGCAGATTGCCGCCGGTACGCCGCTGGCCTGCGACGAGCCTGCCGATTTCAAGACATTCCGCCTCGGCCTGTTCGGTATCGACAAGCTCAGGGATGTCGACGGCACGGCGCAACGACTGGACGATGCACTGAACGACATGCAGGCGGGTACCTGAGTGCCAGTCACGCGTGACTCGAATGGCCTTCCATACCTATGGCAGGCCAGCGCCTCAACGGTGATAAATGAAGGCGAGTGATTCGTTCCACTGACTGCGTGAGCCGAACCGGGTCACCAGCGGACTGTCGCCGGCCGCACCGAGCAGTTGTCCATAGGCCAGTGCCAGCGCGAAACCGGTGTGTGGGCTGGTCGGCATGAACAGATCGTACTCCAGCGTGGCAAGCTGACTGCCGGCGCCCGGTTGCCAGGCGCGCACTCCCAGGGCGTCGGCCTGTTCCGTGGTAACGCCGAAGAAGCGATTCATCGCGGCGTGATTCATCGCCTGCCAGCTCAGTTGCAGCGAGTGATGTAGCAGCCCAACCGATGGCAGGTCCCATTCGGCATACAGCCTGAGATAGGCGCCCGCGCCTTGGGTGTCGTGACTGAGGTCGACGCCCGCATCCATTTGCTTGCTCAGCTGCCATTCGAGGTAGCCACCCAGGGTCAGCCGTGGCGATAGCGTATTGATCTTGCTGCGCAGTGCACCGAGGTCATCACCATCGCGGCCCCATTGGTAATCGCCATAAACGCCGCCATGCAGCACCGGGCCACCGATCAGATCGAACTGCAGGCCGTCCATGGTGGACAGGCTGAGGTGTCCGGGGATCTCGATGTCGACATAGGGGACCGGTTGGTTGCGCGCTTTCCTGGCGCCGGGCCACGCTGGCATGCGTTCCACGCCGATGCCGCCGGCAAACGTCGGCTGGACGTCGGAATCGGCAAGGCAGACTTGCGTCGACAACAGGCAGGCCAGCAGGCCCGCCGGGAGCCATTGTCGCCAGATTCGCGAGAGTGGATGTGCGTGGTTCATGGGGAGGCCAGCATAGCGGCTGGATCCATGATTGGAGGTCAACGCACCACGCGGCTGCTCAGCCTGCGTTTGGTTGGCGCGTGATGGCGAGCAGGTGGCAGGGAGGGGGCGTGGACTCGTCGAGTGGGCACATCCCCTGCCAAAGGCTTCAATAGCTTGAGCGCGAAGCTCACACGCCTTGTTCGGGCCGGATCGCCCTGGTACCTCGGCAAGCTGGATGTTTCGAGCAACCCCAGGGAATATCGAATAACCTTATTTTGCTCGTCATTCCTGCGAAAGCACATTGCTGTCCGGAATAATTTCGAATACCCGCAGTCGTGCGGTGGCATATGCCGAAATCGGTTTTTGCCCGTCATTCCGGCGAAGGCCGGAATCCAGTAGCCATATGGCTTGGACAGGCGTGATCGCTACTGGATCCCGGCCTGCGCCGGGATGACGAGCCGGAGAGGTGGTCGCTGCCAGAAATGGAGTCGCCCCCTTGTTGCATCTCGCGCAAGCGGCGCGGGTATTCACTCTCGAAGGACATCCCAGGATTATTCCGGACAGCAGTGTGCGAAAGCAGGAATCCAGCGCCTTTGCTTTTCAATGGGTGGACGGCACTGGACCCCAGCTTGACCAGCCCTTCGGCTGTTGAGAGCCGCTGGGGTGACAGAGGGTCTTCGATGCCCCCCAAAGTGCGTTTGAGCAAAAGCCATGGCTCCGGAATAAATCCATGCCGTGACGTCGAGCCCGTCGTGGTGCAAGGCAGGGCGATCGAAGGCCATGATCCCGGCACGAATTCGCGACCCATGGTCGTAGGAGCCCGCTGGCGGGCGATGCTCCCGCTTCTATTTCATCCAGAAAAGCATCGCCCGCGAGCGGGCTCCTACGGAGCGGCGACTACGGTGCCGGCGTCAGACGTCAGCCCTGTCACACCGGAAGCAGTGGTGTGATCGAACGGATTTATTCCTGACAGAAGGCGGCAGGATGACGACGGTTGTTCGAAGATCCCTGTCGGGTTTCCAGACGGCGCGCTGCTTCCTACGAGGCCGGCGGCGTGGCGCCGGTGAACTTCACGGCCTGGGCGCCGCTGATGGGCCCGGCAACCTTGGCCTGGTCGTTGATGTAGAGCTTGACCGGCCTTTCGAAGACCAGCGGACCATTCACGGTTGCGCCTGCATCGATCACGATTCGCGGCACATGGTTGCTGCCGAAGTGGATGCCGAAGAACTCGTTGCCGTTGCCGTTGCCATCGGTTTTTTCCACCTTGATGCCACCGTCGACCACGGCATTGCCGGTGATGTGGATGTCGCCGTTCGCCGTGGTGATGCCATGGCCAACGTGGGCACCATCGATCTCGATTCGATCGTTGACGTTGCCCAACGAGCCATTCACGGCCGACCCTGCGGCAAGGTCGAGCTCGCCGTTGACGGTCTCGGCGTCGCCCAGGACCTTGGCGTCCTTGGCGAGGGTGATGTCGCCATTGACCGTATGGACGGCTCCGGCCTGCGCGCCTTCGGCGAGGTGAATCGAGCCGTTGACGGTAGCGGCCTTGTCGGCCTTGGCATGGGCCTGCAGGCTTATCGCCCCGTTCACGGTGGTTGCATCGGAAACGGTGGTGCCAGCCGGAACATCAACGGAACCATTGACGCCGTTCACGCATGCAGCGGTGGCGAGCGGCAACACCAGCAGGGCGATGACGTAGGTGCAAAGACGTGCGTGTGGCATGGCGGCCTCGTGCGCGTAGTGGAGGGAAGCGTCGATCGAAGGGATCGTGCAGCAACGTCGGTGGTTTGCCAATAGCAGGCTGTTGAGAATGCCTCTTCCGAGGGCATCGCGATAGGGTATTTCTATCGTCGGGGGTTCATGTCGGCTTC
>NZ_JBGBPX010000024.1:0-49878 GCF_041107475.1 Rhodanobacter sp. FW021-MT20 | reverse complement strand
TGCCGAAAAACCCGTGGACGCATGCGGCTCAACAGGTGGTCGGGTAAAGGTCAACCACACGAATCGAGAGAGAGCCAAAAATGGCCGTGGGCGGGCGACGCTGGTCGAGCAACGCCTTGGCGGCCGCCACGCCCGATGCGAAGGTGAAATCCCCTTCCGCCACCAGCGATTCATCGTAGGCGATGCCGCCTTTGCGCAATGCATCGCGGTAGCCATTGCGCCGCCAGGTGCGTGCGCCATGCCCTTTCAGTCCGGTGACGTGGCCTATTCGCCGATGCCCGAGCGAAATCAGGTGGGCGACGATCTCTTCCGCCGCCTTGCGCTCATCGAAGCCGATGTCGATCTGCGACTCGCGCAATTTCGAGGAGATCGTCGAATAGCGGATGTCGAGTTCGTCGAGGCGTTGCAGCAGCTTGGCGTTGCTTGCATGGGGTGGCACCAGCACCAGTGCGTCCGGACGATGCTGGGCCACGAAACCGTCGATGCGCGCGGCCAGGTCCTCGCCTGCCTCGAAGGGATGCAGGACGGCGTTGTACGGCGTCCCCCTGCACGCCTGCAGGACACCCACGATCAGCTCCATGACGTAGCTGGAACCGGCCGCGGGGTTGTCGTACAGCAGCGCGACCAGGTACGAACGGTTCCCCGCCAGGCTGCGTGCCGATGCGTTGGGCACGTAATTGAGCTCGCGGATCGAAGCCTCGATCCGGGTGCGCAGCTTGGCACGCACGTTCGTATAGCCATTGAGTACACGGGACACCGTCTTGACGGATACCCCGGCATGCACAGCGACGTCTTCGATTCTCGCAGGCATGTATCTGCCACCCCACCCTGTCATGACTTGCAGTGCGCCATGCTAACCCAAGCGGAAAGCGCACATCCATCCACATTTCACCCCTGCACGAACAAAAATACCAGCGCTGGTATTTTCTATTGACAGCGCTGGTACATTTGACTAGCTTGCATCCATACAAGGGGGCTCGCGTGCTGCAGTGCGCAACGCAAGGGGAAGGGAAATGTCCATTCGTCGGATCGCGCGCAACGCGCGCCACATCACCTTCGCCGCCACCATTGCCGCGGCCTCGGGAAACGCCGCAGGCAGGCGCAACGCCCATGCAATGCATGCAACGGGCGCGGGCAATGAATAGCCGCCGCCCGATGACGGCATGCCTGCGGCTACCCGACACCCATCGGCACCGCTGCATCAGGTCAACGGGTTCGTAATCAAGTCGCGACCGACCTGCCGCGGGACGACTGGCCGGCGCAACAAGGTTGTATCGATCGAGTATTCACTGGACATCTGGGGAGAGCAGAAAGTGAAAAAGCCATCCATGTACACACGTGCGCCGGGCGCCAACCAGCCGTGCCGGCTGTCGCTGGCGATCGCGATGACGCTGTTCGCCGCCGGACAGCTGCATGCGCAAACCACGCCGACGACGAATGATCAAACCACCCCGTCCATGACACAGGCCACCAGCAAGGACATCAAGGCGGCCGACAAGAAGACGTCCAAGTCGGTGGACGGCAAGGACGTCACGCAGCTCAACAGCATGACTGTCAGCGGCTACGCGTCCAGCCTGAATCGTGCGCAGCAGATCAAGCGCTACTCCGACACCGTGGTTGACGCGATCTCGGCGCAGGACGCCGGCTCGCTGCCTGACCTGTCGGTGACCGAAGCGCTGCAACGCGTGCCTGGTGTGGCCGTCAGCGCCTTCGGTGTCGCCGCCGATCCGGACCACTTCTCGATCCAGGGCTCGGACATCAGCCTGCAGGGCCTGCCCTATACCAGCACGCTGTTCAACGGCCGCGAGGTGTTCTCCGCCGGCGGCGGCCAGGGCCTGAACTTTTCTACGGTGTCGCCGGAACTGATCGGCTCGGTGGTGGTAAGCAAGAACCAGACGGCGGACATGATCGAAGGCGGCATCGCCGGCTCGATCGACCTGCGCACGCGCAAACCCTTCGACAGCGACAAGGATACGCAGGCCGCCTTCACCGTCGGCGACTACTGGGGCAGCCTGGACAAGCGCGGCACGCCGCAGATCGCCGGCCTGTTCAGCCACAACTGGAATACCGGGATCGGCCGCTTCGGCATCCTGGCCAACCTGGCCTACGACCGCATCGACCAGGCCGACAATGCGATCTCGCTGGTCGATTTCCAGCGACGCTGCAACGGCTGCACGCTCCCAGGGAATCGACCCGACCACTATCCCGGCCTGCCTGAGGGCACCGACGGTCCCTACGCCTACCTGCCGATCGGCGGCGACCTGCGCACCCAGCACGAAACCAGCACGCGCTTCGGCCATGTGCTGGCGGCACAATGGGAAAGCCCGGACAAGGCCTGGTCGGCCACGCTGGAATGGGACCGCGCTTCGGATACGGAAACCACCTACGAACATACCCTGCAAGCGTCGACAGACGGTTGCGCCTGGTCGGATGCAGACCAGTGCGACATTCCGCTGGCCGGCACCACGCCGGTGTTCGATTCCAACGGCGTATTCCAGTCGGGTATCGTCACCGCGCTGCCCAGCGATTACGTCTACCCGTCGCAGTACGGCGGCCTGCCTACGCAGATCAACAGCACCGGCTACAAGAACCGCTACGTCACCAACGACTACAGCTTCAACCTGAAGTGGAACGTCAACGATAGGCTGCACCTGAGCCTGGATGCGCAGGACACCCACTCCCAGTACAAGTACGCCTACTACTACATCCGCCAGCTGACCAACGCCAACTGGTACATCGCCACGCACGGCAACAACGTGCCCACGGTCAAACTGCTCTCGCCCGATCCCAACGAAACGACGGCCCAGTACTTCGCCAATCCTGCCAACACGTACTGGGCGGCGGCGCAGGACAGCCAGCGCTACTCCTGGGGCAACCAGCGCGCCTTCCGCCTGGACGGCGACTTCGACGCAGACAAGGGCCCGCTGAGCGACATCCAGTTCGGCTTCCGGCATACCGACCAGAGTGAAACGGTGCGAAGCTCGGCGTTCAACTACGTGCCCATCAGCACGCCCAGCCCCAACATAAAGCCGATCACCGCCGCCGACACGCCCAACTACGTCTCGCCGTACCACGTCAACCTGCCAGCCTTCGGCGGCGGCGATTTCGGCATCGTCGCGCCCTACTTCAACCTGAATCCGCTTACGCAATTCTGGCAGTCCGCCGCGGCCATCAAGCAGATCAACCAGCAGTGGCTGGCCAACACGTCCGGGGCCGTCGGCCCGTACTACACCAACTACGATCGCGAGCAGTACGTCGCCGGCGACGTCTTCGTGCCCGGCACGTATTACCTGCCGCAGGAAGTCGCCTCCAACCGGGAAAAGACCAACGCCACGTATGTGCGGCTGAACTTCGGCAACAGCAACCTGGATTTCCTCAGCGGGCTGCAGATCAGCGGCAACATCGGCCTGCGTTACATCCACACCCAGGATGACGCTTCGGGCTATCTGATCCTGCCGAACATGCTGCAAACCCTCAACGGGCATACCATTGCGCAGTACTGCAATTCGGGCGCGAGCGGCCCGGCACCACAACCGGGCACGTTCTGCGCGCTGACGCCGGCACAGCAGCAGCAATACATGAATTTCGCCAATGGCGCGTTCACCCCGATCACGGCCCACAGCTCGTACGGCAACTGGTTGCCCAGTTTCAACCTGGCTGTTGGCTGGACCGATGACCTGATTACCCGCTTCGCCTTCTCCGAGTCGATCTACCGGCCCTCGCTGGTGCAGTTGCAGGCCGGGCAATCGGTCGGCGGACTGCTGCCCTACGGCACCAATGGCAGCACCGAGCCGACGGTCGGGAATGGCTACAACGGCTCGAACCCGTATCTCAAGCCGATCACCGCGCACAACTTCGATCTGAGCCAGGAGTGGTATTTCGCCAACGCCGGCTCGCTCACCGGCATGCTGTTCTACAAGCAGCTGAACCACACCATCCAGTACATCACCAACGTCGTCGACACGACGGTGACGAACAATGGCGTGACCTATCCGGAGCAATACACGGCCGGCCTGGCCAACCTGGACCAGAAGGGCAGCGTGCGTGGCGCGGAACTGGCCTACCAGCAGAAGTACGATTTCCTGCCCGGCTGGTTGTCCGGCTTCGGCACGCAGATGAACTACACCTACATCAAGCCGCACGGACTGGGTTTCGGTTCGATCAACTACTGCCCCAGCGGCTATGTGGCACCGACGCAGTGCATCAACCAGCTCAAGCTGCCGCCGTCGGAGCTGTCCCGCGACACCTTCAACTTCACCGCCTATTACGAGAAAGGCCCGCTGTCGGCACGATTGGCCTGGAACTGGCGTTCGCAGTTCCTGATCTCCGGCCAGGAAGCGGATTATCCGTTCCTGCCGGTGATGGCCGAGTCGCAGGGCAAGCTGGACGGCTCGCTGATCTACACGATCAACCCGCACGTCAAGGTGGCACTGCAGGTATCCAACCTGTTGAACTCGACGTTCAAGACCCGCGAGATCGTCAACACCGACGGCCTGAGCGTACCCAAGGGCTTCTTCCGCGACGACACCCGCTACAACCTCAGCCTGCGCGCGAACTTCTGACAAGACGCGCCGTACAAGCCTTCGTCATGGCGCATGCCGGGTCATGCGCCATGACGGCGGTGGAAAGCAACGTGACAAGCTTTGATGCAGCCATGCCTGCTCTCCCCGGCATGGCTGCCTTTTTCACCGACAGCCTGCGCAACTCGCCGGGATACTGTGTTCACACCCGCTGAAGGACACAGCTCGCGGGCAACCCGTCGCATCACTTCGAGGCTACGCGGTATTGATCAGATTCACGGCAATCAGGCTCGGCAACACCCGGCGCGGCTGGCTGGGCGGAGTGGCCGTGGGCCTGGTGCTTGCCATGTCTTCGATGCTGCCGGCCCACGCGCAAGCCGCAACCGTCCGAATCGAAACCGTCGCGCGCACGGGCTGCAACGCCCTCGCTGCACGCGTCGATGCACTGCCCGGCAACGCTCCGGTCTTGCTGCGCAGCTACGACAACCCGCGCGGCCAGGGCGCACCCGATCTGCTGCCGTTGCGCTCGGCGGCGTTCACTTACGACAACGCGCTGGCGGTGATCGCCCTGCTCGCCTGCCACCGCCGATCGCAAGCCGAACGCATCGGCGCCGCGCTGCGATTGGCCGCGATGAACGACACGCGCCTGCGCGACGCCTACCGCGCCGGCATCGTGGCAGGCGACAAGCCGCTGCCAAACGGCTGGCGCGATCCCGACAGCGGACGCTGGATCGAGGCGGCGCGACAGTATGCCGGCGCCTACCAGGACGGCAGTTCGTGCGGCAACGTGGCCTGGGCGGCACTGGCACTGCTGGCCCTGCATCACGCCACCGCCGAGGATCGTTGGCGCGATGCCGCCGTGCATCTCGCTCGCTGGGTGGTCGGGCATGCCGCCGACACGCGCGGCGCCGGCGGCTTCGATGGCGGCATCGAGTCCTACTTGCTGGTTCCACGCAAGGCGGCATGGAAATCCACCGAACACAACATCGATCTGGTCGCCATGTTCGAATGGCTGCAGCGGATTGCCGCGCCCGGTGGCGACTGGCAGGCCCAGGCGCGGCACGCGCGCCGATTCGTGGATGCGCAATGGGATGCGGCCAGCGGGCATTTCTGGATGGGCACTACCGCCGATGGCGTGACGCCGCTTCGCTCACCCTCGGCACTCGATGTGCAACTCTGGGCACAATTGCTGCCGAATGCGCCGAAGCCATGGCGGCGGGCGCTGCACTGGATCGAACGCATGAATAGCGTCAAGGGCGGTTTCGACTTCACCGACGATCGCGACGGATTATGGACGGAAGGCACCGCACAGGCCGCACTCGTCTATCGCTGGACGGGCAACGAAGCCAGGGCCGACGCCTTGTTCGTGTCGATCGCACAACAGGCATCGCCCGGCGGCTTCCTGTACGCCACGCCCGCACCGCGCATCACGGCGGTGTATTCCTACTACCGGCACCAGCCGTGTCTTGCAGCAACGGCATGGGCCGTGATCGCCGCGCTGGATCGCAATCCGTACCTGCCGGCAAACATGCACCGAGCGAACACGCCGCCGCACGCAAGCCCTGCACATGCCGGCCACCCCACCCTGCAATGAACCTGCTCGCACCCCGCTTCGCAACACGAGGAAAAATGTCATGACCTTTCGCAAGACTCCCGTAGCCGCCTTCATCGGCATGGCGTTGCTGACCTGTTTCGGGGCAAGCGCCGCAAGCTCTGCGAGCAAGCCGGCGCGACCATGGCTGAACACCCACCTGTCGCCCGACCAGCGCGCCTCGCTGGTGGTGAAGGCGATGACCCAGGACGAGAAGTTCCAGCTGATCGATGTCCAGTTCGGCGACACCGAGAACGGTCACGTGATGTCGCCCGGCGCGTTGGCGTCCGCGGGTTACGATCCGGCGATCAAGCGACTGGGCCTGCCGGCGCTGCAGGAAAGCGATGCCGGCTTGGGCGTGGCCAAGCCGCACAAGCTGGGTGCCACCGCGCTGCCATCCGGCCTGGCGACCGCGGCCAGCTTCGATCCCGCGCTGGCCTACGCCGGCGGCGCGATGATCGGCAGCGAAGCGCACCACCGCGGCTTCAACGTGATGCTGGCCGGTGGCGCCGACCTGGTGCGCGATCCGCGCAACGGTCGCAACTTCGAATACGCCGGCGAGGATCCCTTGCTCACCGGCCTGATCGTCGGCCATGCGATCGCCGGCATCCAGAGCCAGCACGTTGTCTCCACCATCAAGCATTACGCCTTCAATGATCTGGAAACGGCACGCACCACGTTCAGTGCCGACATCAATCCGACCGCCGCGCGCGAATCGGACCTGCTCGCCTTCGAGATCGCCATCGAGACCGGGCATCCTGGTTCGGTGATGTGCTCCTACAACCGCGTCAACTCGGTCTACGCCTGCGAGAACGACTGGTTGCTCGACAAGGTGCTGAAGCGCGACTGGCACTACCCCGGCTACGTGATGTCGGACTGGGGCGCGGTGCACAGTGCGGCCAAGTCCGCACTGGCCGGGCTGGACCAGGAATCGGCCGGCGAGACCTTCGACAAGGAGGTGTACTTCGGCAAGCCGCTGCGTGCCGCCGTGGCCTCCGGCGAGGTGCCGCAGTCGCGCATCGACGACATGGCGCACCGCATCCTGCGCAGCCTGTTCGCGAGCGGGGTGATCGACCACCCGGCCGAACAGGCGCCGATCGATTTCGCCGCCGACCGCAAGGTGGCGCAGCACGTCGAGGAAGCGGGCGCGGTGCTGCTGCGCAACCAGGACGCATTGTTGCCGCTGTCGGGCGCGCAATCGGTGGCCGTCATCGGCGGCCACGCCGACAAGGGCGTACTGACCGGCGGTGGCTCCTCGGCGGTGCAGTCACCCGAAGGCAATGCCGTGCCGGGCCTGGCGCCCACCGCATGGCCGGGGCCGCGCATCTACCAGCCTTCTGCACCGTTGACCGCGATCCGGCAACGCGCCCATGGCAAGGTGAGCTACGCCAGCGGCGAGGACATTGCCGCCGCCGCGAAACTGGCCGCGCAGGCCAAGGTGGCGGTGGTGTTCGTCGAGCAATGGTCGGCGGAAAGCTTCGACACGCCGCACCTGACCCTGCCCGGCAACCAGGACGCGTTGGTCGCCGCCGTGGCCAGGGCCAACCCGCACACCATCGTCGTGCTGGAAAACAACGGCCCGGTCGCGATGCCGTGGCTGGACCAGGTTGGCGCGGTGCTGGAAGCGTGGTATCCCGGCGCGGGCGGCGGCGAGGCCATCGCACGGCTGCTGTACGGCGAAGTCGATCCCGCCGGGCGCCTGCCGGTGTCCTGGCCGCGCGACGAAGCGCAGTTGCCGCGCCCGCAGATCCCCGGTGCAGGCCTGGCCTCCATCGGCCTGATACCGCAAGGCCAGCCGGCCGAGCAGGTGGACTACAACATCGAAGGCGCGAACGTCGGCTACCGCTGGTACCAGCACAAGGGCATCCAGCCACTGTTCCCGTTCGGCTACGGCCTGGGCTATACGCACTTCGCCTACAGCGACTTCAAGCCGCGTATCGACCATGGCCGCGTGGTGGCCTCGTTCACGGTGACCAACCGCGGCAAGCGCGCTGGCGTGGACGTACCGCAGTTGTATGCCACCCTGCCCGGCAGCGACCAGGTACGGCGGCTGGCGGGATGGTGCCGGGTCAGCCTGAAGCCGGGGCAGTCCGCACATCTCGAAGTCACCGCCGACCCTCGCCTGCTGGTGAACTTCGACGCGTCAGGGCAACAATGGCAGCGTCCGGCCGGCAGCTACCAACTGCAACTGGGGCACTCTGCAACTTCTTTCCAAGGCCAGGGCTCCGTGACGCTGCCAAAGGCCAGCTGGCCCGCGGACGCACCGCCGAAGGGTGCATCGCAAAGCTGCCTAGCCAGTCGGAGTTAACCTCGCTGTCGTAGGAGCGCACCCTGTGCGCGAAAAGCTTCTGGTCCCGATGAAGCACCAGAGCATTCGCGCACAGGGTGCGCTCCTACGCGACGGTACGATCGCCCCCGGTCATCGATCGCGATCGAGCGTCTAGCACTCGCCTTGCGATCAACGCGCGGCGGATGTATTCAATGCCGCCGCCGCGCGAATCAGTGCGATCAGTGCCTTGTCATCGATTTTGTCGCCTTCGTGGAAATCGATGGCCCGCCGAGTGTTGCCGTCGAGGCTGGCATTGAAGAGATTCGCGGGATCGTCCAGCGCGGCGCCCTTGGCAAACGTCATCTTCACGGCGGTCTTGTAGCTCTCGCCGGTGCAGATCATGCCGTCGCGATACCACACCGGAACGCCACGCCATTTCCATTCCTCGACCACGTCGGGAATCGCCTGCCTGATCAGCTTGCGGACATGCGCCAGCGTCTCGCCGCGCCAGTCGCCCAGATCCTTGATCCGCGCATCGATCAGCCGGGACGGCGTATTACTGGCCGATCCATCCTTTGCGTCGATTTTCTTCATGCTCGCAGTCGCCTCCGGGTGATGGTCATTGATTCAGCAGGTGCAAGTGCCTGCGGCGCGAACGCATCAGTGCCGCTGCTGTACGCGCAGCAGATTGCCGGCGGGATCGCGCACGGCACAGTCGCGCACGCCGTACGGCTGTTCGGTCGGCTCCTCGACGATCTCGGCGCCGCTGGCCTGGATCCGCTTGAATGCCGCATCCAGGTCTGCGGTGGCCAGCAACATCATCGCGAAGGTGTCCTTGGCCATCATCTCGGCGATGGTGCGCTGCTCGTCCTCGGTCACGCCGGGGCTGGCGTTCGGCGGGTACAGCACGATGGACGTGCCGGGCTGGTCGGCCGGGCCGACGGTAATCCAGCGCATGCCGTTGTAGCCGACATCCTTGCGCACCTCGAAACCGAGAGTGTCGCGGTAGAACGCCAGCGAGGCGTCCGGATCGGTGTGCGGGAGAAAGCTCGAGTGAATGCTGATATCCATCGTGGTCCTGCTCGCTGTGACGGGAGCCATCATGCTAGATCCGGTTCGGGATCCGGCGCTTCTCGATTCCTGATCGGTCGCGTCACCTGTCGCGCCACGCACGACGGCATGCCTGCGGTCGTGGCCGCTGCCTCGCGTCGATAGGCACTGGGCGACATGCCCACCAGCTCACTGAAGCGCGTGCTGAACGTGCCCAGCGATGCGCAGCCCACCGTGAAGCAGACCTCGGTGACACTGAGATCTCCCCGCCGCAGCAAGGCCATCGCACGCTCGATCCGCCGCGTCATCAGGTAGCTGTAGGGCGACTCACCGAAAGCGCGCTTGAACTGGCGACTGAGATGCCCGGCCGACATGTGCACGCCACGCGCCAGCGCCGCCACATCCAGTGGCTGCGCGTAGTCCCGGTCGATCCGGTCGCGCACGCGGCGCAACCGTGCCAGGTCGCGCAAATGCTGCGTGGTGGCGGGCTTGCCGGTCATGCCGCGATCGTCCCATGCCGCATCAGCATGCTCAAGCGCAACCAGGGCGAAAACTTCGGCTATCGGTCGAACTTGCTGATCGCTGCGGGCGTGACCGGCGTGAAAAAGTTGACCAGGTTGCCATCGGGGTCACGGAACAGCAGCGAGCGGTTTCCCCATGGCATGGTGGTCGGTGGCTGGACCAGGCTGGCACCGATCACCTGGGCCAGCTTTGCGTACTCGGCATCGACGTCGTCGACGCGGAATTCGATGATGGCGGTGTGGTTGTCCGCCGCGCGTGCCACATCGCCACCGAACAGCTGCAGCGTGCGCGTGCTGCCGATCGCCAACGTGCACGCCGGCGTCGCCAACTCGCCGAAGTCCTCGGTGTACATCGTCACCGGAATACCGGTGATGTGCTCGTAAAAACCGACCAGACGCTGGATGTCATCGGTGATGATGCGGATCGAGACGAAATTCATGCTGCTTTCCTTCAAGGGGCGGTTGCCCGGCACGGCACTGTTGTACACGGGGACTGCTGACAGCCTGTTGTCAGCAGCCTTCCGCATCGCCATGGTCGACTCAGGCTGAAATGCCCCTGCAACCGGCAGCGACTTGCCCGATCAGGACGGCTGCCACGCCTTCGCCCATTCCTCGGCCAGGTCCCGATAACGACGCAGCGGATGGCCGAGCAGACCGGCAAGCGTGTCGGCTGCATGCGGCTTGCCGAGCATGCCGTCGGTGTGGAACCGCGCCAGCATCAGGCGGATGTCATGGGCCGACCAGGACGGCATGAAGTTGGCCAGCATCCCTTCGTAAGCATCCAGGTCGTTGCCGGCATGGGTCACCGGCTTGCCGAGCACGCCGGACCAGATCGTGGCCAGTGCATCACTGGTCAGCGCTTCCGGACCGGTGATCTCGATCACCTCGCGCGGCAGTGGCATCTTTGCCCGCGCCCGGCGCAGCAGCGAGGCCACCGCGATCTCCGCGATATCGCGCACATCGACCATGGCCACCCCGGCCTCGCCAAGCGGCATGCCGTAGCGACCCTGCGTCAGCAACCCGTCCTTCTGCATGACGTCGTTCTGCATGAAATAGGACGGCCGCAGCACGGTCACCGGCAGGTCGAGCTGCTCGATCATCCGCTCCACCGTGTACTTGCCGGTGAAATGCGGCACATCGGTGAAGCGCTCGCTGTTGAGCACCGACAGGTAGACGATGCGCTGGATACCGGCCTCGCGCGCCAGCGCCAGCGTACCGATCGCCTGGGTCACTTCGTCGGCGGCCACGGCATTGAGCAGGAACAGCGTATCGACGTTCTTCAACGCCGCGCGCATCGAGGCGATGTCGGTCATGTCGCCCTTGACGGCAAGGACGCCCTCGGGGAATGCGGCCTTGCCCGGGTCGCGCGTCAACGCGTGGACATGGGCGCCCTGGGCAAGCAGCCCGCGGACAACCAGGCTGCCGATCGTGCCGGTGCTGCCGGTAACGAGGATGTTCATGGGGTATCTCCTTCAGTGGGTGGGTGGTGATGGACGGCCCCATCCTGATGTTTCATCAATCGCCCCGATAGCCGCATAATCTGGACATCTTGTCTCACTGTTGGAACACCCATGGATCTGCTCGCCCTGGCCGATTTCAACGACGTGGCCCGCCATGGCGGCGTGGGCCGCGCCGCACGCCTCACCGGCCGCCCCAAGGCCACGCTGTCGCGCCGCGTCCGCCAGTTGGAGGACGCGCTCGGTGTGCGCCTGTTCGAACGTGGCGGCCATGAGCTGCGCCTTACCGCGGAAGGCCGTGCCTTGCATGAGCAGACCCAGTCGCTGCTGGAACACATCGATGAAGTGGGCGACACCTTGCGCCAGGGCACCACCACACCACGCGGCCGGCTGCGCATCAGCGCCCCGGTGCTGTTCGGCCAGCGCGGGCTGGGCCGCATCGCGGCGGACTACGCGCTGGCCTATCCGCAGGTGCAATTGGAAGTCATCACCGAAGACCGTTTCGTCCATCCGGTGGAAGACGACTTCGACCTGATCATCCGCGCCAACCCGGATCCTTCGACCGATTTGTCCGGCCGCTGCTTCCTGCGCGATACGCAGGTGGTCGTGGCCGCGCCGTCCCTGCCCCGGCCCACGCGACAGCGTGACGTGGCCGTGCCGGTCATCACCCTGCCGCGCACAACGCCCGGCATCACATGGCAACTTGAACGCGCACGCAGCACGCTTCGCGTGACCACCCGCACCGTGCTGCGCCTGTCGTCGATGGCGATGATCCACGACGCGGTGCTCGCCGGCGTGGCCGCCGCGGCCGTGCCGCGCTCGTTGGTGCAGGCCGACATCGACGCCGGCCGGCTGCTCGACTGGGGCACGCTGGGCAGTCGCCCGATCGAAGTCTGGGCGCTGTATCCCTCGCGTCGCCACGTCAGCGCACGCGTATCGGCCTTCGTGCAACTGCTGGTGGATCGCTTCGAGCACGCCTCGCCCGCGGCCTTCAGCCGACTCGTTGGCTAGGAGCGGCAGACAAGACAAGGCACCGCGCCGGAACCGGGCCGTGTGGTCCCGGTTCCGTTCGTCCATGGCTCAGGCCACCTTGGGGAAATCCACCACGGTGTCGTTGATCCGGTTGACCATGTTGGTGAACAGGATGGCACTGACTACGAGCGGAATTTCCACCAGCTGACGATCGCTGAAGCCGACATCGCGCATCGCGTCCACGGCGGAGGCGTCGACGGTGCCGCGATCGCGCACCAGCCCAAGCACGAACTTCACCAGGGTGTCGATGCGCGCATCCGCGGCGAAACCACCTGCGCGTAGTTCACGCGCCTGCTCGTCGCTGTAGCCGGCCAGCTTGCCGGTGAAGGTATGCGCGGCCACACAGTAATCACAGCCCGTGGCTTCGCTGACCGAGAGGTTGATCGCCTCCTGCTCGCGCTTCGAAAGCGTGCTCTTGCCCAGCGTGGCGCCGGTCTGCAGGACGTTCGCCAACACGTTGGGGGCGTTGCTGCCGATGACGGCGTAGGCATTCGGCAGCTTGCCGACGTTGCGCTTGATGCTGGCGAACAGTTCGGCGGTTTCGCCTTCGGCCTGGTCGAGGGTAAGGGTATGCAGTCGGTTCATGAGGGTGACTCCGGTCGGGAAGGAAAGGGTCCGGCTTGCTTGCGCTGTTTCCGGTGGTGAGAATGCTAGCCACGGCGCCGCGCCCCGCTTGTCCCGGGCGTCTCGGTGTTGATCCCATTCGTCTCAGGCAACCCCATGGACAGTCTCGCTGCGCTGGTCACCTCGATGCGGCTGCGCGGAAGCGTCGACCTGCTGTGTCGCTTCGCCGGCATGTGGTCGGTGGACGAGGAAGCCAGGGAACCCGGCACGGTGCGCTATCACATGGTGCTGGAAGGCCACGCGCACCTCGAATCGGGGCGAACGCACATCGACCTTGCCGGTGGCGACCTGGTGCTGTTTCCCCATGGCGCGGCGCACACCCTGCGCAGCTCGGAGGGGCGAACCGCCGTTGCGTATCCGGTCACGCGGCAGGCGCAAGGCGAGCTGACCCGGGTCGACAGCCTGACCGAACAACACGACTACGACATGCTCTGCGGCAGCTTCGAACTGGGCCAGTCGCACTCGTTGCTGCTGCAGTCATTGCCCGAGGTCGTCCACGTGTCGACGCAAGGGCGCGATGATTGCGCGTGGCTGCTGGCCTTGATGCGACTGATGCGGCACGAAAGCGCGCAGCCGCTGGCCGGTGCGCCCGCCGTGATCGACGACCTGTCCCGCGCGATGTTCACCATCGTGTTGCGCATCCTGATGGAACAGGGCGCCTTCACGCACGGCTTGCTGGCTCTGTTGACCGATGCGCGGATGGCCCCCGCCATCGCCGCCGTCATCGATACCCCGGCCGAAGCCTGGACACTGGAACGCATGGCCGAACGAAGCCGCATGTCACGTGCCAGCTTCGCCCGGCACTTTGCGGAGCTGAGCGAGATGACGCCACTGGACCTGGTAACGTCGTTGCGCATGGAACAGGCGGCCCGCCTGCTGCGCGACACCCGGCGCTCCATCGAGTTGATCGGCGAGTCCTGCGGCTATGCCACGCACTCTGCCTTCGGCCGCGCCTTCAAGCGCCATTACGGTATGTCGCCGGCGGCCTGGCGGCGCGCGGGTGACGAGCCGAACCCATCCTGAGCGACCGCCCGGCCCTTGCCAAATCCAGGCAAGCCGGTGTCGCCCCGGGCTGGCGCCCCACCCCGGCACACGCCCTTCTCCATCGCCCGGAGCTGCAACAAAGTCCCGGTCAGAAGGTGCACACTAGTGCCGGGAATCGCCGGGGGGCGCCCACGGGACAGCATCGGAACGGCAGCGGCCACATGCAGTGGCCGGCCTGACATTCCGCCATGACTGGGATCCAATGTCGACTTGGGAGCGCATCGTGCCGGAGATGGAGTTTCAGCATATGTTCGAGCGCATCAGCGATGCCTGCATGGCGCTCGACCGCGACTGGCGCTACACCTATCTGAACGCAAATGCCCTGGCCCTGCTCGGCCAGCCAGGGCAAAACCTGCTCGGCCAAAGCCTCTGGGCCGACTTCCCCGAAGACACCCGGCAGCCATTCCGGCGTGCGTGCGAACAGGCCATGGAGCAGCAACGCCCGATCCAGATCGAGGCGTTCCACCCCACCTGGCAGCGCTGGTTCGAAAGCCGCATCCACCCGTCGGAAGACGGCGTGACGATCTACTTCCTCGACACCACCGAGCGCCGGAAAGTCGCGCAAGGCCTGTTGCGACAGCAGCAGATGATGGTGCAGGCGCAACAGCTGGCGCAGACCGGAAGCTGGGAATGGGACCTGCCAGACAACCGCGTCATCTGGTCGGCCGAGCTTTATCGCATCTACGGCGTGACGCCCGAGGAACACGACGCCACGTTCGAAGCGTACCTCGCGCTGCTGCATCCGCTGGATCGCGATCGCGTGCAGCAGATCATCACGCATGCCATCGACGACCAGGAACCATTCGAGTTCACGGAGCGCATCATTTGTCCCAACGGGACTGAGCGCACCTTGCTCAGCCGCGGCACCGTGGTGGCCGATGCCGAGGGGCATACGGTACGCATGCTGGGCGCCTGCCAGGACATCACCGAGCGCACGCGCGCCGAGCGCTTCGATATCGGCCAGCACGACATCCTCACTGCCATCGCCACGCAACAACCGCTGCGGCAAAACCTCGAAGCCATTGCGCGCCTGCATGAAACGCTCAACCCCGGCGCGATGTGCTCGCTGCTGCTGGTTGACGACGACAGCCGACACGTCCTGCACGCCGCCGGACCGAGCCTGCCGGAGGCCTACAACCGGGCCATTCACGGATTGGAAATCGGCATGGCGCACGGTTCATGCGGCACGGCTGCGTGGCGCGGCGAACGCGTCGTGGTCGCCGACATTGCCACCCATGCCTACTGGGCGGACTACAAGGACCTGGCACTGGAACACGGCCTCAAGGCGTGCTGGTCGACACCCGTCTACGGCAGCAACGGGCAATTGCTTGGCACGTTTGCGGTGTACTACCGCGAGATACGCGAGCCGCGACCGGACGAGCTTCGCAACATCGATCGCATGCTGCCGATCACCAGCATCGCCATCGAGAGCGACAAGCTGCTCGCACGCCTGCGCGAACGCAACCTGTTTTTCGAAATGTCGCAGGAAATATTCTGCATCATCAACACACGAAGCCGGCGAATCGTCCAGTTCAATCCGTCGTTTTCGCGTGCCACGGGTTACAGCGCCACCGAGTTGACGGCGCGCGACTACCGGGAATTCCTGCAGTCGGAACACGATTCGGATGATGGCGATCCGATGCACGCATCGACGATATCCACCGAGCAGGTCCGCGAGTTCGTCAACCGCTGCCGCTACAAGGACGGCAGCGTGCACTGGCTGGAGTGGATGGCCTTCGCCGCGCCGGACGGGTTGCTTTACGCGGTGGCGCGCGATGTCACCGAGCGACGCCAGGTGGCGGCGGAGCTGGCTTACGCCTCCAATCACGATGCCATCACCGGGCTGCCGTACCACTCGGCGGTGGAACACGTCCTTGCCACCCTGCTGCAGGACGAGGCCACGTCATCCGTATGGGTGCTGGTGCTGGGGCCGGATCGCTTCCAGGTGGTCAACGAATCCGTCGGCCATGCCGCCGGCGATGATGTTCTCAGGCAACTGGCCAGCCGGCTGCAGGCCGTGCTGGGCACGCAGGGGCGAATGGCCCGTTTTGCCGGCGACACATTCGTCGCCGTCGTACACGATCTTTCCCGGCCGGCCGTACTCGAACTGGCCGAACGACTGCGCGCCGCCGTGGCGCTGCCGGTCGAGGGAGACGACTACCGCCTGCTGCTGACCGCCAGCGTCGGCATCAGCCAATCGCCCGACCATGGCCGTGCCCCGACAGACCTGCTGCGCAATGCCGAGGCCGCGATGAACCAGGCCAAGCGCGAAGGGCGCGATCGTGTTTCCGAGTTCACCATCGAACAAATGCGCGCGCTCGACGAACGCCTGGTCCTCGGCCGTTATCTACGCGACGCGGTCCGCCGCGGCGAACTGGAGCTGTACTACCAGCCGCAGCACCGGGCGAGTGATCACGCCTTGACCGGTTTCGAAGCCCTGTTGCGCTGGAACAGCCCCGAGCTTGGCCTGGTCATGCCGAACCGCCTGGTTCCGGTGGCCGAAGCACTGGGCCTGATGCGTGAAATCGGCGAATGGGCGCTGGAGGCCGCGTGCAGGCAGATACGTGCCTGGATGGATCACGGTCATCGCGATTTCCATGTCGCCGTCAACATCTCCGCACAGCAACTGCAGAGTCCGGGGCTGGTCGACACGGTACGGGCCGCGCTGCAACGCCACGCCGTGCCGAACAGCATGCTCGACATCGAAATGACCGAGAACGCGTTGATGGAAAACGTCGGGCAGACCCGGCGCACGCTGGCTGAGCTGAAGGCATTGGGCACGCGGCTGGCGCTGGACGATTTCGGCACCGGCTACTCCAGCCTGGCCTACCTCAAGCAGTTCCCCATCGACAAGGTGAAGATCGACCAGAGCTTCGTGCGAGGCCTGCCCACTGATGCCGATGACGCAGTCATCGCCAAGACCATCATCGCGCTCGGTCACCAACTGCACATGACGGTGGCGGCTGAAGGCGTGGAGACTCCGGCACAAGCCGCGTTTCTCGCCCAACTGGGCTGCAACGAGCTGCAAGGCAACCACCTGGGTGCCGCACTTCCCGTCAGTCAGGCAGAGATTTGCTTTGGCAAACACGCTGCCGGGTCATGAGCGAGTCACCGCCGCCGACGATCCGGCTTGCCACGATCAATGCATCGTGCGCAGCGCCGAAAGCAGCAGCCCCACCACGGCGCTGCCACCCATGAACACGATCAACAGACGATAGGCATATGCCGGCCAGTCGCAACGGACGGCGCGGGTCGCATGCAGGAAGATGGCCAACGCCAGAGCGAACAACAGCGTTCCGAGCAACACCACCCACCACACCGACACGACCGTTCCGATGATGACGCCGGCATTGCCCGCATTGAACGCCAGCCATTCGAGGGTCACGACACGCACAGCGGGTGCACGCTGCAGCAGAAGTGCCTGGCCCACGCCGAGTACGGCCTGTATCACACCAACCACCAGCACCAGATAGGCCACGGCCCACATCACCGTGCGACTCGGTGCATGGGCCATCACGGCCGCCAGCACACCACCACCCACCACCGCCAGCGCAGCCATCGCCGCGAATGGCATCACCGTCCACGATGGCGGATTCGCATGCGCCGTTTCGCCGGATTTTGCAGCCTGACGCAAGAACCTGAGTGGGTTGGACATGCCCATGGGTTTGCTACCTCGTCGAATCGGATCACCCGGACGGATGCTCGCATCCCGCCCCGCAGCTTGCATCGCAGGCACGCTACAGCCAGCGCCGGCCATTGCGAATGACCTGGATCAGGCGTGTCGCCAGGGCAGCCATCAGACCGCCTCGCCACATACCCGCGACGATGCCATTGGCGTATCCTGATCGCTGTGCCTGATTCGGCCCCTGGACATTCGCAGCGTCCGGAACAACCGCGACGCATTTCATTCACGGGCAGGATCGACAGCGTGCAACCGATACCAGACGCAAGCCGGGGACTCCCCATCTCATGCTTCGCGCGCCAGCTCGCTCCAGCCCGTCGTCCACCGTATCCACCCGCCCCGACCGGTTCGCCACGACCGGCATGATCGGGTGATCCCTGCCGTACCGCCACGTCCCCACTGCATGAACGACACAGCCTCCAGCACTCAATCCCTGCTAAACGATCCCGAAGCGGGCGCCGTGCCGCCGATGGTCACGACGGCGCAAGCGGCCGGCAAATCGCCCACGCGCTATAGCGTGCTCGGTGCGGTCAGCTTCGTGCATGTCCTCAACGACATGATGCAGTCGGTGATCCTGGCGATCTATCCGCTGCTCAAGGGCGAGTTCAACCTGAGCTTTTTCCAGATCGGCGCGATCACCCTGACCTTCCAGTTGACTGCCTCGCTGCTGCAACCGGTGGTCGGCATGGTCACGGACAGGAAGTCGTTGCCGTATTCGCTGCCGATCGGCATGTGCTTCACCCTTTCCGGCCTGCTGCTGTTGTCGGTGGCGCCGAGCTATCCGCTGTTGCTGCTGGCGGTGGCGCTGATCGGTTGCGGCTCGTCGGTGTTCCACCCGGAGTCCGCGCGCGTGGCGCGCATGGCCTCGGGCGGACGATACGGATTCGCCCAGTCGGTGTTCCAGATCGGCGGCAACCTTGGCCAGGCGCTGGGTCCGTTGCTGGCCGCCGGCATTGTGCTGAAGTTCGGGCGCAGCCACGTCGGCTGGTTCGGCCTGGCGGCGGTGCTGGGAATCATCGTGCTGCTGCAGGTCAGCCGCTGGTACAGCCACCACATCAACGAGCGTGTCAGGAAACGCACGCACGCGGATCATCCGCCCTTTCCTGCGCCCGTCGTGCGTCGCACGATCGGCGTGTTGATGGTGCTGATGTTCTCGAAATTCTTTTACCTGGCCAGCATCAGCAGCTATTACGAGTTCTACCTGATGCACCGTTTCGGCTTGTCGATGGCGAGCGCGACCCGGCTGCTGGCGGTGTTCCTGATGGCCGTCGCGGCCGGCACCTTGATCGGCGGACCGATCGGCGACCGCATCGGCCGCAAGCAGGTGATCTGGTTTTCCATCCTCGGCATCGCCCCGTTCACCCTGCTGCTGCCGCACGTCGGCCTGACGTGGACGGTCGGACTCAGCGTGGTGATCGGCGTGGTGCTGGCCTCCGCGTTTCCGGCGATCATCGTGTATGCACAAGACATGATGCCGCATCGCATCGGCATGATCTCGGGCATGTTCTACGGCCTGTCGTTCGGCCTGGGTGGCCTGGGCGCCGCGGTGCTTGGCGTGGTGGCGGACCACTTCGGCATCGTGTTCGTGTACCAGGTTTGCGCGTTCCTGCCGCTGCTGGGGTTGCTCGCGGTGTTCCTGCCGAATGTGCATCCGCCCGGGCACGGGGCGTAAACCGGTCGCTGCCCGCCGGCGCGCCGTCCCGGAAAGCCACCCGACGCCCCATGGCGGGCGGTTTTCCGCGAACTCCGGCAGCTTGATACAATGGGCGGTCCACTTTCCCATATCAGGCCCTTCAGCGCATGCGCGGCTCCCACCTAACCGAACCGCTGGTGATGCTGGCAACCGTGCTGCAGTGGCTGGTATTGGCAACCCTCACCGGCATCCTGGTGGGCACGGGTTGCAGCCTGTTCCTGCGCATCCTATTCGCGACCGCCGGACATACCTACACCGCGCCGCTGTGGCTGCAGATGGCCGTGCTGCCGGTCGGTGGCCTGCTGAACGGCCTGCTGCTGTATTACGGCAAGCGGCAGAACCGTACCGGGCTCAAGGATTCGGTGATCATTGCGGTCAACGACCAGAACGGCAAATTGCCGTGGAAGACGCTGTGGATCAAACCCGTCGCCACGCTGATCACGCTGGGCTGCGGCGGTTCGGCCGGCAAGGAAGGTCCCTGCTCGCACCTGGGCGCCAGCATCGCCGCCGGTCTCGGTGAACTGCTGCACCTCAACTCCGAATTGCGCCGGCGTCTGGTGGCCTGCGGCGTCAGCGCGGGTTTCGCCAGCGTGTTCGGCACGCCCATCGCGGGCGCCATCTATGGCGTCGAGATGCTGGCCATCGGTCGCATCCGCCACAACTTCCTGTTCCCCGCCATCGTCGCCGGCGTGACCTCGTATGAAGTCAGCCGCTTCTGGGGTGTGCCCTATCCGAAGATCAATGTCTCCTTCGTCGGCGACTTCACCGAGCTGCTGTTCCTGAAGACCGTGATGATCGGCATCCTGTGCGGCGTGGTGGCCTGGATATTCATCGAATTGCTGCACGGCATGCGACGCCAGTTCACCCGCCTGCGCGAGCGCTTCGGGATCTGGCCACCGCTGATGCCGTGCATTGGCGGCGTGATTCTGGCCCTGTTGATCGTGGTGATTCCCAACCAGTACATGGGCCTGAGCCTGCCGCTGATGGATAACGCGCTGCAGGGTCAGCCGATGCCTTATCTCGGCTTCCTGTGGAAGGCGCTGCTGGTTGCGATCACGCTGGGCTCGGGATTCTACGGCGGCCTGATCACCGAACAGTTCGTGATGGGCGCGGTCGCCGGCGGCGCCTTTGCGCACCTGTTCGGACTGTCACCGGCACTGGGCGCGGCGGTGGGACTGGTCTCGGTCGTGGCGGCCGCCTCCAATACGCCGATTGCGGCGATCCTGATGGGCGTCGAATTGCTCGGTGGCGACAGCACGTTGTATGTCGCCGGTGCCTCCATTGCTGCCTACCTCATCGTCGGCCACCGCAGCGTCTATCCCGAGCAGCAGATCGCCGCCACCAAGACCTCGTGGATGACCGCTCGCGCCGACGTGCTGGTCAGCCAGGAAAAGGTCCGCCTGTCCGGCGAACTGCTGCGCTGGTGGCACGAACGCCGGCACCCTGGCACGCCGTATACCGCGGACCCGACCGATCCGCCCGAGGACCGGCTGTAGTTCGCAAGGCTTGCAGCCGCGCCGCAAAAACCCGCGATGTTCCGGGGCAAACTTCATCCTATGCTTGCTGTCAGTTTGTCCGCACGGCTGAAGGCATCCATGTCCGTCGTCGTGACGTATATGGAAGTGCGGCACCTCTGCCCCGCCAAGGAACTGTCCATGAAGCTTTCGACCAGACTGACCATCGTCGCCGCAGTGGCTGCCATCGCCCTTGCACCACCTGCCTTCGCGGCGCTCAAGGTGGGCACCCAGGCCCCCGACTTCACCGCGCCGGCCTACCTCGCCGGGCAACCGTTCACCTTCAACCTTACTGCCGCCTTGAAAAAGGGCCCGGTGGTGGTCTATTTCTTTCCCGCGCCACACACCAGCGGCTGCAATATCGAGGCGCATCTTTTCTCGCAGGCCATCGACCAGTTCAAGGCGCTGCACGCTACCGTGATCGGCGTCAGCGCGGGCCATCTTTCGCAACTGGCGGCGTTCTCGAAAGAAGCCGATCACTGCAGCGGCAAGTTCCCGGTGGCCGCCGACAAGGGCGCGAAGATTGCCAAGGCCTACGACGCCACCTTGTTCTTCCGCCCCGGCTGGTCGAACCGGACCTCGTACGTGATCGCCCCGTCCGGAAAAATCGCGTTCGTCTATTCCAGCCTCAGCCCGACCAAGCATGTGCAAGAAACGCTGGATGCCGTGAAGGCGCTGGAGAAATCGCAGGCGGCACGCCCACATGCGGCGTCGAAACAACCCTGAGCAGTTGCCACGGCATCACCACGTGTCGATTCCACGACACGCCATTCGTCGTCTCCCCGGACCACCCACAACCATCCGAGGAGACGCCACATGAAGCTGTACTGGTCGGACGTACTGTCGCCACGCAAGGCCTGCGCGGTGGCGAAATACCTGCAATCACCGGTGGAATATGCCTATCTCGACCTTGGCCGGGGCGAGCACAAGACCACGGATTATCTCGCGCTCAATCCCAACGGCAAGGTGCCGACGCTGGTGGACGGCTCGCTCGTGTTGTGGGAAGCCGATGCCATCATGTGCCATCTGGCCGCGCGCAGCGATTCGGAGCTGTGGCCGCAGGACGGGCGCCAGATCGAGGTGATCCGCTGGCTCAGCTGGAACACGCAGCACTTCACCAGGCACGGCGGTACGCTGTATTTCGAGTACATCATCAGGGCACGCTTCGGCATGGGTATTCCCGACCCGAACGAAGTAGAGCAGGCCACGAAGGAATGGCGTCGCTTCGCCAAGGTGTTGGACCAGCACCTGCGTGACCGCCGCTGGCTGGTCGGCGATACGCTGACCGTGGCCGATTTCGCGGTGGCCGTGACGCTGCCCTACGCGGAGCGCGCGCACATTCCGTTGGCCGAATTCCCCGCCATCGAACGCTGGCACGAACGCCTGAACGAGCTGGACGCCTGGCGCGAACCCTTTCCCGAGCTGGTGACGGCCGACTGATCGGGGAAGGACGAACGCCAGAACGGCCGCACGACAGTGTCAGCGTCATGCCCGGCACCTTCCCGGCCTGCGCCGGGAAACCCGGGCGCCTGTTTCAGGCCGCCGCGTCGAGGCGAACCACCGCCCGGCCGGTCGTCGCCCCCGCGAGCAAGCTGGAAAAGGCGCGCGGCAATGCGTCGATACCCTCGAACACGGTCGAGCGGACCACCACTTCGTCACGGCTGAGCCAGCCGCGCATGCTCGCCTCGAAATCGGCGCGGGCCGATTCGTGTTCCAGCACCGTGAAGCCGGTCATGCAAAGCCGGCGCTTGATGAAAAGATGCAGATTGCGCGGCCCGTGGGCATCGGGTTGCGCGTAATCCGAAACCATGCCGCACAGCACGATGCGACCATGCTCGCCCATCGCCGCGATCGCCGCTTCCAGTTGTTCGCCGCCGACGTTGTCGTAACAGAGCGACAGCCCCTCGGGAGCGAATTCCGCCAGCGCCTCGGCCACCGCGGTGGCCTTGTAATTGAACGCCGCGGACAGCTTCAGCTCATCGCGCAGATACGCCAGTTTTTCCGCACTGCCGGTGCTGCCGATCACGCGGGCCCCGCGCAAGCGTGCGATCTGGGCGGCATAGCTGCCCACGCCACCCGCGGCCGCCGACACATATACGCTGTCCTTCGCGCCCACCTTCCCCACTTCCACCATGCCCACATAGGCGGTGAACGCCGTATGCCCGAGTGCCGTCAGATACATTTCCGGCGGCGTCTTCGCACCCACATCCACCCGCC
Source organism: Rhodanobacter sp. FW021-MT20 (assembly GCF_041107475.1). Taxonomy (NCBI): domain Bacteria; kingdom Pseudomonadati; phylum Pseudomonadota; class Gammaproteobacteria; order Lysobacterales; family Rhodanobacteraceae; genus Rhodanobacter; species Rhodanobacter sp. FW021-MT20. The sequence continues at coordinate 26,664 of NZ_JBGBPX010000024.1, read as the reverse complement.
GCAACTTGCTCGCCTGCACCACGTCACGCGTACGCCAAGGGGCGATATGCACCACCCAGTCACCGGGTTTGAAATCCGCCGTCGTGGATTCCAGCACCTGCGCCACCGCATCGCTTTGCGGTACGTCGCCCACGCCCAGCTGCCCGGCGTAACTGTGGGTTGCCGCGGCCTTGTTGCCGTCGTGTGCTCCGGCACGTCCGATGCGCGAACGCATGCCGGCGTTGACGCCGAAACACACGTTCCGCAGCCGCACGGCGCCGGCCGGCAGAACGGCCGGCACGCTGGCGTCGAAGCAGCCGAAATGTTCAGGCGTGATGTTGCCCTCCGGCAGCTTCACCAGGCGGATTTCGGATACGGATGTCATGCGTGTTCTCCTGCGCTTCTACCGCCGTATGGACGTGCATGCCGACTCGCGCGGGGAGCCGTGGATGCATCGAAGGCACTCTGAGGCGGCGCGACGGTTTCCGGCAAGCTCGCGCTACGGCAATGCCTCAGACCAGCATGCGCCCGCCATCGACGATCAACACCTGCCCGGTGGTGTAGCTGCCTCGCATCAGATACAGGAAGGCTTGCGCCACCTCGGCCGGTTCGGCGGCACGGGGCAACGGCTGGCGCTCGGTCATCTGGCGGATCATCTCTGCCGGCAATGCCGCCAGGCGTTCGGTCAACACCGGCCCCGGACACACCGCGTTGACCCGGATCGGCGCCAGATCCACCGCCAGGCCCCGCACCAGATGTTCCGCCGCGCCGGAAAAGGCCGTAGCCAACGGGACGCCCTTCCTCGGCAAGTGAGCCAACAGTCCGTCGGTAAGCGTGATCGAGCCGTGCGCCGACAAGCGCGGCTGGGCATGCTTGATCGCCCTCAGCGCGCCCCAGAAGCGAACCTGCAGGCCCTCGCCCGCCGCGTCGATATCCAGTTGCGCCAGCGGGGTCGGCGCGAAGCCGCCCGGTTCGCCCGCCGTGAATACCAGATGGTCGAAACTTTCCTGCGCGGCAAAGAAGGCCGCGACACTGGCCTCGTCATGGACGTCCAGCACCGCACCCGATGCCCCCGCACCCAGCCGCTGTACCGCGGCGTCCACGTTGACCTGGCTGCTCGAACCGATCACGACGGGCGCGCCCTCGGCCAGCGCGCCTTCGGCCACGGCATAGCCCATGCCGGAACTGCCGCCGATGATGATGACGGTTTGATCGCGCAATGTGCATGCGGGCATGGGAGCGGACTCCAGGGTTCGGGGATGGGATAGACGCCCCATGATAATCCCCCAACCGTGCGCTACCTGTTCAAGCCGGCATCTCTCATTCGCGCCGAAGATATCGACAACCGCCCCATCATCGCCCGTCGTCGCCTTGCACTGTCGTGCACACAACCATGATGTCGTGTTTACCCTCATCGTCGCATGGTGCAGGTGCCCAACCCGAGTGAGCGCACATGAAACCCAAAGACCCGCACCAGGCAACACATGGCAGCAACGACGCCAGGCAGGAGCAGGCGGCCGTCGCCTCGCGCGATTACGCCAGGCAGCGCGAGGCCGGCGTCAAGGAAACCGAGGCCAAGGTGAAAAAGCAGAAGCAGAAGGACTCGGACAAGTAGCCGCAGGCGCACGCGCCCGCCGCCGGCTATCTGGCCACACTTGCCGCCGGAGCCGGCGCGTCCGGCGCCCCCGGCGACCACTCGAATGTCGCGACGCTGTTCGCCGGCAGGTCGTACTGGAAGCGGACATCGCCCTGTTCGACCGACAGCCGGGTCGCCTTCGCGTTGCCGTTGACGGCCACCAGCACCACCGACCCATGGTCCGGGTTCTGGAAGGCCACCTGGTGGACGCCCGTCTGTGTGTTGCCGGATTTCACGCGCACTGCGCCGGGCAACACGAAACGACTGAAATGGGCGAAGGCGTAATACTCGTCATTGCGGCTGATCTCGCCGGTTTGCGCGTCGACCGTGACCACGCCCTTGCATTGATCGCAACCGCCGGCATGCGGGCCATGGTCTTCGTCCAGCACCAGGTTCCAGTACACCGCGCCACGCGCCCAGTTCTTGATCGACATCATCAGGATGTTGCGCGCGAACAACAGCAACTCGCCATTTTTTGCCGATGGCCAGTCGCCGCCCGAACATTCGGTGAGATAGGCGTCCTTGCCGGGATAGGCCCGGTGCACCGTGGTTTGCGCACTCGGATCGCCGGCATAGCAGTGCCAGGCGATCCCGGCGACATACCGGTTGGCGGTCGGATCCGCCAGCACGCTCAGGGGCTGGTTCGGGGCATCCCAGTTGTGATCCCAGCCCAGGATCAGCGTTTTCGGCTTGCGCGCGGCCAATGCCGGTCCGAGATACTGGCCGATGATCCGTGCGCGCGCGTCTGCCGTCAGCTCCATGCCCGGATAGGTCAAGGGTTCGAAGGCCGGTTCGTTCTGCAAGGTCAACGCGAAAATCGGGATGCCGTATCCCTTGAACGCATCGAGGAAGTGCACGAGATAGGCCGCATAGTTCGGCTCGTATTGCTCAAGCAAGCTGCCGCTGATCAGGTTTGCACTGGTCTTCATCCAGGCCGGCGCGCTCCATGGCGAGGCGATGATGCGCAGCCCGGGATGGATCGCCAGGATGTCCTGCAACACCGGAATCACGTTGCGCTGGGCCACGGCCACGTTGAAATGCTGCAAGCCGGGGTCGGTCTGACCCGCCGGCATGTCGTCCAGGGTGTAATGCTGCAGCGAGAAATCCGACGCACCGATGGTGATGCGCAGCATGTTGAAGTCGAGGCCGGGCGGCGGCCCGAACATTTCATGCAGCAACGCAGCGCGCTGCAAGGCGCTCATCTTGTTGCGGATCAGCCATGCCGACGAATCGGTCAGTGCCGCGCCGAAGCCGGTCATCGTCTGGTAGGTGTGGGCCAGGTCGATGACCACATCGGCCGTGCCTGTATCGGCACCGCGTTCTTCGGCCATGACATCGGGTTGTTGCGCAAGGCGCAGGCGTCGGTCCGCCGTGCTCAACCACACCTGGACCATCACGCCAGTGGCTGGCAGCACTTCGCCCGTCGTGTTCGCAAACGGTTCCGGGCGCGGCCAATGCACTGCCGACACGGCCAACAGCGTCAGCAGGGCTACCGACGAAACCGCCGCCCAGCGGCCAATCCCCCGGGTTTCACCCATGACCGGCGCACTTGCCGCGGCCCACGGCCTCGTGCGCCCGCACCACTTTCGCGGTCATCGTGCAACGGTCTCAGGGCATGCCGTATCCGCGCCGCTGCCGGCATTCCCAGGCTGGTCCCGGCCAAGCCCGTCCAGCGGGCATCGATCATCTGAAATCATCATTCGAATCATCAACTTGTGCGCACACCACGCACGGCCATCACAAGGCAGCGGCACACGGCACGAAGGCCGTGTGCCGGGTACCCGGTCAGCCTACAACTTGTAGTTGATGCCGAACAGGACGGTACGCCCCCACGTGTCGTATTCCAGCGGCCGGGTCAGCGGCACGTTGTTGGGCAGGGTGGATACCTGCACGGTCGAATCCGAGGAATTGGTGAGGTTGTTCACCTGCAGCAGCAGCGACAGCCCCTTCCAGCGGCCCTCGCTAAACGCGTAGCCCAGTTGCAAATCGGTTTGCCGGTTGGCCTGGATCTGGGTGTAGCCGAGCTGGTCGAACAAGGCCACCGCTTCGCCGGTAAACGACGAGCGATAGCGCTCGGCCACGCGGATCGAGAAACCGTAACGTTCGTAGAACAACGCCAGGTTCGCCACCTTGCGCGACAACCCTGGCAAGGTCTTCGGCCCGCCGGGAACGGACGAGATGGAGCTCAGCGGAATGGAACTATGGGTCAGCGAGAAGTTGGCCTGCGCGCCAAAGCCTTGCAGCGCGGACGTGAGCAGGCCGCCTTCGATGGCACCGGACAATTCCAGGCCATCCATTTTGCCGCCGGTGCCGTTTTCCGGCGTGGTGAACGAGCCCTTGTTGCTGGTCGGAATCAAGGTGGGCGTGTCGTTGGTGTAGTTCGAGAAATCGTAGTCGAGCACGGTCTTGTTGTAGATGTAGTTGAGCAGGTTCTTGTGGAACGCCGCCACTGCCACATAACTGGCGTTGCCGAAATACTTCTCCCACGACAGGTCGGTACCCACCGCCACGTACGGCCGCAGTTGCGGGTTGCCGCCGCTGCCCGACCACAGGATCTGGCCGGCACCGGGGCCCGTGGTGATCTGCGACACGCCGGCAGACGTGGCCACCTTTTCGTCATCGATGCGGCCGCGCGCCATGGTCTTGGCCAGGCCAAAACGCAGGTACTGCCGGTGACCGATCTCGGCCACCAGGTTCAGGCTGGGCAACACGTTGTTGTACGAGGCACCGCCGGTGATCTTGCCGACCAGCGCATTGCCATTGGTCTGCAAGGCCTGCGACGACTGGTTGGTGTGCACGAATTGCACGCCCACGTTGCCGCGCAGCGGAACATCACCCAGGTGCGTGTCGATGTTGAACTTGACGTATCCCAGCGGCACTTTTTCTTCGACGGTGTAGTTGCGGCTCCAGTCACCCTGCCCGTTCTTCTGCACCAGGTAGAACTGGTCGCCATACAGCGCACCGAGCACGTTGTAGTTGACGATGCCGGGAATGCCACCGTAGCCCAGCGATGTCGTTCCGCGCAGCAGCGACGGGTCGATCGGCGCGCTGAAATGGCTCTGGTACGTATCCGCCGTGGAGCCATTGCCGTTCAAGTAAGCGAAGAAGACATCGGCATGTTTGGTCTTGGTACGGTCCGACCAGGCCACGCCGACATCCACGTTGCTGAAGATCCAGCCAACGGGATGGCTGACCTGCAGGCGCAGCGCATGAATGGTGTCGTCCTGGCGATCGAACTCTTCGCGCCCGTCGTAACCGTAGCCGGGCGGGTTGCTCCAGGGACTTCCCGGATCGGTGAACACCATCGTGCCGGGGTCGCCCAGGTCCACCCCGGGCCTGAAGTCCGGATAGCCAAACCCGCTCGGCGTGTTGAAGTCGACGCTGGTGAAGGCGCCATCCGCCAGCCCGCTGAACAGATAGGCATCGTGCAGTTTCACCCGCGCGCTGGATGAGGACAGGTCCGCCATCAGCGTCCAGTCGCCCACGTACAGCTTGTTGTTCCAGCCGATCGAGTAGAGCTTGTCGTGCTCCTTGGTGTACTCGTTCTGCAGGATCGGCGCGACGCCGAGGATGGTGCCGGACGTGACGATCGGCAACGGCTGGCCGGGCGAGGTCTGCACGTTGTCGTAGCCGACGTGGTCGTACGGGCTGCTCGACCACTGCGCCCCGTTGGTGTACTTGCGCTTGCTGAAGGTGGAGTAATACATGTCCAGCTTCGAGTAATAGACGTCGTTCGGCGCCCACTCCAGCACCGCCATCAGGCCATTGCGTTTCTGCGTTTGCGATTGCGCGCGCAGTTGCATGCCTTCCTGCGAAATCACGTTGTCCGGCATGCCCGGCGTGTGCGGGCCGCCCCAGTTCTGGTCGATGCCGGCGCTGCCGTTGTCGGCACTCCACCACCACGCCTGGTACTGCTTCTCCTGGATCGGCTGGTCGACCATGGCGAAGCCCACCGCCACGCCCAGCGTGTGGTCGAGGAACTGATCGACATACGAGATGCTGGCGCGATGGCCACTGGTGCCCGTGCCGGTGCCCGGGTTCAACGAGCCGTTGCTGTTGTGCGCGCCGCGCAGGTTGAACACCAGCGTCCGCCTGGACAAGTCCAGTGGATTGATCGTATGCAGATCCACCGTGCCGGACAGGCCCTGCCCGACCAGGCTGGCATCCGGCGTCTTGTAGATGGTCACGCCGTTGATCAGCTCGGCCGGGTACTGGTCGTATTCCACGCCACGGTTCTCGCCGACCGTCGCCTGCTCGCGCCCGTCCAGCGTGGTGCCGGCAAAGTCGGGCGACAGGCCACGAATGGAAATGGCGTTGGCCTGGCCATCGGCACGTTGCGTGGCCAGACCGGGCACACGCGCCAGGCTGTCGGCGATGCTGACGTCGGGCAACTTGCCGATATCTTCGGCGGAGATCGCCTCGACGATGTCGTTGGCGTCCTCCTTGGTCTTCATCGAGCTTTCGATGCTGCCGCTGATCCCGGTCACCACCACGCGACTCAGGTCGGTGACCGGGGCCTTGGGCTTCTTCTTGTCACTCTGGCTCTTGTCGTCTGTGGCTGTCTTGCCGACGACTGGCGAAGTCGAGGTGGCCTTGGGCGTCGTCTGTTGCGGACTGGCCGACTCCTGCGCTGCGGCAGGCGCGGCACTTGCGATGGCGAACAGTGCGACCGCGCACGCGGCGGCCAGCGGACGGAGATGATGAAAACGGACGGGCGCCATAGCGCCATGCAACACACAACGATCGTTCATGAAGGCCTCCCTTTTGCCCCTGATTTGGCATATCCCCTGATGCCCGAAACCGATCTTGCGCCAGCCCACCATCCTCGAATGGGGACGGGTTCACTTTCCGTACCACCAGTCGGCGCACGCGCCCTGGATCGTCTCCCGTGTCAGAGAGCGTTCATGATGTTCACGCATTGCCGCACCCTCGCGTCGCACAGTGGCGACACGGGAGCACGCGTTGCATGGGGAGGATGAAAAGAGGTTGGCAGCCCGGCGCTACAAGCCGAGCTCGGCGACCACCGGGAAGTGGTCGGAAGGATAATGCGCGCCCTCGTGCGTGGTGACGGTATGCACGGAGAGCACCTTGAAGCCGCGGCTCAGGATCCAGTCGATGCGCTGGTCGGGGATGCCGGTGAAGTTGTGGAACGTTTTCTCCGGACCGGAGTGCGAAGCGGCCGCCATCCACGCATCGTGCAAGTTCTGCACAAGTCTGGCGTGTACCGGAGTATCAGGGCCCGCATTGAAATCGCCCGCGAGAATCACCTTCGCCCCGGCAGGCAATGTGCCGATCCGTTGCAGGATCTCGTTGGCACTGAGCATGCGCGCGTGCATATCCTCGGGCCGGTACGGGAAATGCGTATTGAAATAATCGAACGTGCCACCGCCATCACGCAGGCGAAAGTGCGCCCAGGTCACCATGCGCGGATACGGCTGCCCCCAGGTTTTGCTTCCCGGTACCGTCGGTGTGTCGGAAAGCCAGAAATCACCCGAGCGAATCACTTGCAGGCGCGCCGTGCGATAGAACACGCCCATGTGTTCGCCCTTGGTGCCGCCATCCCGGCCCTGCCCGAACCACGCGTAACCCGGCAGATGCGCGGCCAGGTATTCACCCTGCTCTTCGGTCAGCTCCTGCGTGCCGAGCACATCCGGATGCGCCGCCTCGATCACCTTCACCATCAAGTCGCGCCGGTTCACCCAGGCATTCATGCCGGTATCCACCGGCACGCGCACGTTGAAGGTCATGACCCGCAGCGGCGCCTCGGCCGCCACACTCGTGCCGGCCACGCCCAATCCGAGCACACAGGCAACGACCGAAAACCAACGGCGCAGATTCATCAGAAGTCTCCGAGCATGACGTCATGTCGAAAGCTTGAGACTAGCGCGAAAAAGCGTCGTGAAACCAATGCCGATACTCGGCAATGAAACGTTGTGACGAAACACAGGCACTTGGTTCCGCCCTCAGCCTCGCAAGCGGGCTGGAAGCGGTTTCAACGGGCTGCGTCGACACGCGGGCCGGCAATATCCGGTGGCGTTTTAGGTCGGCCCATGGCGGCGAGTGTGTCGACAAACCCGTCCGACAAGGGAAACCGCCCAAACCAGCCTTTGCGCGTACCCGTCAACACGCGAAGCATCTGGCCGCGACCACCTGGCACGCGCGACAGCGGGTGGAACAGCCGGTCGCGCCAGCGTGCAGCGGTGTCGCGATCGGACTGGAACAGCGGCGTCAGCCAACGGCTCCAGAAGTGGTAGATGCCGACATGGGATCGACGCTGGCGTTCATACGCGGCCAACGCATCCGCGACCGCTCCATGCACACGCAGCGCATCGCGCAACGCATGTGCATCCAGCAGCGCCATGTTGACGCCCTGCCCCAGCTGCGGGCTCATCGCATGGGCGGCATCACCAAGCAGCACCGCGCGACCGTGGGACCAGTGCCGGTGCACGGCATCGCGATAGCGGGCAACGGCAAGCCCCGTCGGCACATCGGTGGCGCGCAAGCGGTCGGCCGCCTCGGGCCAGACGGTGGCAACGTCTTCGCGCCAGCGATCCGCATCCATGACACCGTCATCGAGCGAGGCCGTCGGCATGCTCCAGAAGAAGCTCAGGCGGCGTACCGGATCATCCGGCCGCGTACCCACCGGCAGCATGCCGACCATTCGACGCGCAGCCACGTAACGCTGCCGCAACTCGTCTATCCACGGCCAGTCACCTTGCTCGACCAGACACCATTGCGCCCCCCATGGATAGGGGCGATCCAGCGTCGCGGGCACCACCTGATTGCGCAGGCGCGAAGCCGTGCCGTCGGCAACAATGATCAGGTCGAAACCATCATGCCGATGACCTTCGGCATCGGTCACCGATCCGCGCTCGGCATCGATCGATGCCACGGTACAGCCACGATGGATCTGGCGCCCCTCCTGCCACGCGGCATCAAGCAGGCCAAACAGCGCACCGCGTTGCAGTCCAAGGCCGAACAGCCGCTTGTCGAGCTCGCCATAACGCATGTCCATCACCGGGCGGCCCCGGCTGGTCTGGCCATACAACCGCGTGACCATGGCGCCATGGCCGAGCACGTCATCGAGCAGGCCCATCTCCCATAACACGGCCAACCCCACCGGCTGCAGCAGGAAACCGGCGCCAACCGGACCCAACTCCAACGCACGCTCGAACACTTCCACCGCGTGGCCGTCGCGCGAAAGCATCAGCGCCGACGCCTGCCCACCCGTGCCGTAACCGACAATTGCAATCCGCAAACGTCCGCCCACGCGTCCTTCCCCTGCCACTCCAATTGCCGGGAATTAGGCCGTCATCGCGTTCTTCTGTAAACCTTCACTGGAAAGCGGAACAACCGTCCCTTCGAGCCGCGCCCCCGTTCCGAGGGCGCGCTCCGCACTACAAAGGCGCCAGCGACGGGCTATCCGGCCGCGAGCGACTGTCGAGGTGATTGACCTGGCCGGGGCAGCCCTTGCCCTGACTGAACCCGGTCAGGCGTTCGTCGCTCGACGCAAGGTCGGTCCGATAGCAGCTACCGAACGAATCGACGAAGCTCACCTGCTCGGTCCCTTGCTCGTGATGCGCAAAGTCGCTGCGGTCCAGCGGGTCCGGAATGGTCTTGCCATCTGCCTGGACACGCGTGGACAGGTTTTCCTGCAGCGAGGCGTGGTACGCCATTCCCCGTGCATTCGTCTGTTGTCGGTCGATCCGATGGCCTTGGCGCATGGCGACGAGTGCCGTGAAATCCTGCCCTTTGGTCACTACGGACTTGTCGACCGAGAGGTAGAGCGGATCGTCCTGCCTGAGCGTATAGCCATCCAGCGGATGCCCGCCGAGACTCCGCTCGACCGTCAGCGACAGCGATGTCGACTGGTCGATCGTCTCCACATAGCGCTTCGCGGCGGGCTGCCGGAAGGTCTGGTGATTATGGAAGCCGCCCCGATAACGAACCGTGGTGTCGATGGTTCCGCGTGAGGTGTGCAGGCGACCGACGATGACATACGACTGGGTCTGGTCGGTGTTCAGCGTGCCTTCGCTGGCGCCATGGCTGCCGGTGTGCAGGGTGTCGCGCACGATCAGTGTGGCCGGCGGTTGCCGGGCCAGCGTATTGCGCACGATACGACCGCCGAGCTGGCGGCTTTGATGATCCTGATAAACCAGCAGGTTGGCCGCGACGTTGAAGAAATGATCGGCACCCGGTACGCGCACGGATACCGTGTGCGGCTTGCCGTCATCCAGCAAACCGGCGAACGGCGTCAGATCCACCCGGAACGGAATGAAGTTCACCGTCTGGATGCCTGGTGTCGGCAACCACAGATGCGGCGCGATGCCGCCGGTGAAGATCCACGGATACACCGGCGCCAGTCCGGCCGGCTGGCCATCCAGCAACACCTCCACGCCGCGGAAGCTGCCGCCGTCGCAGGCCTCGAAGCCCTCCAGCGAATACGCCCGCGTCTGCTCCAGGTACGCCTTGTCGACACAGGTGTACCAGCGTTCGTCGTGCGCCTGGCTTTGCGCGATCACATCCAGGTAGGCCCGCTCGACATTGCGCGGAAACGTGAGCTTGCGCGACAGGCTTGCGTTTGGCGTATCCAGCGGCGTCTGCTCGCCGCGCGGGTCGGAGCTCAGCGCATAGACATGATCGGCCGCGCCGGCGACGGGCAGATGGGCATCCGCCGGATAGAACTTCAGCTGCACGCTGACCACGATGGGACTGTTGGTGGTCGGGCTCACCCAGTTGTTGAGGATCATCTGCCCGGCCTGCGCATGCGTGAACAGCGAGGCGTAATCGGTAAGGTCGCGCTCGACATGCCAGTGCTGGGCCACATCCGGCGACGGCTCGATGGTGGTGCCGAAATAGAGATTGATGCCACCGAGCCAGAGCGCCACGGTACGATCGAACTGGCGGCCCGCCGGCACCGAGAAATCCGCCTCCAGCACCACCTTGCCCCAACTACCCCGGCAACCTTTGGGTGGCGTGAAATCGAACGCGTAGGGACGCGCGTCCATCGATGACGCATCGCCATGCTCATCGAACGCGTGATGATCAAGCAGGGTCACCGTGCACGGCGTGGTCGCCGGTCGCGAAACCAGTGGCTCGGCCGATGCCACCACCGGCGAACCGATATCGAACCGCGATGGTGAAGTGGCTTTCGGCGCGGATGCTGACAGCGTCCCCGCACACGCCATCAACACCGCGGCGATCACTGGCCGCCAATTCTGCGTGCTCTCACGTCTTGTCATCGTTCGCGCCTGCCCGGGATCACATCCGGTCATCATAACCGGCGAAAAACCGCCGTACCGATTCGGCCTTCCATCATCCGACCCAAGACCCGGCGGCAGACACCAACCGCCACTCCGGAAATTCCACGCCAGCGCGCCAAAAACGGCAAGAGAAGCTGCATCGACGACTTCGTGCCGGCACCTGATGGCCAAGCCGTGATAGGTTGCCGACGCATCCACCACCATCAGGATTCCCTCGACATGAAGACTGCGGCTTTCAGCTCGGTGCTCGTCTCGCTCGCCTGCCTCGTGTCGGCCAGCGTATTCGCGATGGCCCCGACAGGCCAGAGTTCGGCAAAGGTCACCCCCGACATGATTCAGACCGGGTCGGACATCCCGGCGCACTGGACCCAGCCGGAAGGCAACTTCGACTACGTCAAGCGCGACGTGATGATCCCGATGCGTGACGGCGTGAAGTTGCACACCGTGATCCTGATCCCGAAGGGCGCGCACGACCTGCCGATGCTGCTGGAGCGCACGCCGTACAACGCCAGCGGTTTCGTGCCGAACAACAGTCCGCACATGGCCGACGCGGTGTGGTCGGGCGACAAGGACTGGGCCGACGGCAGCTACATCCTGGTGTGGCAGGACGTGCGCGGCAAATACGGCTCGGAGGGCAAGTACATCATGACGCGCCCGCCGATGGGACCGCTCAATCCGACCAAGACCGACGACACCACCGACGCGTGGGACACCATCGACTGGCTGGTGAAGAACATCACGCAGTCGAACGGCAAGGTCGGCATGATCGGCTCGTCCTACGACGGCTGGACCGTCGCCATGGCCCTGCTCCATCCAAACCCCGCGCTGAAGGTCGCCGCGCCGGAAAGCCCGATGATCGACGGCTGGATGGGCGACGACTGGTACCACTACGGCGCGCTGCGCCAGGTGAACCTGGACTACTTCACCGGCCAGACCACCCGGAAAGGCAAAGGCGAGAGCGTTCCGCGCGACAACTACGACGACTACACCAATTTCCTCGAAGCAGGTTCGGCCGGCGACTACGCCGACGCCCATGGCTTCAAGCAGTTGCCGTGGTGGAACCGCTTCGCCGCGCACCCGGCCTACGACGCCTTCTGGCAACTGCAGGCGCTGGACAAGCTGCTGCCCGAACATCCGTCCAACGTGCCCACGATGTGGCTGCAAGGCCTGTGGGATCAGGAAGACATCTACGGCGCCATCCACGCCTGGGAAGCGCTCACCAAGGCCGGCCACGGCGCCAACAATCACCTGGTGATCGGCCCGTGGTGGCATAGCCAGATCAACCGCCAAGGCTGGCACCTCGGGCCGCTCAAATGGCCCGGCGACACCGCCGCCGAATTCCGCCGGACAGTGATGATTCCCTGGTTCAACCATTACCTGCGCGGCACGCCGATGGCCAAACCGTTGCCGCAAGCGATGATCTACAACGCGGTCGAAAAACGCTGGGACCGCTTCTCGAACTGGAAGGTGGCGAGTGCCCAGCAGCTCACCCCGATCTACCTGCAGGCGGACATGGGCCTGGGCTTCCAGCAACCCGCCGGTGGTGGTGACAGCTACGTCTCCGACCCGGCCAAGCCGGTGCCCTACCTGCCGCGCCCGATCCCGCAGAAGAACGACAACTGGCGCACCTGGCTGGTCCACGACCAGCGCTTTGTAGCTGACCGGCCCGACGTGCTGTCCTACACCACGCCGGTGCTGACCAAGACCGTGACACTGCAGGGCGCACCGATCGCTGACATCTTTGCCAAGACCACCGGTACCGACGGTGACTTCGTGGTCAAGCTGATCGACGTCTATCCGGGCACCGACCCCAGCGACCCGACGATGGGCGGCTACGAGCTGCCGATCTCGCTCGACATCTTCCGCGGGCGCTACCGCAAGAGCTTCGCCGATCCGTCGCCGATCCCGGCGAACGTGGTGCAGGAATACAAGTTCCGCCTGCCCAGCGTGAATTACGAGTTCAAACCCGGCCACCGCATCATGGTGCAGATCCAGTCCAGCCTGTTCCCGCTCTACGACCGCAACCCGCAGACGTACGTGCCCAACATCCTGTTCGCCAAGCCGGCCGACTACAAAAAGGCGACGGTGACGATCGAGCATGGACCGGATGGACACAGCGCCGTGCTGTTGCCGGTGGTGGCGCACTCGACCGCCAGCCACTGAGCACGACCGGGGCAGGCAACCCGCCCCCGCCGGCAAACGGCAGCTCCTGGTCCGCACGCTCGCGCAGGCCGGGGCTGCGATACCTTGTGCGATGTTCCTTGAGCACCACTGGCATCACATGGATATGGACATCCATACTGATGGACGTCCATGAAATAGTCGACTGAAACCATTACACTCGGGCATCCGCCATGCCTTAACGAGCATGATGGCCGCACAACGCTCGAGGGCATTTCATGAAAAGGGAAACCATCGCCATCCACGGCGGCTTCGCCGGTGATCCGCAAACTCACTCGGTCGCCGTGCCGATCTACCAGACCACCAGTTTCTACTTCGACGATACCCAGCACGGCGCCGATCTGTTCGACCTGAAGGTGCCGGGCAATATCTACACGCGCATCATGAATCCCACCACCGACGTGCTGGAGCAGCGCGTGGCGATGCTGGAAGGCGGCGTGGCGGGTCTGGCCTTCGCTTCCGGCATGGCGGCCATCACCGCCGCCATCCAAACCCTGGTCGAGGCGGGCGACAACATCGTCGCCACCGCGCAGGTCTACGGCGGCACCTACACCTTCTTCCGCCACACCCTGCGCGCGCAAGGCGTCGAGGCACGGCTGGTGGACGGCCGCGATCCGGCCGCGTTTGCCGCCGCGATCGACGACAAGACCAAGCTCATCTACTGTGAATCGGTGGGCAATCCGGCCGGCAACGTGGTGGACATCGCCGCGCTGGCCGAGGTGGCGCACAAGGCCGGCCTGCCGCTGGTGGTGGACAACACCGTGCCCACGCCAGCCCTGTGCCGACCGATCGAGCACGGTGCCGACATCATCGTGCACGCGCTCACCAAGTACCTCGGCGGCCACGGCAACAGCATTGGTGGCATCGTCATCGACTCCGGCAAGTTCGACTGGAAGGGCAACCCGCGCTTCCCGCAGTTCTCCACTCCCGAACCGGCCTACCACGGCGTGGTGTACACGGAAGCTTTCGGCCCGGCCGCCTATATCGCCCGCGCCCGCACCGTGGCGCTGCGCAACACCGGCGCGGCCATCTCGCCGTTCAATGCCTTCCTGATCCTGCAAGGTATCGAAACCCTCACGCTGCGCATGGAACGCCACTGCAGCAACGCGCTGACCCTGGCCAGGTACCTCAAGGCCCATCCCAAGGTCAGCTGGGTGCGCTTCGGCGGCCTGGAGGGCGACAGCGAATACGCGCTGGCGCAGAAGTACATGGAGGGCGGCATCCCCTCATCCCTGTTCACCTTCGGCATCAAGGGCGGCCGCGACGCCTGCGCCCGCTTCATGGACAAGCTGCAGATCGTCAAGCGCCTGGTCAACATCGGCGACACCCGCACCCTCGCCTGCCATCCCGCCACCACCACCCACCGCCAGCTCAACGACGAAGAGCTGAAGGAAGCCGGCGTCAGCGCCGACCTGGTGCGGCTATGCATCGGTATCGAACACGCGGACGACCTGATTGCCGACCTGGAGCAGGCGCTGGCTACCGTATAGGAACAAAGCGCGCGATTCATGCACCGCTGGTGCGCGCGAAGCGCCAGCTACCGTGGCGAGCAAGGTCAACTGCGCAACCTGAAAGCATGGCGTCTCCCTGGTTGGTACGCCTGCTCAGGTCACACGCTCGCCCGCCGCCACGCGCACGGCGGTTACGTCAGCCGGCTCCGGATGGATAGTCAGGCGCAGTCGGCCGGCCTCGCGGAACAGGCGCAGGTGGCAATGTCTGACCAGATAAGCCACCGCCACCCCGGCCGCCGCAATGCCCGCCACCGCGCCGACGCCCAGTGCCCAGCGGGCGCCGAAACGGTCGACCACCCAGCCGACCAGCGGCGCACCGATCGGGGTGCCGCCCATGACCACGGCGATGCGCAGCGCCAGCACCCGGCCGCGCATGCTGCGCTCGGTGGTGAGCTGCATCATGGAGTTGCTGGCGGTCATGAAGGTGAGCGCGGCCAGGCCGACGAAGAACAGCACGACGGCGAACAGGAAAGGGCTGGGCATCACCGCTGCCACCGCCACACTGACACCGAAGGCCGCGGCCGCGGCGCCCATCAGCACCATGCCGGGGAACGCCCGGCGCGCCGATAGCAGGGCTCCGCACATGGTGCCCGCCGCCATCGCCGAGGTCAGCAGACCGTACTGACTGGCGTTGCCGTGGAACACGGTAACCGACATGGTCGAAATGAAGATGGCGAAGTTGAAACCGAAGGTGCCGAGCAGCAACAGCATCACCAGCACCGCCATCAGGTCGGGACGCTTCCACACATAGTGAAAGCCGGCCAGCAGACTGCCGCGCGTGCGCTTGGGTCGCGCCTCGGTCAGCAGTTCGTGCCGGCGAAGAAACCACAGCGATACCAGCACGGCAGCGTAGGAACCTGCATTGATCAGGAACAGCCAGCCCTCGCCGACCGCCGCAATCAACACACCCGCTGCCGCCGGGCCGACCATGCGCGCGGCATTGAAGGACGCCGAGTTCAGCGCTACCGCGTTGGCCAGGACGTCATCGCTGACCAGATCCGACACAAACGCCTGCCGGGCCGGCGCGTCGAACGCGGTGACGATGCCGAGCAGCAGCGCAAAGCCATACACCTGCCAGAGTTGGATCGCACCGAAGATGGTAAGCAGGCCCAGGCCCAGCGCCAGCAAACCGGAAGCTCCCTGGGTCCACAGCAGCAGCTTGCGCCGGTCCATGTGGTCGGCGGCAAAGCCGGACAGCGGCAGCAGCAGCAACGGTGGTCCGAACTGCAGCGCCATCACCGTACCCACCGCCGTCGCGTTGTGATGGGTGAGCACGGTAAGCACCAGCCAGTCCTGCCCGATCCGTTGCATCCAGGTGCCCACGTTGGACACCAATGCGCCACCGGCCCACAGCCGGTAGTTGTAGCTTCTGAGCGAATGGAACATGCCGCTCATTGCGCGCCTGACCATTCCGTCGAGGCGTTGCCACCGATGAAAAGGATGGCACTTGCAGACAAGGTAAGCCGTTCAAATAGGGACATGCGAAATGCTTGGAGTGGGGAGCAACTGGGCGGCACGCGACAACGGCCGTCGCGCAAGCGTACATCCAATCGGCCACAAGCCCAGCGTCACAACGGACCCGCACCACGCCAATGCCCGCACCTTGGGGAATCTCGAACAGCCCTGTTTTGCTCGTTACTCCTTTTTTGTAGGAGCGCACCCTGTGCGCGAAGGCTCTGGCATTGATCGAAGCCAGAGCCTTCGCGCACAGGGTGCGCTCCTACACGGCTCAGGCAGCGCTGTCGGGATCGCCATGGGAGCTTGTCCGCCCCATGCTCCGCACCGCCAGCGGCGCGAAGATACCGCCCTGCACCGGCCGGGCCTCGAAGCCGGTGCGGCGACCGGTGACGGTGTTGTACAGATCGCAGAAAGGTACGCGATCGGGCGTGGTGTTGGCATAGGCGTAGACGCGATCGATCAGGTCCTGCGCCACCGGCTGGTCAGCCAGCCACGCCGCCGTGAACAGCTCCCAATCGGACTTGGCGTAACTGTGCGGCACCTGCAAGGGAAGCCCGAAGGCATTGCACTGCTGGCGATACCAGTTCGCCTGCATTACGCGGACTTGCGGCGGAATCAGCCCCGTGCCCAGCAACGTATCGGCAAAGCCGTTGTAGAGCGTGCCCCACGTGCCCTGCCCGCCGGCGTCGTGGTAGGTGAGATCCAGGTGCGGGGCTTTCGGATCCTTCGCCTGCTTCGCCCAGTAAGCGATGTCCTTGCGTGCGCGCTGCTGGTAGTGCGTGGCCTCGGTGGCCTGGCCAACCAGCTCGGCCACCTGGCCCATGGCTGCCAGCGCCACGATGCCTTTCAGCGACAGGTTGACGCTGTGCGCGATCGACCCGGCGAAATCGTCGGTCTGGTTCTGGAAACCCGGATCGGGCAGGTTCTTTTCCAGATAACCCGCCCACTTTTTCAGCAGCGGATAATGGCGCGTGGCGAACGCACGTGCTTCGGCACGCGGAACCCGCCGCAAATAAGCGGCCATCATGATCAGCATGTCGCCGGTCTCCTCCACCGGCATGTCCTCTTCCTTGCCGTCGTTATGACCCAACGCCTGCGGGTAGGACGAACCCACGTCGTGCTCGGCAAACGTCTTCGGCCAGCCGCCCTTCTCGGCATAATCGAGCAAGGGCAGCAGCAACATGCGCAGATAATCGGGATCGAGGTACATCCACACCGGTGATGCCGGAAACAGCACATCCACCGTGGACACGTTGCCGTCACTGGAGATTTCCTTCAGGAACGCCCATGGCGAACCGTCCGGCCCCAGCACCAGTTCCGTGCCGCCGTAGGCCTGCCGCAGCGCAAGCACGCACAGGCCTTCGTAATGCCCGCCGCCGGCGGCACGTGCGTCGCGCGTGATTTTTGCATCCAGCGTGTCGGCCCGCGCACGTGCTGCGGTGGCGTCCCCATGGAAGAAATCCAGCATCGTCTTCCAGTCACCGAAATGGTGCGTCCACAACGCATTCAGCGGCTTTCCGAGATAGTTGATGGATTGCTCGCGCACCTGCCCCACGACAAAGTCCACGCCGATGGCAGAGGCACCGCAGCGACCCAGGTCGACCGCCAATGCCAGCGCCGGCATCGACTTGATCGTGGACTGCTGCGCGTCGTTGCTGCCGTTGAGCGAACCATGCTCGACGAACCGGCGACGCACCTTCAGGCAATCTCCCGCCTGCATGCTGATGCCCGTGCGATTCGGCGTCGACCAGACGACATGGCCCCAGGCCGCGAATTCGTGCTGCTCGGTCAGCGGCTGCGGCTTGGCTAGCGCCAGCGTCCAGGTGCGGGCAGCCTTTGAGTCGCCGCGCGCAACCACCACTTCCTGTGCATGATCGCCACTGGCCCAGTCGCCGGTGATTTCCATGTAGATCTGCACGGCATGCGCCGCACCATCCGCGCTTCGTGCCGAGACACGGACATAGCTCATCGGAATGGACTGGCGGCGTGCGTCGCCCGGCTCCACCGGGGAAAGAAAATCCACCGACAGTTCGACACCGCCGCCTTGCAAGGTGAAGCACGAGCGCGTCGCCGTGATGTGCAACGCAGTCTGCTGCATGGCACGTGGATAATCCTCGACCGTGTGCGCCTTGCCGTGATTGCCATCGGGAATGTCCCGGACGATCTTGCCGTCGCCCATGAACAGCCACGCCACGCCATCGATGCGGGCCAACCCCACCATGCCCGTGGCGTTGGTGGAAGTGGCATCGAGATGGCTCGGGTCGATTTGCCAGAATTGCGGCGAGGTCCCGGGAAGCAGCGTCGCCGGCAACCAGGTGCTCAGATACGGCTGGCGCACCGCCAACGGCACAGCGGGCGGACGGATCGGCGTGGCCGCCGTCGAGAACGGTACGACAGCACCATCGGCAGCCATGGCCGAACCGGTGCGTGCCACGCCGAACGGCACGCGCGCCTCGGCCGGCAGCAGCGCCGAGCCGGCAAGCGCCAGGCCGGCAAGACCGGAAAGCTTCAGGACATCGCGGCGGCGGGGATCGGCGACAGCCGAAGGATCGATGAGAGGCGTGCGCTTTTTCGACATGGATGGACGTCCAGATGGGGCGGGCCGGCGTTGTCGGCGGAATGTGCACGGAGCACCCCGTACAAGCAGGGCCAAATGCACCATGGCGCCATCGGCAAGACGCACCTCGAAATGTATGACTTATTTGCTATAGTCATCAAGGGCCGCCTTCCATCGGACACGTTGAATCGCCACGAAACCGGCGAGTCGACGGCGATGGAGAGTCCGGTCCGTGGTGTGGAGGAGCGCACACCTTCATGACCGCACGCCGGATGCCGCACCCGGGGATAACGGGTCGACACCTGACTGCATCAGCATTGCTGAGGGTAGTCTTCCCTGCGTGCGGTGGCCCCGCATGAAGCGCTGTTGTCTGATCCTGGCGTGGCGAAAGGCGTGACACCGCATCGCCGCGCGTCCGGATCTTCCCCGACGATCGAGGATTCCGATGAAGCGACAGATCCATGTACAGGCAGCCATCGCGCTGCTCGCGTTGATGACAGCGCTGCCGGTACTAGCGCAGAACGCCGAACCCGCCATGCACGGCAAGGCCAACCCCGCCGCAGTCGTCCAACGCAGCCATGTGCGCTTCACCGTACTGACGCCACGCATCATCCGCATGGAATGGTCTCCCGACGGGCACTTCGTCGATGCGCCTTCGCAGGTGTTCATCGACCGCGATCAGCCGGTACCGAAGTTCACCACGACCACCCGCGATGGCACGCTGCACATCGACACGGCTTCGTTGAGCCTTGCCTACAAGCTTGGCAGCGGCCGCTTCAATGCCGGCAATCTCACCATCCATTCGAAGGGCTTCAAGACCGCCTTCGACTGGCACCCGGGCGACGTGGAAACAGGCAATCTCAAGGGCACGGCGCGCACGCTGGACCGCTATCGCGGCGACGTGCAACTGGACACCGGCAAGCAGCTGGATCTCGGACAAGGCCTGCTGTCACGGCAGGGCTGGCACCTGGTCGACGATTCGAAGAGCTTCCTGTTCGACGACAGCGCCTGGCGCTGGGTCAAGAAACGCACCTGCAGCGATTGCCAGGACCTCTACTTTCTCGGCTACGGCCATCACTACAAGAAAATCCTGGGTGACTTCGCCAAGGTGGCCGGGCGCGAACCGATGCCGCCGCGGTTTGCGTTCGGCTACTGGTGGTCGCGTTACTGGAACTACTCGGACAGCGAACTGCGCGCGCTGGTAAAAAACTTCGAGCGCTACGGCATTCCGCTGGACGTGCTGGTCATCGACATGGACTGGCACCGCACCGACCAGCTCAGCTGGGATCCCCGCTACGTCAAGCGCGACGCGTTCGGGCAAACCGTCGGCTGGACCGGCTACAGCTGGAACCACAGCCTGTTCCCGGACCCGGCCAAATTCCTGGCGTGGCTGCACAGCCAGCAACTGAGAGTGACGCTCAACCTGCACCCGGCGTCCGGCGTGCCATCGAACGAGACGCGCTACCCCGCCTTCGCCAAGGCGATGGGCGTGCATGACGGCAAAGCCATCGGCATCGATACCGTCGACAAGCGCTACATGAGCAACCTGTTCGATATCGTGCTCGCGCCCCTGCGCGCCGAGGGCGTGAACTTCTGGTGGCTCGACTGGCAGCAATGGCCCGATGCGAAAAAGCTGCCGGGCCTGTCCAACACCTGGTGGCTCAACTACGTCTTCTATACGCACATGCAGAACGCGGACAAGGCCCGCGCGCTGATCTACCACCGCTGGGGCGGCCTCGGAAACCATCGCTACCAGGTGGGCTTTTCCGGCGACTCGGTGATTGCCTGGCAAACGCTGGCCTACCAGCCCTACTTCACGGCAACCGCATCGAACGTGCTTTATGGCTACTGGAGCCATGACATCGGCGGCCACATGTTTTCCGACGACACACCGGAAGACCAGCGCCACATCAATCCGGAACTCTACGTGCGCTGGATGCAGTTCGGCGCCTTCAGCCCGATCCTGCGCACCCACTCCTCCAAGGAAGCCGGCCTGCGCAAGGAGCCCTGGCGTTTCCCGCCTGCGGATTTCACCGCGCTGCGGCAGATCATCGACCTGCGCTACGCCCTGGCGCCCTACATCTACACGGCTTCGCGCGAGGCCTACGACAGCGGCGTGTCGCTGATGCGCCCGCTGTACTACGCATGGCCGAACCTGGCCAAAGCCTACGACGTCGGCAACGAATACATGTTCGGCGACGACATGCTGGTCTCCCCCGTCGCGCAACCGATGAAGGACGGCGTGGCCAACGTCTCGACATGGCTGCCACCCGGCCGCTGGTACGACCGCAACCGCGGCGACGTGCTGCAAGGCGGACGGACCGTCACGCGTGATTACACGCTGGATGAAGTACCGGTGTTCGTCCGCGCCGGTGCGATCGTGCCGATGAACCCGCCCTCGGTGAAAAAACTGCAGGACATGGACAACAGCGTCCTCGTGCTGCGCCAGTTCCCGGGTGGAACTGCGCACACGCGGCTTTACACCGACGCCGGCAACAGCGAAGGCTATCGCCATGGCGAATACGCCTTCACCGCGATCGATGGGAAACGCGACGCGCACACCGCGACACTGACCGTCGGCCCACACCAGGGCAGCTATCCCGGCATGCCGCACGACAAGCAATTCACCATCGAACTGCCGGACGCGACGCTGCCGAAAAGCGTGATGGTCAATGGCAAGCCGTACACCCGCGCGGATGACGCCCGTCCGGGCAGCTGGCAGTACGACGGCGACACGCTGACGGCCCGCATCATCGTGCCGGCGCAGAACGCGGACCAGCCGTTGAAAGTGACGGTGCATTTCGCCAACCACCCGGTCGATGTAGCCGGCTTGCGCTACCGCATGAAACGCACCGCAGCCGCAGTCGAATGGTTGAAATACCACTGGAATTCACCGGCCCCCCTGCCGGACGATGTGTCGTTGGCGGCGCAGCTCGGTCGCCTGATCGACTACCAGCCCGAGCAGTTGCCGACGCTGGTCAAGGCGTTCAATGCGCGGCTGGCAAAGCTGCCATCCGAAATTGATCAATCGCACGCCGACCCCAAGGTCAAGGCCCACTTCGCACAGATGATCAAGGCCATCGGCAAGGACTGAGGGAAGTCTGATCCATCAGCCTTTTGCCCGTCATCCCGACAAGGCGCTTTTCAACAGCCGACCTGATTGGCGACAAGATTCAGGCGACACCTCACCGTTCGCCCTGAGCGTAGGCCCGTAGGGCCGGAGTCGAAGGGGCATTGCTTTCGTGCGCTTCAATTCTGCTTGCTGGCGCAAGCCACGCTCAGCGCGAACGGCCCCGGGCGGAGTTTCGTCGTTGATCAGAGCGGCTGTTGAACTAGCGTCTCGCGGGAATGACGAGAAAACAGGGTCATCCGCGGCTCCGTGTTTGGACGGCTATTCGAAGCGCCCGGGGCCATCGATGAGCAGTCCGTGGCGTGGTTCTCACAATTGGAAGGATCCTCCGGCAATACTCGATCGGGCGCACGGGCCTGCCAGCTTCGTCGACTTGTGCCCTGAAGGCTGTGCCACACGTGCACTTTTCCAGACCGGCATGGCGCCAAGCCACTGATCTGGCCATGGAAAGATGGGGCAATCCAGCCTCCATCCCTTTCCCGGGTATTCCCACGAGGAGAGCTTCCGATCATGCATTCGACGACAAAATTCCACTCGCTTTTAGATCGATTGAAATTGCTCCCAAAGATCCGCTCAGGCTGGCTCGGCGCCCCGCGAATGCGCCGTTCGATCACGCCGGGCCTGACCGGTCTGATGACCCTGTTCATGGTGCTGACCGCAGTGGCAAGCGCGCACGCCCGACAACCCGAAGCCAGCCCGCGAATCGATGGTCCCACGGCCGTCGCCCGTGCCCGGGTGGCGGCGGATGTGCTGATGAGTTCGTACGATCCAAACAAGGCCTGGTTTCCCTCCAGCTGGTGGAATTCGGCGGTCGCCCTGCAAACCATCGGCGACTACATGCAACGCACCGGCGACCGCCGCTATCTCGGTCAACTGGACAACACCTTCGAGAAGGACAAGGGCGTGTTTCCGCCGGGCGTGCTGTCCGGCGATCCCCTGCTCGGCAACTTCACCAGCCGGGCCATCGACGACTCCGAATGGTGGGCGCTGACATGGCTTCAGGCCTATGACCTGACCCGCAATCCGAAGTACCTGGACATGGCGGTGACCATCGCCAACTACGTCTACGGCTACTGGGACACCAGCACCTGTGGCGGTGGCGTGTGGTGGAACGCGGAACGCACCTACAAGAACGCCGTCACCAACGCGCTGTGGATCCGGCTCACCGCCGAACTGCACAACCGCATCCATGGCGATCATCTCTGGCTCGCCCGTTCCAGCACCGCGTGGAAGTGGTTCAACGGCAGCGGCATGATCAATGCCAACGGCCTGGTCAACGACGGCCTGACGAACACCTGCACCAACAACGGGCAGACCGTGTGGAGTTACAACCAGGGCATGCTGATCGGTGCCGGCCTGGAACTCTGGCGCGCCACCCGCGACCCGTCCATCATGGCCACCGTGCGCCGCCTGGCCGATGCCGCGATCGGTCCGAACGGACTGGTCGCCAGCGGCATTCTGACCGAAAGCTGCGATGCACTCGACCAGACTTGCGACGACAACGGCAAGCAGTTCAAGGGCATCTTCATGCGCTATTGGACCGACCTGGTCGACACCACCCACGATCGCCGTTACGCCGCCTTCCTGGACACGCAGGCCGAAAGCATCTGGAACGCTGATCGCGACGCCGCCGGGCGGCTCGGCACGCGCTGGTCCGGCGCCACCAGCGACGCTCATCCGAATGTCTTCGACTGGCGCACCCAGGCCAGTGCGCTCAGCGCCCTGATCGGCGAGATACCCGTCTGGACGCCGCAAGCCTCGCTGGCCGCAACCCTGTCCCCGGCGCAGCCCGTGGTCATGCCGGCGGCATCAGGAAACACCCCCATCGCCCTCAACCTGGGGGTCTCCGCCACCGGCTGGTTCCCGCTCAACGCGAACGCATCGGTCCAGGCGCCTGCCGGCTGGGGCGTCTCGCCCACCGCAAGCCAACTGCACTTGCAGCCCCACGGCACCGCCGTCCCGGTCAACGGCTCGATTCCACTGACGCTTACCGTGCCGAGCCTGGCCACGGACGGGCACCACATGGTCACCGCCAACGTGGCGGCTGCCGGGCTGCATTTCAGCACCCAGGCCGACGTGCTGGTCGCGCACTCGATCGACTTCGACACCGGCACCGTCAACGAGACGCCGTGGCTGTGGGATCCCGACGGCTCGCAGAGCAATGGCGTGCAGAACCGGTTCGCCGACGGTACCGCGCACTTCACCTATCGCTTCCCGTTCCCGTTCGACACCACCTCGGCACACGTCACCCTGACCATCGATGCCGAATACCTGGTCCAGGTCAGCTCTGACAACCAGAACTGGACCACGGTGCTGCAGGAAAACCAGCGCATCACCGACGGCTCCAACAAGGGCAACCAGACCATCGACCTGACGCCATACCTCGGCTCCGGCAGCGATGGCGCGAAACCGGTCTACGTCAAGGTATCCGATGCGTTCCCGGATGATGGCTGGGGCGGACGCGTGTACCACGTCACCGCCAGCTTCACCGAGTAATCGAACCCGAGGCCTCCGTTCCCCGAACCATCGAGGGGAACGGAGGTGCTCCGGCGCGCAGCGGAGCACGCGTACACGATGGACGACCGTCCGAGCGACCCATGCGCTCCCGGGCAGATACATGCACCTGATGCATGCAAGAACCCGCACGCGTCGAACGACGACGACCCTCCATCGCCCATGGACGCAATGTTGAGGCAATGTTCGTGCCGGACCATGCAGCGCTTGGCTTTTCGCAGGCGCGAGATTCGCATTGTCCCATGCGGGGCAGGAACCGCCCGAAGCCCTGCTTCGTCTTGACGCCTGCCACCTGTATCCCCTGACCAGAGCCACGCCGTGGCACGAAGGCGAGTACCGCATCCGCCGGCGCTCTCCTTTCGCTTCGGTGGCCTCCGGCACCTGATCGAAATGCATGAGGGCATGTAGCAATGACACCCAGGAAAATCACACCCGCGAGAACCCGAATCGCTTTCTGCCTGATGGCATCGCTCGCCATGGCCGCGGGCACCGTCTCCACTGTCGACGCGCACGGCATGACAAGGAAACAGAAGAACACGCTTATCGGTGTCGGCATCGGCGCAATCGGTGGCGCAGTGCTTTCCCATGGTGACATCTTCAGCACCATCGCCGGCGCCGCCGCAGGTGGCGTGATCGGCAACGTCACCACCAAAAACCACCACCGGCATCATGATGACCGGCGCTACCACGACCATCGCCACGATAACTACGACAGGCATCGGCATTGACCCTGCAACACTTACGGAGCAACCCATGAAATCCGCCATCGCAAGAAACACCCTGCTGGCTTCCGCCCCCCTGTTCTGCGCACTGGTCGCATGCGCCACGGCCACGCCGGTGGAAACAAAGTCCGAGTCCGATCTTGTCGCGGCCGCCTTCAACAAGATGGACACCAACGGCGACGGACAGGTCAGCCGCACGGAGTTCAATGCATTCATGGCATCGCGCCTGGCCAACCAGCGGGTCGCCATCGAAGAAGCCTTCAAAAGCCTCGACAGCAACGGGGACAAGAGCATCAGCAAATCGGAGGCCGCCGCCAACCCGACGCTGGAGCAGCACTTCGCCGACGTGGATGCCAACCACGACGGAAAGATCAGCCTGGATGAACTGGTGGACGCCGCCCGCGCCGCCCAGACGGCCGATGCCAAGCAGTAATCCGGCATGTCAGGCGGGCTCGATTTGCTGGCCATCCCGACTTCCGATTAGCGTCGATCCCCAGCCAGCTTTTTCCCTTCTCCCTCCGGGAGAAGGTGCCCCGAAGGGGCGGATGAGGGTTCGGACCAAGCGAAGCGCCTCGTGTGATTCAGGCCTGTATGCCGCGCTTCGTCCGAACCCTCTCCCCAACCCCTCTCCCAAAGGGAGAGGGGCTTCACGCAACTGAGTTTCGATGCTGATCAGCGTTCCGACTTGAGCAGTCTAGGAGCGTGGGCGGCAGAAATCTTCCGCTCCCTTGCTTGAGAAAGCACATCTCGGCCCAGATGCTGTTGACCATGTAACTCCTCCGGCGAGTGCCCATGTTCGACAAAATCAGAAACTGGCGTGTGCGGCGCATCGTCGCCCGGCACCCGATCCCCGACGGCTTCTGGCAAAACGCGCTGCAGCACTGTCTCCCGGCACGCCGGCTGGGTGCTTCCGACCAGGCCACGCTGCGCGTGCTGGCCACGTTGTTCCTTGATCGCAAGTCGCTGGAACCGGTGAAGGGCGTGGAGCTTGACGATGCCGATCGCGTCCTTCTCGCGACCCACGCATGCATGCCCATCCTGAAACTGGGCATCGACTGGTACGACGGCTGGCGCAGCGTCATCGTGTATCCGGACGCGTTCATCCCCCGCCGCCAGCAAGTCGATGCCGCCGGCGTGGTTCATCAGACCAATACCCCGCTGGCAGGCGAGGCCTGGGGACGCGGGCCGGTAATCCTGTCGTGGGCGGACGTGCTGGAGGCCGGCAAGAAGCCGGGGCACAACGTGGTCATCCACGAAATGGCCCACAAGCTCGACATGCTCAACGGCGACACCAATGGATTCCCGCCGCTGCACCGACGCATGGATCGCCGCGAGTGGTGGCGCATCTTCTCGAGTACATGGGACCGCCTGAAGGAAGACCAGCGCAACGGAATCGAATTGCCGATTGATCCGTACGCGCTGGAAAACCCGGCCGAGTTCTTCGCCGTGGTCAGTGAACTGTTCTTCGAAGCACCCGCCCCCCTGCACCAGCACTTGCCGGCGATCTACCAGCAACTCACGCAGTTCTACCGGCAGCACCCGTTGTAAACATAACGACGCAGGCAAGGGCCCGGTACCACACGCCTGTCTGCGCGCATACAAACGTCGCGATTTTTCACCCTGTCAAAAGCCCTATCAGGCTGTTGAGAAACTCCCTGCGGCGCCGGCTGTCATAGACGCGATCAATCACCAGGCCCACTTTGATGCGCAGCC
>NZ_JBGBPX010000023.1:0-53889 GCF_041107475.1 Rhodanobacter sp. FW021-MT20 | reverse complement strand
TCCGCCAAGCGTGCACTCAGCACCGCATCCGAGGCAAGATCGCCGTCGTGTCAACCACACCAGACGCGAGAGAGCCCAATAAATGCAGCAATATTTTATAACTGACTAGAAAGTGTTCATTTTCACGATGCTTTCCACGATCTCGAGCACACCCTGTCACTTGGCCTTTTGGGCACCAACAGCACCGTCGAGCTGACCCTCAGAGAAAGAGCACCTCTAATCACTGATCAGCGGACATGCGTCCATCGTACGTCGGCTGCAGCCACGCCAAGACCGAGAAACTGGACCGTTTTGAGCCTACTTTCCCCTATTCATGCCGTCCACAGAGCATGCTGGCGACCGATCCGTCCATCGTGGTTGCCGCAGCAAGGGATGAGGCCACGGGCGTCGTGTACAACTAAGGCAAGAATGCCGCTGCTGCAAAACGCCAGCCAACTGCCCGCCTTCGCCACAGCAATTGACCAGCTTCGCCAGCGGAACTGACCAACGCCGGCAGCCAAACTGCCCACCGTTGCCAACATGCTGCCCGGTTCCTACAAGGAACGGGGCCACCATCGCCAGTGGAATTTGCCAAGCTCGCCGGCAGCACTGAGCCTCAGCGGCGACCGACAGTGATCGGCCAACTTCGGCCGGTCGGAGTCTCCGCCAAGTTGCACGATTGCCGCCGTTGGAGAGGTCGGGCTCTACGCCTATCGGCAACGCTCGTCAGCTTTGGCGAGCAGGTGTCTTGATTATTCGCGTGCGTGCCTGGCAGTCGCACGCACATGCGCCCGAAGCGAAGGGCGGCCTTATCCGGATGCTATTTTCTTCGCACATACATCAGTAGCGCAGCGATGATGATAACCGACACCACGACGATCAGAATCCATCCGATCCCCATGCCAAACATCGTCGTTCCGCCCATATTTGTCATCATGTCAACTCTCCTTCATGTTGGCTGCTTTCGCGGCCGTGCTTCACGCATTTAACCTGCGGGCACGAAGGCGATGCGTCGCACCCGCGCCTGTTCATTGGTTGGCAGACTGGTGACAGTCCATGGGGTTCACTCATGTGTCCCGCGACTCTGATCGGCAGAGTGTGAATCTGGATCGGCGCCTCGCTGGTCCCTGATCCGGTATATCTCCTCCACCGGTAATACGGCGACGATGCCATGGCTTTCAGGTCCGACATAGGCCGCGCTGCAGATGGCATCAACCACGGCTGCCGCTTGCGATTGCTGGGCAAATACCTCCACTCGCGCCTGCTCGGACAGCCATTGGGCGGCATAGAAATTTTTGTAATGGCCGTAACCTTTGACCCGTGTGACAGCCACTTCGAACGTCCCCACTTGTTGTACCGCCCGTTCGACTGCCTCGAGACTTCCGACGTCGATGATCGCGGTGACTTTTCGGTATGTCATGCTTCTTCTCCCGGACTTTCTTTAGTCCTCGATGGATGAACCCGTTCGCATCACCTCAACGGGTCGGCCTTCCAGCTTGCGCAAGCGATGCCATTCCCAAAGCAGGTAGGCCGCCGGAATCACCAGCATGGTCAGGATCAGCGAACTGATCATTCCGCCGACCATCGGCGATGCGATGCGACGCATGATTTCCGAACCGGTGCCTGAACCAAACATCACCGGCAGCAGGCCGGAAATGATGGCAACCGCCGTCATCGCGATCGGCCGCAGACGCAGCAGCGCACCATCGCGCACCGCCTCGCGCAGACCGTCGAAGCTCACCGGCAGATTTGTCGCCACGCACCTTTCCTGATAGCGGGCGACCGATTGATTCAGGTAAACAATCAGGACCACGCCGATTTCGGTGGTGACGCCCGCCAGCGCGATCAAGCCCACCGCCACGGCCACCGACATGTTGTAGCCCAGCAGGTACAACAACCAGAAACTGCCGGCCAGCGCCATCGGCAAGGTCCCCATGATGATCACGACGTGGGAGATGCGGCGAAATGCCAGATACAACAGCAGGGCGATGAGTACGATGGTCACCGGCACGACCAACGCCAGGCTCTTGTTCGCCTTCTGGATGTACTCGTATTGTCCGGACCAGCTCAGCGAGTAGCCGGGGGGCAACTTGACCTGGCTCGCCACCCGTTTCTGCGCCTCGGCGACGTAGGATCCGACGTCGCGATTGGCAATGTCGACATAGGTCCAGCCGGTAAGTTGGGCGGCCTCGCTCTTGATCATGGGCGGCCCGTCTTCGATGCGGATGACCGCCACGTCGCCCAGTACGACGTGATCACCGCGAGCGGTGACGATCGGCAGCTGCCGCAGACTTGCCACCGAATTGCGTGAGTCGCGCGGGTATCGCAGGTTGACCGGGTAGCGTTCCAGTCCTTCCACGGTCTCGGTGACATTCATGCCACCGATGGCGGTGCGCACCACGTCCTGAACGTCGCTGATGTTGAGTCCGAGTCGCGCCGCCTTGCCGCGGTCGATATCGATGTTGATGTAGCGACCGCCGGCCGCTGGCCGCTCGGAGTACACCGACACCGTGCCACGAACTTTCGGAAGGATTTTCTCCAGTTGCGCGCCGACCTGCTGGATCACCTGCAGATCCGGCCCGCCGACCTTGATGCCAACCGGGGTCTTGATGCCGGTGGAGAGCATGTCGATGCGGGTCTTGATCGGCATGACCCAGGCATTGGTCAATCCCGGCAGCTGCACCCTTTGTTTCAGCTCGCTGACGATTTGCGCCTTGGTGACGCCGGGGCGCCACTCGGACGGCGGCTTGAACTGGATGACCGTCTCATTCATCGACAGCGGTGCCGGATCGGTCGCCGTGCCCGCGCGGCCCATCTTGCCAAAGGCCGATTTCACTTCCGGCACGCTCATGATGAGCTTGTCGGTCTGCTGCAGCAGTTGACGTGCCTTGTCCACGGAGATGCCCGGGCGCACCGACGGCATGTACATCAGGTCGCCTTCGTCCAGCGGCGGGATGAATTCCGAACCCAATCGCGTGGCCGGCCAGATGCTGATCGCCAGCACGAACACACTGGCGAGTATGACCAGCCAGGGCTTGCGCAGGACGCCATTCACCAAGGGGCGATAAAGCCAGGTCAACAGCCGGTTGACCGGATTGGCATGCTCCGGGGTAATCCGTCCACGAATGAAGTAGCCCATCAGCACCGGTACCAGGGTGATGGACAGAATCGCCGCCGCCGCCATGGAGTACGTCTTGGTAAACGCCAGTGGCTTGAACATGCGACCCGCCTGCTCGCCCAGTGTGAATACGGGCATGAACGACACCGCGATGATCACCAGCGAGAAAAACAGTGATGGGCCAACCTCGACCGTGGCGTCGGCCACCATCCGCCATCGATTCGCCGCGGTGACCGGCTCGCGCTCCATGTGCTTGTGCAGGTTTTCGATCATCACGATGGCGCCATCCACCATCGCCCCGATGGCAATCGCGATGCCACCCAGCGACATGATGTTGGCGTTCAGGCCTTGCAGGTGCATGACGATGAAGGCCATCAGGATGCCGATCGGCAGACTCACCACCGCCACCATGGCCGAGCGGAAATGGAACAGGAAGACGATGCAGACCAGGGTCACCACGAGGAACTCTTCGAAAAGCTTCTCACGCAGGTTGCTGATGGCAGCCTGGATCAATTGCGAGCGGTCGTAGGTCGGCACGATCTGCACGCCCGGCGGCAGGCTGGCTTTCAGCGAAGCCAACTTGGCCTTGACACCATCAATGACCTTTTGCGCATTTTCGCCATAGCGCATGACGATGACACCACCGACCGCCTCACCCTGGCCGTTGAGCTCGGTGACCCCGCGGCGGATCTGCGGACCGATCCGCACGTCGGCCACATCCTTCAATTGCACCGGCGTGCCGTTCTTGTCGGTCAGCAAAGGCACCTGCAACAGATCCTTGATACCTTTGATATAGCCACTGGCACGGACCATGTACTCCGCTTCCGCCAACTCGACCACCGCGCCGCCGGTTTCCTTATTGGCGTTCTGGATTGCTTTCTTCACGTGATCCAGGGTGATGCCGTAAGCGCGTAGCTTGTCCGGGTTCACCACCACCTGGTATTGCTTCACCATGCCCCCGGCCGTGGCCACCTCGGCCACGCCCGGCACAGTTTGCAGCTGGTATTTCAGGAACCAGTCCTGCAGGCTCGTCAGCTGGGCCAGGTCATGTTTGCCGGTCTTGTCCACCAGCGCGTATTCATAGACCCAGCCCACCCCGGTTGCATCCGGGCCCAGGCTCGGATGCGCGTCGGACGGCAGGCTGCTGGCGACCTGGTCGAGGTACTCCAGCACGCGCGAACGCGCCCAGTAGAGATCGGTGCCTTCCTTGAAAATGATGTAGACGTACGAATCGCCGAAGAATGAATAACCGCGTACCACCGTCGCACCCGGCACCCCCAGCATCGCGGTTTCCAGCGGATAGGTGACCTGGTCCTGCACCACCTGTGGCGACTGCCCTGGATACGGCGTCTTGACGATGACCTGCACATCGGACAGGTCGGGGATCGCGTCCACCGGCGTGTTTTTCATCGCATACAGGCCACCGAGGATCACGAAGGCCAGCCCCAGCAGGACGAAGCCGCGGTTCCTGAGCGACCAGCGGATAATCGCGGCGATCATGGGTGCTGCTCCGTGCCTGCACCCTTCGGCGTTGGCATCGTCGCCATGTCCTTGCTGGTGGCAGCATCGGGCTTGGTGGTCAGCTCGTGACGGGGCGTGACCGGCGCTTCGGCGCAGCCGGGCTTGCCGGAGCCAAGCCTTAGCGCCGCGGCATCGACATTGGCTTCGGAGTCGAGCATGAACTGCGCGGAGGTGACTACGCGCTGGCCGGCGCGCAAGCCCTTCAGGATCTCCACCTGATCACCAGAGCTGAGCCCGGCCTGCACAGGACAGACGTCGAAGCGACCGTCGCCGAGCGCCACGATCACGCGCTGGCTGTTGCCGGTGCGGATCAGTGCCAACTCCGGAATGTAGAGCCCGTCGCCCTTGGCTGCCGTCTGCAGGCTGACATGCGCGTACATGTTCGGTTGCAGGCGCAGGTCCGGGTTGGCAAAGCGCACTCGCGCCTTGACCGTGCGGGTGGTACTGCTGATGTCGGGATAGACGTGGTCGACCACGCCCTGCCAGTGCTGGCCCGGAAAGGCGTCGAACACCGCGTCTGCTTTCTGTCCGGTGTGCAACAACGCGGCAGCGCTCTCGTCAACCTCCACCAGTACCCAGACGGTGCGAAGATCTGCCAGCCTCATGATCTGCGTGGCAGGCATCACATACGCGCCCTCGCTCACACCCAGGCTCATCAGCACACCGGCGGAGTCGGCGTAACGGGCCACACGGTCGCTGACTTTTCGCGTGCGCGCCAATTGCTTCACCTGTGCTGCGCTGAAACCGAGTGCCTGCATGCGCTCGCGTGAGGCGGCGACCAGTGACGGACTTCCGCTGGACAACGCGACCAGATACTCGCGCTCCGCCGTTGCCAACTTGGGGGAAAACAGTTCGTAGAGCATCTGGCCGGCACGCACGCTGTCGCCAGCACTCTTGACACCCAATTTCTCGACCCAGCCCTCGGCCCGGGTGTTGAGGCTGGTGATGGTGTCTTCGTCGTAGCCCACATAGCCGACCAACTCCAGCCGATGGGATAGCGATCCCTGCTCGACCTCAACCGTACGCACGCCGAGGTTGTTGACCACATCGGGCGAGATCTTCACGTCGCTGGCCTCAGCCGCCCCGTTTTCATCGGCGTAAACGGGCACCAGGTCCATGCCCATGGGGGACTTGCCCGGCTTGTCGCTGTGAAAGTTCGGCGTCATCGGCCCTTTCCAGTACAGAATCTTGCGTGTCGTTGCAGACGCTGCCGCCGGTGTGGCCGATTCGCTGGTTGGACGTCCGCGCTTGTCGACGAAATATCCGCCGATCAGTGCAAGCAGGACGACGATGAGCGCAAGCGCAATCCATCTCGATTTGTTCATGGCGAGGTACCCCTGAGCATGGTCGCTGCCGAAAGCGGCAACAGCCCGCCGCCGGTTTGGTAGTTGAGTGAGGCCCATTGGGTAAAGAGGTCGGCGCGTGCCCTGGCCACTTCCAGTTCGGCCATCAGATACTGTTGCTCGGCGGTGATGAGCTTGAGGAAGTCACCACTGCCGCTGCCGTAGTCAGCCTCGGCTGCCTGCATGTTGAGCCTGGTCAACGGCAGCAACTTGTCGGCATAGAGTTTGATGGTGGCGGCGGCTTGGGCGGCGGTTTCACGCGATTGGTCGATGTCGCTCAGCAACTGGTTGCGCATATCGGCCAGCTTCGCCTCGCTCTCATGAAGCCGTGCATTGGCCTCATTCACCTCACCGCGGTGGTTGCCACCGAAGGGAATGTTGATGGCGACACCGACGGTCAGTCGCTTGGCTGGCATGTCCATGATGCTGTTGTAGCCGGCCAGTACGCTGATATTCGGCATGGTATTCTTGTGCGCCAGATCGACCCGATCCCTGCTCGCCTGGATGCGCGCATCCAGGCTCTGCAGCAGCGGGTAATGCGCCAGCGCGGCGTCCCGCAAGGTGGCGTAAGTCGGCAGCGGAATCTCACTCGGAAGGCCGGTTGGTGCGGCGACCTCGGTATCCGGATCGACGTTCTGCAGCGCATTGATCTTCGCCTGCACCGTGCGCTGCAGACGCGCCAGCTCCAGAGCCTGGTTGCGCAGGCGCACCAATTCCACCTCAGCCTGCAGGACATCTTGCTGCGGCGACTGCCCTGATGCATAGGCCGCTTCCGCCACCGTCCTCAAATGCTCTACCAGCGTAGTGTTCGCGGCGTTGATCGCCAGCGCCCGATGAACGTAATACCACTGGGCATAGTCGGCGCGGGCACGGGCGGCGAGCCGCAGACGCAGGTCAGCCACTTGCTGGTCCGCCGACTCCGCTTCGGCCGTAGCCATCCTGCTGCGCAGATCAAGGGTGCCTGGCCACGGAAACTTTTGACTGAACTGCACGTTCTGGTTGAGGCCCTGCCGTGGGCCGCCGGCCGTGTTTGGCGCTATTGCATAGCTGACCATCGGGTCATCCAGCGCGCCGGCTGACTCGATCCGGGCGCCTGCTGCATCGGAAGCCGCCTGCATCGCCTCGATGCCCGGGTTGCGTTGCAGAACCTTCTGCACCAACAGGTCAGGCGTGAGCCCGGCAGATGGCGCAATAATTTCAGCCGCTACCGGGGCCATCAAGGCTGCACGCGATGCGGTGGCAGCGCCCTGATGCATTGGTCCGTCGATGGCCCACGCCATCGGGGTTATGGCCATGCCTGCGAACAGGAGCATGGCCAGCGCGGACGTCTGATGACGCCGTGCAGAACACGTGGAAAACATGAACAGTTACTCCCGCAATCTTGCCAAGTGCGCCGTACCAATGCCGGTACGACCCGTTGCTACAAGCAAGGCGGGAACTAGATAAGGAGAGAGCAGAACAGCAATCTGAGCGGAGGTCGATAGACATGCCCCCGATCCGTCGAGGCAAACGATGCTTCGGCGCGTGGCAACATGGCCACGACCGGCGCGTCCGGTGCCAAGGGCGGAAGCAAGGAGCCCGGAACATTGGGCGAAGATGCATCGGACTGGATCGCCGTGCCCTGAGCGCAATGTTGGGCACACATGAGGTCCTTGGCATGCCCCACCGCCATGTCATCCATGCAAGTCGGCTGCGACGCGGACGTGACCGTGGCCATGTCGGGCATGGAAACAACGCAAGCACTAGCCGCAAAAGCAACCTGCTGGCACAGCCACAACAACACCAGCACGCACCACAATATGTGGTGGCGATGGATGCTTCGCCGGTGGGACATGCCAGTCATGAGCTTAAGACTATCGTAGGTTGGGGCGCTCACACTTGACCGTGATCAAGTACATCGATTGTTTCATGCTGGCTGGGCTGCATCGAACGATCATCGGAAGTTGTCACGCTGCTGCAGACCAACAGGCTGGTCACAGTTCGCTTGCGAAGTCATAGTGTGGCGCGACCATTCGTGCCGGGGCCTATCTGTGAGCGGCAGCGCGCTATGGCTTGAAACGGCGCACGGTGATCAGGATTGCAACGGGAACCACGATCCATTGCACTAACGGTGCTACTCCGATACCGGCGATGAGCGGCATCGATGGCGCGTAGGCCCAGCTGTGCTCGAGATAGACGTTGTGCCATTCGCTCCACGCGGTGTAGCCGATGGTCGAGAGCAGCATGACCGCCATCCCCGTCCATTGATTCGAATACGGCCACGTGCGAGAGCGCGTAACGCCGACCACCATCAGGTACGCGACCGCTGTAATGATGCCGTCGCCGAGCGTGCAGTGGACTACCGCATACGCGACGCTGGTATGCGTGACGGACAGGTCGTAGAAACCGAGTTGTGCGAGTTCCCACGCGAGATTGAAGACAAGTGCGAGCACCAACCAAAGCATCTCGTGTGGTTTGACAGGGCCGAGGCGGCGCGATGCAGCGCGCCATCCCAGTCGGCGCCGAAGATTCGCCGGGATGGGAGTCGGCTCCCTGATGCCTCTGCCCGGGGACGGGCTAGCGGCGGAGGTTGTTGTGTCCGAATGCTTCATTGCCCTTGTGCAATCAATTGGGGATAGGCGACGTGCGGTTGCTACGGTGGGCTCGGTGACAGGCTGATACGACCGTGGGCCTGAGTCCATTAGATGGCTTGCCCATGGTCACCAGACCCGGGAGCTTGGACCCTGACTTGATGCTACTACCTCCGCGACAGCGGAAGATCTCGGCAACGGACGTTGAACGCATGATGGGTTGGGAAAACGGCCTCGTGGGGGTGTCGGGTCGCAGTGGCGATACGCGACTGTTGCTTGGAGCTTCAGATGCAGCATCACGACTTGCCGTCAACACAATGTGTGGTACGGGTAGCTCAAGGTGTCACCTCCATGGCGACTCTCTGTCCAGGGGAACCAGCACCCAAGGACTCTCGAAAGACCCGTGATGCGATATGTAGACGAGCCAGACCCAACACTTGCACCGACCCGCAATCCTGCGAAACACAGCTCGATCCCGCAGCGCTTTTTGAGAGAAGACTCATGACTTCACACGACCCCCATGACCATCACGGCAATCCGGCACGGGATGCGGTTGACGATCGTATCAGCGATGCCAGTGTTCACGCCGGCGCGACGGTAACGGATCCGGTATGCGGCATGCAGGTCGATCCGGCAACGTCTTTGCTCACCGCCGAGCACAAGGGCACGACCTATCATTTCTGCTCAACCCGGTGCCAGCAACGTTTCATCGCCGAACCCGCGCGGTATCTCTCAAGTGAACCATTGACGCCAGACGCCCCAGCGCCCTCAGGCATCATCTACACATGTCCGATGCACCCGCAGATTCGTCAAGAGGGGCCCGGAGCGTGCCCTATCTGCGGGATGGCGTTGGAGCCGGAAATGCCCAGTCTGGAGGACGAGGGCAATCCCGAGCTTCGCGACTTCAGCCGTCGATTCTGGTGGACGTTGCCACTGACGGTGGTTGTGTTGGTGCTGGCGATGTTCGGGCACCGATTCTCTGCGTTGTCGGTCGATACCCGGACCTGGGTTGAGTTGGTATTGACCACTCCCGTGTTCTTCTGGGCTGGCTGGCCATTCCTCGTGCGTTGCGTGCAATCCATCCGCAAACACAGTCTCAACATGTGGACCCTGATCGGCATCGGCACAACGGCAGCGTTTGGCTACAGCGTCGTGGCGGCGGTAGCGCCCGAACTCTTCCCTGCCTCGTTTCATGCGCATGGTCGCGTCGGTGTGTACTTCGAAGCGGCCGCCGTGATCGTCTCGCTGACCCTGCTGGGACAACTGCTGGAACTGAGGGCACGCTCAAAAACGTCGGCGGCGATCAAGGCACTGCTCGGGCTGGCCCCCAAGACGGCACGCCGCCTTCGTGATGACGGGACCGAAGAAGATATCGAGCTCCGCCACGTGCATGTGGGGGACCGCTTGCGGGTCGGTTCAGGTGAGAAAGTACCGGTCGACGGCGAGGTGATCGAAGGACGCTCCAACGTCGACGAATCAATGCTGACCGGTGAGCCGATTCCGGTCGAAAAGACGGTCGGCGCCTCAGTCATCGGCGCCACCCTCAACGGCACCGGCGCGTTGGTGATGCGTGCCGAAAAAATTGGCTCGGAGACCGTACTGGCCCAGATCGTGCAATTGGTCGCGCAGGCACAGCGATCGCGCGCGCCCATGCAACGCATGGCGGACAAGGTGGCGTTCTGGTTCGTGCTTGCGGTACTCGCGGCGGCGGTCGTGACGTTTTTCGTATGGGGGTTGTTTGGCCCGACACCGTCCTGGACCTACGCCGTACTCAATGCCGTTTCAGTTCTCATCATTGCCTGCCCATGCGCATTGGGACTGGCTACGCCGATGTCGATCATGGTTGCCACCGGGCGCGCTGCGCAGGGTGGCGTGCTATTCCGCGATGCCGAGGCGATCGAGAACCTGCGCAAGATCGACACACTGATCGTCGACAAGACCGGCACCCTGACTGAAGGGCGACCGGCGTTCCGCACAGCTTTGCCGTCGCACGGTTTTACCGAGGAAGAGGTGCTGCGCCTTGCCGCCAGTCTCGATCAAGGCAGCGAGCATCCGTTGGCCGACGCCATCGTCGCGGAGGCGCGTCGGCGACAGCTCGCTTTGGAGACTCCTGACGACTTCGAGTCGGCCACTGGCGTAGGCGTACGCGGCAAAGTTGGTGGTCGCGGGCTTGCCATCGGAAACACCGAACTGATGCGCGAAGTGGGTGTGAATCCCTCATCCATGTCTGCCGATGCGGAGAAGCTGCGCCAGGAGGGCGCCAGCGTGATGTTTCTCGCGGTGGATGGCGTGCTTGCCGGACTGGTTGCCGTCGCTGACCCGATCAAGGCGTCCACGCCGGAAGCGATCGAAGCCCTGCATCGCGACGGCCTGCGTATCGTCATGGCCACGGGCGACGGTGTCACCACAGCCAAGCCGGTGGCACGCACGCTCGGTATCGATGAGGTTCATGGCGAAGTTCGCCCCAAGGACAAGGTCGACCTGGTTCAGCGACTGAAAGCGGAAGGACACAAAGTGGCGATGGCCGGTGATGGCATCAATGACGCGCCAGCCCTTGCCGGCGCAGACGTTGGCATTGCGATGGGCACGGGTACCGATGTCGCGATGTCCAGTGCGCAGGTCACCCTGGTCAAGGGCGACCTTCGAGGCATCGTACGTGCACGCGCCATCTCCAACGCGACCGTCGCGAACATGAAGCAGAACCTCACATTCGCATTTGTCTACAACGCGGTCGGCGTGCCGATCGCGGCTGGTGCCTTGTATCCGCTGACCGGCCTTCTGCTCAGCCCAATGATTGCCGCCTTGGCCATGAGCTTGAGTTCGGTATCGGTAGTGGTCAACGCGTTGCGTTTGGGAAAGGCCCACCTCGACTGAATCTCCTGCCGGCCTCGGTGCTGGAAACAACGCAACGGTCACGCGCTCTCAGTCAGGGCCGTCCGCGCGTAGCGCTGGAGCGGCACCCATTCGTGCGCGCGGATTCATCGGCTGTCTTCAGCCGTCAATACGGGAGAAAACCCGCCACCGGGAGTTCGGAAGTTTGTAGTTTGCCCCTGGTATATGCGCGCGGCGTAGAGCATCACCCTGCCGCGATACGCATAGCAGCGGATGTCGACCTTGAGCGGGGGCGACTGTGCGTCCGTCCTGCGCTCGCTGGGCACAACCAATTCCTGAGCTACGTAGGAAGCACCTGCCATTTCATCCCATACCCGGCGCGTGAGCTTGTCACCG
Source organism: Rhodanobacter sp. FW021-MT20 (assembly GCF_041107475.1). Taxonomy (NCBI): domain Bacteria; kingdom Pseudomonadati; phylum Pseudomonadota; class Gammaproteobacteria; order Lysobacterales; family Rhodanobacteraceae; genus Rhodanobacter; species Rhodanobacter sp. FW021-MT20. The sequence continues at coordinate 42,130 of NZ_JBGBPX010000023.1, read as the reverse complement.
CGATAAGCGGCCTTGCTGCCGAAGCCAGCAGATGGCTTGAAGAAAAGATGACGCCGCGCGGCCCACATGGCATCGCGATTGTCCGGTGTCAGCAGTTCGGTCTTCGGAACACCGGCGACCAAGGTTTCCACCGCCGTCTTGCTGGCACCCGCCGACTGCAGAAAATCGCGTCTACCGAGCAAGTTCAAGTTGCGTTTGTCCGCATACAGCGCGTGCGCGCGGGGGTGCGGACTGACAATCACCTTGCCAGTCAGGTACGCGGTTCGTATGGCAGCCTGAGCGGGCTGCTGGAACGCGAAGTCGGTCAATCGATTGTAGAGAAGATCGACGCTGCTTTCGCCGAGCCAAAGACGGCCGTCTCCCAGGACAAGGTCTTCGGGACCACAAATTTCTGCGCGATAGCCATGTCGTCGAAAGAGTTCACGAAACAACAGGAACTCCGGGTAGAGATACTGCTGCGTCGGCGACTCATCGACAATGGCTACGAGGCCCAGGGACGCGGAGCCACGTTGCAGCTGCCACTCGGTCAGCATGACCTCAAGAATGTCGCTATCGACTCTCCCCACCGCTGTAGGCGGCTTGGTTATTTCCGGCATGCACGCGTGTTGCGCCTGCCCGAGCATGGCATTCAGCAGGACGCCTCCCGGGTTCGTATTGATCTCGATGAGTCGTGGCCCGTCGATGCCCAGATGGAAGTCCAGTCCAAGCAATCCGCCAGGTGATCCCGGGTCAAAGCGGGCGATATCAGGTGCCCATGCCAGCGCAGCCGACTGGTAGGCCGGCAACGCGACCACTTCCTCAACGGCGGCAACGACGTTGGCCGTCTGTTCGAGGTGACGACGCGAAACATAGATCGGCAATGCCGAGAACAAATGCGGATGCGTGACTGCCAGCGCTCCCCGCAGCCCGTACACGCCAAGTACATTGCTGAGCTTGGCGTGAAGCGCGGGGACATCCACAGCGAGGCAGAAGCATTCGTTGTTGAGCGCTTCAACCGATGAGGGCGATGCACAGATGCCGGCACATGCGTTGGTTACAACAGATGGATCATGTTCGTTCACGTAACACTGACCAAGGAGTTCATGAGAAGCCGCCAAGATATGCCGCAATGCCCAGACACGACCCTGCATGCCGTGCATGCAGTCAATCTGTGAGGCGAGCGTAGCTGCCCTCGCCATGAGGTGCCCGCTGTACATGGGGTACACGCTTGCAGCCAGCACTACCTGCTGCAATAGAAACAACAGCGCCAGCAGCCAAAACCGGCCGGGGCGCTTCGTGTGGCGAATTCAGAACTTCGGTGACATGGGTTCGACTTTATATAAGCGCTTGGCGTTCATCTTGACCAGGATCAATGCCCCGAGCTTCTCGAACCCGGCCACGTGGATTGTCCATCTACCAATTCACATCCGCGGATTGGCCGAACATTGTCACAGGGCAAAGGACCAAAGGCTCGTTTACAGCGCCGCGCAGGTGGCAATGTGCTTGTGCAGCCTCATCCAGTCCCGGTCCGTCAAAACCACACCCTCGCACCCATCAGGATCTGCCGATCGGATACCGGTCGGCCTGCTGCGCGGGCCACGCCCGCCGTCGCGCCGAACTTGTGTACCCATGAGTAACCGATATACGGCGCAAACTTGCGGCTGAACTCGTAACGCAGCCGAAAGCTCAACGAGGCGTCGGAGACACCTGCCCCGAGATCGCGGCGTGGATCGGCACGGCCGTAGGCATTCAGATCCAGCTCGGGGGTGAGAATCAGCTTCTGCGTAAACAGCCAATCCTGGGAGGTCTTGAGCCGGATCGCTGTGCGCCCCGAAGGCCCCGCATAGGCCGTCGCCTCGAACTCGAACTCGTAGGGTGCAATGCCCTGGAAGCCAAACGCCGCCCAGTTTCGGGTCGGTCCGGTGCCCAGGTCGTGGCGCACGCCGGCCATCAGGTTCCAGAACGGACTGACCGCATGGCCCCAAAGCGCTTCGACATCACCCTCTTCGATGCGCCCTTTGCTGCGGCTGCCCTCGCTGCGGATCCACAGCTTGTCGAGATTGTGCCCGACCCAGAAGCGACCGTCCCATTGCTGGGCGTTCGCGCCGTCGTTGCTGTGCGCGCTCTCGAGGTTGTCGATCTGCAGCTTGGCCAGCAGCGGATCATCATGCATGCGCAAGCTGACGCCGTAGGCGTCATAACCCTTCGGTGCTGCACCGTCGCTGCTTGGCAGGCTGCCGATAGGGGGCGCCTTGGACATCGCCTTGCCCTGCTTCATGTCCATGGGCATCGCCATACCTTTCATGCCGGGCATGTTCTGCATGGCACCCATGTCGTCGGACTTTTTCGCAGGCTGCTGGGACATGCGCTTCATCGCGCCATACGACATGGCCTTGTGGCCGTTTTTCGGCGGCATGGTTTTGGCGGCGGTGGTTGGTGTCTTGAGGTGCATGCCGTCCATGCCGTCACCGGGCGTCATCGTCATCGACTGGCTGGCCGCCGTCTTGCTCGAAGCGGCCGGCGGTGCATCGGTTTGCGCCATGACCCCTGGCGAGGCGCCCAGTAAAGCCAGCCCAAGGGCGGCGGGAAGCATGGAGCGGCGAGATGTGATCGGGTTCAGAGTCATCGTCCTGGTCCTCATGCCACCACCACCGCGCGGAACATGCCCGCGTCCATGTGATAAAGCATGTGGCAGTGGTAGGCCCATCGTCCCCGGGCGTCGGCATTGACCAGGTAACTGATGCGCTGGGCCGGACGCACGTTGACCGTGTGCTTGCGCACCTGGAACTGCGCCTGGGCGGTTTCCACTTCGCTCCACATGCCGTGCAGATGGATCGGGTGGTTCATCATGGTGTCGTTGATCAGCACGATGCGCAGCCGCTCGCCGTAGTGGAACAGGATCGGCTTGGCCTCGGAATACGGCACGCCGTTGAACGACCACATATAGCGTTCCATGTTGCCGGTGAGGTGCAATACGATCTCGCGGGTCGGTTCGCGCGGATCGAGCGGGCCGCCGATCGTGTGCAGGTCGGCGTAGCTCAGTACCCGCCTGCCGTTGTGCCGCAGGCCCGCGCCGGGATCGTCCAGCGCGGTGGACGCCACGGCGATGCATTTGGTGTTCGACGGCCCGTATTCGGTCGCATAGTGATGATGGATCGGCACCGTCTGGCTACCGCCCATACCACCCATGTCCATACCCGGCATGGCTTGCATGCCACCCGCCGCCATGCCGGCCATTTTCGACATGTCCATGCCCATGTCGGCCATGCTGAGGCTGGGGACCGGGTCCATCGGTGGAATCTCGCCACGCATGCCTTCGCGCGGCGCCAGGGTGCCGGCGGCGTAGCCACTGCGATCGATGGCCTGGGCGAAAATGGTGTAGGCACGATCATCGCTGGGGCTGACGATCACATCCAGGGTTTCGGCGACGGCAATGCGGAACTCGTCGATCGACACCGGCTCCACGTCCTGCCCGTCGGCGGCTACCACGGTCATCTTCAAACCGGGAATCCGTACGTCGAAATACGTCATCGACGAGGCATTGACGAAGCGCAGGCGAACCTTTTCGCCGCGGCTGAAAAGGCCGGTCCAACGGCCTTCGGGTGTCACGCCATTGGTCAAAAAGGTGTAGGTGTAGCCGGTCACGTCGGACAAATCCCGCGGGCTCATGCGCATCCGGTTCCAGGCCATCCGCTCCTTCCATGCCTTGGCAAAACCTTCCATGCCGGCCTGCTTGAAGATTTCCGGTGTGGTCGGTTCGGTGCGGCTGTAGTAGCCGCCCATTTTCTTCAGGTTGGCGAACACCTGCTCGGGGTCGGTATCGGTCCAGTCGGACAACACCACCACGTGTTCGCGATCGCTGGGGAAGCGCTCGGCTTCGCGGGGTTCGATCACGATCGCACCGTACAGGCCGGTCTGCTCCTGGAAGCGGGTGTGGCTGTGGTACCAGAACGTGCCGGACTGCTGCACCTTGAAGCGGTACTGGAACGTTTCACCCGGCGCGATACCCGGGTAGCTTAGCCCCGGCACACCATCCATGTCCGCAGGCAGGATCATGCCGTGCCAGTGGATCGAGGTGGAAACATTCATCCGGTTGGTGACGTTGAGGGTCACTGTGTCGCCCTCGCGCCAGTACAGCGTCGGTGCCGGCACCTGGCCGTTGATGATGGTGCCGATCGCGGGTTTTCCGGTGAAATTGACCGGGGTTTCGGCGATCTCTAGATCAAAGGTCGTTCCCCGCAGGACCGACGGCGAACGCCGCAGCCCCGTGCTTTTGGCCCGGATGCCCTGGGCGATGCTCGCCGCCGGAACCAGTCCGGCCAGCACACCGCCCAACGCCAGGCCGCGCACGAAACGGCGCCGCGAAGGGTCGGGCCCGTGGGGGGGATCACCCGGAAACTGTATACGTGACATATCAAACTCCAGAGTCAAAGAAAAAAGTTTTTGTGGGACGGACAGACGGTTCGCAAAGCGGCGCGCGCTGGCACCAGCGTGCTTGAGGCGACGCGATCAGGCGCTTCATGAGAAACCTCCGAAAAGGACGGCGACGCCGATGCCCAACGCAAACAGCACTATCGACAGCACGGTCATCCCGGTCAGCATGGTGTGGGATACGTTTTCGGCCCCGCCATGTGCCATGCCATGGGGCTCGCCGTTCGACTCGACCGGCGCATGCTCCGAGGCATGGCTTGCGCCGTACTTCGCGTGCCCGGCGTCACGCGCTTGCGTGTTGTCCGGTTCCGCCATACGCACAGTCATCATGCCGTGCTTCAAATGCCGGGAAACCAGCCACCAGTTCATCGGATAGGCGGCCACGAATCCCACCAGCAGCGCCATCGACATGACGAACCAGAACGCCGGCCCGGCAGGATCATGTGCACCCGGCACGTGCTTCATCGCCAGCACCATGGTCGGCACCATGGCTGCCATCAGCACGTTCATGGACAGAAGCTCGGGGAAGAAGCTGTTGCGCAAGGCCGCTGTGTAGGAGCCGCCAGCATCGCCGCGCATGAACAGCGCCTGGAAAATCGTCCAGCCGAAGCCAAAGCCGAGCACGTATTCCAGCGCGATATCCAGCACCCCCGTCAACTGCATCATGCTGGCGATGACCGCACCAGCCAGAATGCCCACGCCATCGCCCGCCACGCAATGCATGGTCGAGCCGAGCACCTGTCGCCAACGCACCGCCACATAGCGTTCATGCAGGCCCGGCAAGGGTTCGCGACAGCCCAGCACATAGAGAAAGGCACCTAATGGCCCGGTGTACGCGGTAAGCAGGACAAACCCCCACTTCAGCACCGGCGACTCCGGTGTGGAGCGGATATCGATCGCCACGTACAGCACGGACAAACCGGTCAGCAGGAACCAAAGCAGCATTACGCCTTCCAGCATGATCGTTTCTCCCATGTGTCGTGAGTGGTGGCCGGCGGCAACAGAGACATTAGTTCTCTCCTTTCAGGCACGCGCTGTCAGGCTTGTGGGCCATGCTTGGCAAACACGCGAGTGGAGCCATCGCGGGCAATCAGCAGCACCTCGTAGCGCACCGGAGTGCCCATCTCCATACCGGGCGAACCCATCGGCATGCCGGGGGCGGCCAGACCACGGGCATTGGGATGTTCGGTCAACAAGCGCTGGATATCCTCCACCGGCACATGGCCTTCGATCACGTAGCCGCCGATCAGCGCGGTATGACATGAGGTCGCGTCAGCCGGCACGCCCAGCCGCGCCTTGACCGCCGCCATCGGCTGGTCTTCCTGCGTGACAACGCTATAGCCGTTGGCCTGCAGGTAGTGAATCCAGGCGCCGCAGCAACCACAGCTCGGGTCGCGAAAGACCTCGGCGCTGCTGGCCATGGCCAGTGCCGGCCACATCAGCGCAGCGAGTACCAGGCCGGTAATGACGCGGAACGATCCACGCTTCATGATCCTTTCTCCGTCAACGGCGTCGATTGCCAGTGAATCGCCACGATCTTCCAGCTGTTTCCGAACTTTTGCAGATCAAGCATTTCGCGGCTGCGCAGGCTGAGCGGCTTGCCCTTGATGGTTGTGCGGATCTCGCTTTCGCTGCCGACCATGGCGCTGTCACCCATCAGCATGGAACCCAGTGAGACGGGCGTGATCCGTGCGTCCTTGAGGAACGCGATGTCTTCGCCCAAGTGACCGTTCGCATAGTCTTCGCGGGTCTGGCTCGAGCCGCCTTCGCTGATGGTCGCGTTGGGCGCCAGCAGCGCGAGTGCGGCCGTGCGATCGCCCCGCTGCAAGGCTTCCTGGAACGTATGCGCCACGGCCTCGGCTTGCGGCGCCGCGTTTGGCGTCATGCCCTGCAGCGACATTGGAGTTTCAGCGGTGCCCGTCGTGGCGGCCACTGGCGCGTGGGCATTGTCCGCTGTCTGGTCGTGGCTGTGACTGGCCACGCCGGGCATCGGCATGTCTTTCATGTCGGCAGCCCCGCCGTGGCTATGGCTGTGGCCGGCTTCGTCACTCATGTCCATGTCGTCATCCGGCGGAGCCCTGGCGACGATCTCCTTGTACTGGGCTGGCGTCATGGCGGGCAGCTTTTGCAGAAACGCGACCATGCTCCAGATGGTGGGGTCGTCGTGGCTGCCGCCCCATGCCGGCATCGCGCTCATCTTGATGCCGTGCTTGATTATCCAGAAGGCCTCCTTCGGATCGACCCGGGTCTGCGACAGATTCGGAGGCTGCGGATACAGGCCGGGGCGAAGCTCTGAGTCGTTCATGCCCGGCTTGAGGTGGCATTGGGTGCACATGGCCGCGTACTGACCGGCCCCTTTCAGAATCAGCTGGGGATCGTTGAGGTCAGGCACCTTGAGATCTTCCGAACGGACTTGAATGGAACGCTCGCGCAATGTTTGCAAGATCGCGAATACCGGCTTGGTGTGGTGATCATCGGCGCCGATGTTGTAGATGCCGGAATACACGAACGCCCCCACCCCCAAGGCAAGTACGCCAAGGACGACTGCAACCGTGATGCTGTGGTGCTTGATGTGCTTCTTCATGAGTTGCTCCCCTTAAAACAGATTCGGGCGCCGGCCACCATTGGCCGGTCGAGGATGGAGTGATCGCTTTTGCTGCTGATGTGCCGGATGGATCGCTGTTGCCGATGAGAACCGGACGCGAGTTCCGGCCACGGGACAATCGGCGCAAAAGGCACTCTGCCGAATCGCTGAAAGCACCTTCGTCGCCAGTGGTAGTCCGCGCGAAACCGCATAGTGCGAGCCATTTGCCGATGGCGGGAAAGGCAAGTTCATGGAGTCTCTCCGGGGCAGACGGTATTGAGCATGCCAACACCAATCACAGCCGATTGCCCCGATGGCCGACATACGACGATCGCAAGCAAAGCTCATCGAAAACGAGGAAGAGTCAGACCGCCGGTGGTCGCAACGGAGGGGCGGTGTTCATCGAAGGCGCACTGCTGGGCAGCGGCATGGCATAACTGGTACCCATCGCGGCCGAAGCCAGAACGACAGCCGTTGCGGGTGGCAACGTGGTGCTGCACATCGCACCACAATGGCAGGCCTGAATTGCCGTACCACCGCAACAACCCGTGTGGTCATCGCAACAAGATCCAGATCCGTTGACGGCCATGTGGGAAGGACGATGTTCACTGGCCGCCACGACCGTTGAGTGCATGACATGGGAATGAGGACTTCCCGTCATGCCCATCGGTGCAGCGGCCAATGAGTTGATGACCAGCAACAGCCACGCGAACATGCCCATCGCCCGAAGGCGACGTGAACGAGCGAGCGGCCGTAGCGAGAACGTCATTAGGTGAGCTTACCCGTGTGAACTGACACCCTCAACTCTGGAGGTGGGTTCAGATTATTCACGGCTTGCTGAAGCCCATCTGCAGCGTGATCTTGTCACCTGCTTTCAGGTGGGCCATGGCGGATGGCGGGAAATGCACCTTCAAGGTCATGCCATCGCTCGTCACGTCGACGATGCCGGTCTTTGCATCCGCCTCCGTCACGGTCGCAGGCATCATGTGCATGCCCATCATTTTGCCGTGCATGCCCGGCATGCCCTGCATACCGGAGTGCATCCCACCCATCTTGTCCATGCCGCTTGTCGGCGTGCTGTCCTGGGCAATGGCTACTCCCATCAGGGCCAAAGTGAGCACCAGAGAGCCAAACATCGAAAACTTAGATTTGGGTGAAATAGTCATACGGTTGTCTCAACGAGGAGTTGCCAGACGCAACGGTGAGAGTGTGTGCCGACGCGTGTGTAGGAACGTTGAAATTCCGGCCGATTGTTCGTCCAACTTTGGGCAGTTTGAATGAACATTTGAAACCGCCATTAGACCGAACGAATTGCTATGCGCCCCCCCGTCCATCGACAACGACGCCCTGCCGGAGGGGATAGCCCCATTGCGACTATGATCAGATCATGAACGACTCACATCGCGCCCATTTGCGCTCCATCCTGCAGGCGCTGGCGGCGGCCGCGCTGTTTGGGCTGAGTACGCCGCTCGCCAAGCTGCTGCTGGGATCAATGGCACCCGTGCTGCTCGCCGGCCTTCTCTATGTTGGCTCGGGCATCGGCTTGTCGTTATGGCTGCTACTGCGCAAGCTGCGTCGGCGGGCGCCCAGCGAGGCGCCGCTGGCGCGCGCCGATTTGCCCTGGCTCGGCGGCGCCGTCGTCGTCGGCGGTATCTTCGGCCCCATCCTGCTGATGCTGGGACTGGCGTTGACCCCGGCCTCAACAGCGTCGCTGCTGCTCAACCTGGAAAGCGTGCTGACTGCCGGCATCGCCTGGGTGGTGTTCCGAGAGAACGTGGACCGTCGCGTATTCATTGGCATGCTCGCCATCATTGCGGGCAGCGTGCTGTTGTCATGGCATGGCGAAACCACCGGCAAACTCCCGTGGGGATCACTGGCCATCGCCGGCGCCTGTCTGTGCTGGGCGATCGACAACAATCTTACCCGCCACGTGTCAGCCGGCGACCCGGTGCAGATCGCCGCGATCAAGGGTGGCGTGGCCGGCGCGATCACCCTCGCCCTAGCGCTAACCATGGGCAACCCACTGCCTGCCACCCTGCCTCTGCTGGCGACCGGATTGCTGGGGTTTGCGGGGTACGGCGTGAGCCTGGTGCTATTCGTGCTGGCCTTGCGTGGCTTGGGAGCCGCGCGCACCGGCGCCTATTTTTCGACGGCGCCGTTCGTCGGCGCACTCATCTCATTACTGCTGTTTGGCGAGCACCCCAGCCTCGCCTTCTGGCTGGCCGGTGCACTGATGGCCCTGGGTGTCTGGTTGCATGTCAGCGAACGGCACGCGCATGAACATGCGCACGAGGCCCTCGCACACGAGCATCGTCATCGCCACGACGAGCACCACCAGCACAGCCACGACTTTCCATGGGACGGCGAAGAACCGCACAGCCACCCGCATGTGCACGCGCCACTGCTGCACAGCCACCCGCACTTCCCGGACATCCATCACCGCCACCAACATTGATCAGGTGAGGCTTTATGGTCGACAAACAACATTGGGAAACGGTTTATCAGAGCAAGGCCGCCGATGCGGTGAGCTGGTACCGCCCGCACCTGGATACCTCGCTGGCCCTGATCGAACAGGCACTGCCGGACCGCGAGGCTGCCATTATCGACATCGGCGGGGGTGAGGCTACCCTGGTCGACGATCTGATCGCGCGCGGCTATAGCAAGCTCACGGTGCTGGACATCTCGGCAGCAGCGATCGATGTCGCCAGACGGCGTCTGGGTGAGGCCGCCGCCAAGGTCACCTGGCTGGTCGACGACATCCTGCAAGTGGCATTGCCGGCGCAGCGCTTCGACCTTTGGCATGACCGCGCACTATTCCATTTCCTCACCTTGCCCGAGCAGCGGGCATGCTACGTCGAGCAGCTCACTTCCGCGCTGAAGCCGGACGGGCACGTCATTATCTCGACCTTCGGCCCGCAGGGTCCGGCCAAGTGCAGTGGGCTCGACACCGTGCGCCATGACAGCGAATCCTTGCAGCGCGAGCTCGGGCCACGCTTCAACCTGATCGAGCAGCGCAGCGAACTGCATCAAACACCGTTCGGCACCACTCAGCAGTTCTTCTATGGCCATTTTCGGCTTGCCTGAGCGGTACTGCGGGTGGAGGTTTGCTGTTGTCACCACAAGCTTGCAAAGCGCGTCAAAAAAAACCGTGTGCACGAGCTATCTCCAGGGCCAAAGTGCACGGTCGCCACCATCGAATCGTCTTGCCTCGCTCAAAGGTCACCCACGCAAGGTGACCAGTTTTACGATCCCCCAAAGCGACCACCCCGCCGGCGGTTTAGTACAACGAGGTTTATGTGTCGCGTCATGTACCGCGCCTTGGATCTTGCTATGTCGGCGCGCCCGATAAACGCTTAAAAATGTACCTTTGTGCACGCACAGTCGAGGTTTTGAGATGACACATAGCAATAGAGATCCGGGCGCACACCTTGCCGCGGCATTAGCAGTGGGGCTGGCCACATGTCTAGTCATGCCCGCATCGGCCCAAACGATGCGGCAAGAGCACGTGCATCAAATGTCGCATGACGTGATGCCGTTCGACATGTCCAAGACTGTGCACATCTTCAAAATGACTGAGCAGGGAGGGGTAGAGAGCGTTGTCGCAAGGAAGGCGGGGGAGAGTGATCAGATCGCGCTCATTCAACAGCACCTACAGCATGAAGCGGGGCTGTTCCAGAAGGGAAACTATTCAGATCCTGCGAAGCTGCATGGAGCAGACATGCCTGGGCTCAAAGAACTCGAGGCCGGAGCGTCTCACATCAAAGTAAGGTATGCCGCTTTGCGAAATGGTGCTGAAATAACGTTTACGACAACGGATATCCATCTGCTGACGGCTATACACAGATGGTTTGGAGCGCAGTTATCTGATCATGGCGCTGACGCAAAGTCAAAATGAGCGAGCAGTGGGCCAACAATCGGTTCCAGAGGACGTCCCCGCTTCACGGGGCCGCCACTGAACGTGGGCGTTGAAGACTAGCCTCCCCGATAGCGGACGTTCGCCAACGTCTCCTTCGGGTCGACAAGGGACTTTCATCTGGATGGTCAGCCGGTTGGCGATGCCGGTCAGGTTGTGTGGCGAGCCTAGTGAGCTGTGTCGGAAATGATTGGTCAACAAACTGGCAATCTGCAGTTCGGAGCCCGGGGTCACTGTAGTTGCTTCGTGCTTGCGGTGGTGGGTGCCGTGTTCGCTCCGACGCAGCGAAATTTCCGTAGAAGCGGCGCACTTCAATGCGGCGCTATGCACTCACCGGCCGGCTGTAGAAGGGCACGAGATTGATGCTGGCGATACCCGCGCGATGTGAAGGTTCATCGCTAACGAACCTGACTTCGAATCGGTGTTGGTCGGCACCTGCTCTCACAGCAAGTGCTTTCAGGCTTTTTGCCAGCTCGAGGTCTAGATCATGCTTCAGACCTAACACGACCACTGGAGGAGAAGTTCCCCGGGTGAGTTCGTATAGATATGCCTCGTCGACCTTTCTACTGATGTTGAACCAGGTGGCCAAAACGACTGCAACTGGATAGAGCGCATCGTCGGGAAGCCGAAAGGCCCAAGGAGCTTGGGGGGACGGCTCTCCTGGATCCAAACCCTGCGCCGCGAAGAACTTTCGCATCATCGCCACTCGTGCCGCGTCAAGCTCGAACGGGGACGATGACAGTGGATTAATGATGCAACGCCGGCCTCCGCCCGCTGCCAAGAGGACACGCATCGGCACTCGAACGGTCGTGGCTGGTGCCAGGACTGGGATAGTCAGATGCGACACGTCGGTAAATATCGGGACGAACGGATCGCCACTTGTTTCATCTTTCCAGAGGGCTAGGTTCTTGCCGCGCTCCGCCGCACCAGGTCCAGGCGGTTGCATCACGATCGTAAGTACGTCATGGCAGCTCAAGTCTTGGAGAAAGGCTGCTTCTGCAGCCAAGTCATCACCCGCATGAAGCCACGAAGCCTCAAGCAAACCGCTTTGGTCTTGCACCATCAGTATGTACCTCTCCGGCTCGCAGGCATTGCGGCCCTCTCGTTAGCGAATTGGCATTTCAGGAAACCGCAACGTTGTCGTCACATCTTCAGTCGCTTCGCCTTTGATGAAGCGCCCAATTGTCGTTGCCTCTACAAGGCGATCACCCAGCTACGTTGGGGTCATTGCGCTCTTTGTCGCGTGGTGGTGGCCAGCGATCCGATGGCTTCCCGTCGACGCTGGTGTCGAAGATCGGCTCCAGAACATGGGCTGGGCTGGCCAATTCATGCCATCCCGCCTGGAACACCTCATTGGCCGATGGGTAGTGGCGCAGAAGCCACTTGGCGTCACTACGTATCGAGTCCGGAACTTGGCGGTTGCCGAGTAGCAGCCTCAAGAACTCTCTCGTTTCGATGACCGCTCGCGAACGTTCGTACGGAAGCGTCATGACTGCTTCACTTGCGCTCTCATCGAATGCTTCTGCTGATGCTCGTGGAACATCGGCGCATGGCGATTCAGGAACTGCTTCATGGTTCCCTTGTACTTCAGCGCCTCTCCTGGAAGCGATATCGCAAGCGCTTTCGCGATGCTGAGAGCGTACGAGACCTGGCTCTTGGTTGGTGGTTGGAGGTCGTCGTCCAGGATGCTGGCCAGACTGGTGATCAACCGCCACTCGAATGGCGCGTTGGTGCCCGTGCTCAGGCACCGCTCCAGCTGGATGCCCAAGGCTTCCCGGGAGTTCCAACTCATCGCGATGTCCAAAGACAGATCCAGATCATCATCGACCAATCGAAGTGGCATCGTCGTGTCACCTTCCTATACTTATATGTAGACTACATCTAAAGGCGTAGCCCTAAAAGTATCGTCTGCTTACGGTCACCGCATGGACAAGGTGACGCTACAGACCAAATTGGGTACCGCCGTGCGTGAGCGTCGGCAAGCCCTTGAATACAGCCAGGACACCTTTGCCGATGCCATCGGCATGCACCGCGCCTACTACAGCGCCATCGAGCGCGGCGAGCGGAACGTAACGCTGGCCACCCTCGCTAGGGTGGCAGACGGGCTGGACATGCCGATTGCAGCATTGATGGCGCAAGCCAAGCTTTAAGCCCTGCCGCCGGCATACGGGTTGGCTCAGGACTACCGGGAACAACATCATTGAATATCGAGTTGAGAAAGACCTTATGGGCCGCCGCCGACAAGCTGCGATCCAGCATGGACGCGGCCGAGTACAAGCATCTGGTGCTCGGGCTGATCTTCGTGAAGTACATCTCCGATGCGTTCGACGAGTTGCGCAGCGGTTTACGTGTGGCGCTGGCTGACCCAGAGTCCGAGTTGTACCTCGATGATCCCGTCGTGCGCGCCGCCGCCGAAGAGGATCGCGATTACTACACCGCCGCCAACGTGTTCTGGGTGCCCGAGCAGGCACGCTGGGAGAATCTTCGCGCGCATGCCAAGCAGGCGAACATCGGCCGCCGCATCGACGCCGCGCTGGACGCGATCGAGGCGGACAACCCGCGCCTGAAGGGCATCCTCGACAAGCGCTTCGGCCGCGCCCAGCTGGAACCGGGCAAGCTCGGCGAGCTGGTCGACCTGGTTTCCACGATCGGTTTCGGCGCGGGCGACAAGGCCAAGGACGTGCTCGGCGAAGTGTACGAATACTTCCTCGGCCAGTTCGCCAGCGCCGAAGGCAAAAAGGGTGGCCAGTTCTACACGCCCGCCTCGGTGGTCAAGGTGCTGGTGGAAATTCTCGGCCCGCACCAGGGCAAGGTGTACGACCCGTGTTGCGGCTCCGGCGGCATGTTCGTGCAGTCGGAGAAATTCGTGGAAAGCCACGGCGGCCGCTTCGGCGACCTCAGCATCTACGGCCAGGAGGCGAACCCGACCACCTGGCGGCTGGTGGCGATGAACCTGGCCATCCGCGGCATGGATTTCAACCTCGGCAAGGAGCCGGCCGATACCTTCCACCGCGACCAGCACCCCGACCTGCGCGCCGACTACGTGCTGGCCAACCCACCGTTCAACATCAGCGACTGGGGCGGCGAGCGCCTCGCCGACGACCGCCGCTGGCAGTTCGGCACGCCGCCCGCCGGCAACGCGAACTACGCCTGGCTGCAGCACATCCTGCATCACCTGTCCGCGCGCGGTCAGGCCGGCGTGGTGCTGGCCAACGGCAGCATGAGCTCCAACCAGAACAGCGAAGGCGCGATCCGCCAGGCGATGATTGAACGCGACGTGGTCGAGGTGATGGTGGCACTGCCGCCACAGTTGTTCTTCAACACCACAATTCCCGCCTGCCTGTGGTTCCTGGCCAAGGACAAGACGAAAAACGGCCGGGATCGCAGAGGTGAAGTGCTGTTCATCGACGCGCGCAAACTCGGTCGTTTGGAAGGCCGCGTGTTCCGCGTCTTCGACGACGAAGACATCGCCCGCATCGGCGACACCGTGCACCGCTGGCGGGAAGACGGCTTCGTGCACAACATGCCATTCGCGCATGACAACCAAGAAGAGCCCGCTCCCACCGAGCGCAATCCGCAGAGCTCAAAGAAATCCGTTCACGCTGAGCGTAGCCCGCAGGGCGAAGTCGAAGCGCCGCCCGAACCCTACGCCGACATTCCCGGCTTCTGCCGTAGCGTGCCCCTCGCCGAAATCGCCGAACACGGCTACGTGCTCACCCCCGGCCGCTACGTGGGCGCGGAGGATATCGAGGACGACGACGAGGTGTTCAGCGAGAAGATGGATCGGCTTACCGCGCAGCTCGCTGAGCAGATGGCCAGAGGCGTGGAACTGGATGCGCTGATTCGAGAGAAGTTGGGGGCGTTGGGTTATGGCGTCTGAGTGGCCAGAGATACAGATCGGCGAGTTGGTACGACGTGGCGAAGTCACGTTGCAAACCGGTCCGTTCGGCTCACAACTCCACAAGCATGACTACATTGAACATGGCATACCCGTGGTACCCACTGAAGCCATAGGCCGCGGCCTCATCTTGTCGGAATCGGTGCTTCCTCAAATCACCAGCGAGAAGGCGTCTGAACTCAAACGCCATGTTTTGCAGCGCGGCGATATCTTGTTTGCGCGCCGCGGAGCGCAAGCAACGGGCCTTTCCGCCTATGTGGATGATGATCATGTCGGCGCACTTTGCGGTACCGGAGCGATCTTGCTTCGACTTCGATCATCTACCCTGGACTCGAAATTTCTTGCCTCCTTTCTTGCAACCAATGAAGCATTTGAGTGGCTGCGTACCCACGCTGTGGGGGCCGTCATGCCCAACCTCAATACAGGCATCATTTCCAAGCTGACGGTGCCTGTTCCTCCCCCGTCGGTACAAGTCGAAATAGCAAGCTTCATGTCGGCTATTGAGTGTCGAATCCAGCTTCTGAAGAAGGAGGACGCCACCCTCGAAGCGATCGCCCAAGCCCTGTTCAAGTCATGGTTCGCCGACTTCGACCCGGTGCGTGCAAAAGCCGAAGGCCGCGAACCCGATGGTATGGCCGCCGCCACCACCGCGCTGTTCCCGGACTCCTTCGAAGATTCCCCGCTCGGCCCGATTCCGCATGGTTGGCAGGCACGTTCGCTCGATTCCATTGCGAATTATCTCAACGGTCTCGCGCTGCAAAAATTTCCACCCGAGAGCGAAGACGAGTTTCTGCCGGTCATCAAAATCGCGCAACTACGCGCTGGCACTGCCACCTATGCCGACCGCGCGAGCGCTCGACTGAAGCCGGATTACGTGGTTCACGACGGCGACGTACTTTTCTCGTGGTCAGGTTCATTGGAAGTGGAGTTCTGGTGCGGTGGCGACGGCGCCCTCAACCAGCATTTGTTCAAGGTGACCTCCACCGAAGTTCCCAAGTGGTTCTACTACCTCGCCACACGCCAGCACTTGCCTATGTTTCGGCAAATTGCGGCAAGTAAGGCAACCACCATGGGGCATATCCAACGGCAACACCTCACGCAGGCGAAGGTCGCAGTACCGCCACTGCCGGTACTGACGGCAGCAACCGAAATCATTGAGCCGTTGCTCGATAGGCGTATCTCAAACTCGCTGCAAATGCGTCAACTCACCCAACTCCGCGACACTCTGCTTCCCCGCCTGATCTCCGGCAAGCTACGCCTGCCCGAGGCGCAGAGCCTGAGCGAAGAGGCCATCGCATGAGCTGGCGATCGAATCCGCACGCGCAGCTGTCGCTGATTGCTCGCGAAGGTGCTGTGCAGCCTTGACTACGTAAACCAGCAGGGCTGCCCCTTGACCTCGGCATTCCCATCCCTATGTTCTATTCGGGGGCGCGTCTGGCGCCATTACGCGACATTGGGGAAAGCATGGAACGGCCATACTTTTTGAAGGAGCTGGCACAGACCGGCTACAACATCGGCTATGCCGCCAAAAAGCATCTGGCGACCTATGACATCGTCGAAAAGGCGCCAGGTTGGATCAGTTTAGTCACCTTGGGATTCGGTGTTTTTGCACTCGTTATTCCAGCGATGGAGAATCATATCCTAGCGGCGGTGTTGCTGCTGATCGGTATTGCCGCCTTCTACTTCAACTCGTACCAGGATCAGCGCGCCCGCTATGAAAACGTCGGCAGCCGTCTGACTACCCTGTTTACCGAACTTCGTGGGCTTTACTACGAAGCCAAAGGGCGCCATGAAGGAGACGATTTGGCTGACCTTGAGGCTAGGTATCGTGAGACCTTGGCCGAGTCGCAATCCATCGGGATCAGCAAGCAAATCTTCCTCAGCGACTGGTACGCGCATTACAAGTTCTTCTGGCAGGCGCAGACCGACTGGCTGGACGAGCAACTTCATTTCAAATTTTGGCGAGACAAGATTCCACTCTCGCTGTCCGTCACGGTGTTCGTGGTCGTGATCTTGGTGATCCTAGGTTTGACACACATCCATATCTGCCTCGCAAATGGAGTTGCAAAATGAGCATCGCCAGCCTCTTCAAAGACTTTCGCTTGGCACTGACGGTTAGCAACGCTGCCGACATCTCGCAGAAGTACGGCAGCATCACCACACGACTTAATGCCGACTTCTGGGATATTGAGTCGGATCAGCGCAATAGCCTTCAGATTGGGTCGTACGGCCGCCATACAGCCATTGAGGGCGTCAGCGACCTCGACATGGTCTTTGAACTGCCTGCGGCGGAGCTGGAACGTTACAAGAAGCTTGAGGGCAACGGTCCGTCCAGCATGCTTCGTGAAGTGCGCGACTCGCTCAAGAACCGCTATCCAAATACAACTATCAAGGCGGACGGCCAAGTAGTTGGTGTCTTTTTCAATGGCTATCACGTCGAGGTCTTGCCAGCGTTCCTCAACGCGGATGGCGACTATATCCACGGCGATACGAACAATGGCGGTTCGTGGAAAGTCACCAAGCCTCGCCCCGAAATAAAGGTAGTCAACGAACTCGATAAGGTCACAAACGGCAACCTGAAAGACGTCAGCAAGATGCTTCGTGCGTGGAAGAACAAGGACGGTGTGGGAATTGGCGGATTGTTGATCGACACGTTTTCCTACAATTTCTTTTCACAATCGAGCAAGTTCAACGCGGCCACCTACAGCACGTATCCAGACTTGTTTCTGGATCTCTTCACCTATCTGGGCGCGCTGCCGGAACAGGAATACTGGATGGCACCAGGAAGTGGTCAGCGTGTCAGGTGCAAGTCGAAGTTCCAAGCAAAAGCGAAGAAGGCGGCTAAACGATGCCAGGAGGCCATCCATGCCGTGGGCGATGCAGCGCAAGCGAAGCTATGGCGGAACATTTTCGGTCGGCATTTCCCGAAAGTCGTTGTGATGAAGGAAGCCGCTGCGGCCGTAGTTCGGGACGGCGAGCAGTTCATAGAAGATCTCTATCCGGTCGATGTTCGCTACGACATCGAGTTGGATTGTGAAACCAAAGAGGCCAATGTCCTTCGCGATGCGCTGCAAAAAATGCTTCGTTCAAGGCAACGCGTGCCGGTCGGTCGCCATCTGCGCTTCCACGTTGTCGATTGCGACGTACCCGGCATCTATTCACTTTTTTGGAAGGTGCGCAATCGGGGAGCCGAGGCGGTCCGACGCGATCAACTGAGAGGAGAGATCAGTCCAGATCAAGGCAAGCGGGAGCGAACCGAAGCTGCCTCCTTTCCCGGAGAGCACTACGTCGAGGTGTATGCAGTCCAAGATGGTGTGGTGGTTGCCAGAGACCGGATCGGGGTACCGATCTAAAAGCCTGCGCCGGCTGGTGATGAAGTGGCTAGCCGACCCTATTCGTCGCCCGACTAGTCGAGCGTACCTCGACGATCAAACCGCAGAAGCCGCGTCCGCAACACTGAATCCAGATCTCGCTGGGCCGCGCCGGCTTCATCCTCAGCGGCACCGTCAGCCAAGCGATGCACGGCTCGGCGTGGTGGTGTACATCAACGACAGGGGGGCGAAGCTTCGCTTCGAACAACTGCGCCAACAGCTCGAACCGATCGAGACAAAACGCGGCTGCGCACTGGAATGGCAGGAACTCCCCGACGCCCACGCCTGCTGCATCGCCCTCTGCCGTCCCGACAGCCTTCTGGAAAACGAAACCCGCTGGCCCGAATACATCGCCTGGATGATCGACCAGACGACGCGCATGCCCGACGTTTTCAGGCCGGTGATTCGGGCGTTGCCGTGAAGTCGAGGTGCGCCGGCACGACTTGTTGCGGATTTCCGGCATGTTGACCACTCGACTGAAGGTCGCTTGCCGATCCACAGCGGACACTTCAAGAACTGAGTGCGTACACCTCAAGCAGTGCGACTGGATTGAGGAATACTTCTGTGGGTAACCGAATTCTAAGAGAAGTTACTAACGGTACCGTTTTGAATACGGGCAGTCGGTCATATAGGATGATGAGTGGGGCTTTCAGAATGGGTAAATCTTGATCGGCACGACGATTTCGCGCCGACAAAGCGTAGTCGAGTTAATGTTTGGCGTGGAAACCAGAGCAACCAACAGCGGAGGTGCGTGATGTCCGGATCAGGTGGTGGTTTCGGAGGCGGAGCGAGCGACGATGCGCCAATTGCTTGCGAGCGTCTCATCATCGAAACGGCGATTTCCTCTCCGAAGGAAGCCGTTATCAAGAACTTGTCGATCAACGATGTCCTACAGGTCGAACTCGAGCAACTAGGTGCGACCAGCGTAGTCGCCCTGACCTACCAAGGCGAAAGGGCTGGCGGCATCACGCACGCCCAGACCAATCGGCTGCGAGAATGCATTCATGCGGGAACCAAGTACGTCGCCACGGTAATTTCCAAGTCCGATGGCCAAGTTCGGGTTCGCATTAAGCCGGTCTAGCAGCGGCATCACTACAGGGGAGGTTGAGATGCTGACGATCGTTGGTGGTGTGTATCGGGAGCGATGCTTACGGCCCAATTGGGACGAGTTCTATGGCTCTGCGGGACGTGCGGCAAGCGCGATCGCTAAATTGGCTGGCAAGGTTGCTTTGCACAGTTATATGACCTCCCAAGCGAAAGGGGTCTTGGACGATAGGAAGGTTGCGGAAGGATTCGACGTCTACGATACCGAAACGACTGAGGGTATCAGCTTCTACTATGAGCATGGACTGGCTCGACCCAAATTCTGGCGCCCAACGAGCCAGCTGTCTCCCTTGCAGGTCAAGGGTGACCACGTCCTTCGTTACGGCATGATGGAAGGCACGGCCATCATCCATGCGGATTACGCCGTATTCGATCCGCAGAATGTCGATGGACCAGAGTCCTTCCACCAGAACGGATCTACCGCCAATCACCTGGCGTTGGTGCTGAACAGATACGAGGCACGTGCGCTGCTCGGGGCGGCTGATAACCTCTCATTGGATCAGGCTGCCCAGCAACTGGCCCACCAGGAGAATGCCGAAGTTGTGATCATCAAATGCGGCCCACAAGGCGCACTTGTATGGCATAGCGGCAAGATCACTCAAGTCCCGGCCTACGAAACTACCAATGTTTGGAAGATCGGTTCTGGCGACCAGTTCGCCGCGAACTTCGCCTATGCGTGGATGGAAGAGCAGCGAGATCCCGTGGCAGCTGCAGATCGGGCATCTCGCGCGACAGCGTTCTACTGCCAACACCTCGGTTTTCCTACTGCCTCCGAACTTGATGGCTATAAACCCGACCCTATTTTCATCTCGGACAATTACAAGAAGGGGGTGCGACGCAAGGTTTACCTTGCCGGGCCGTTCTTCACGCTTGGTGAGTTGTGGGTGGTCGATCAGACCCGCCGTAGTTTGCTCGACATGGGATTGGAGGTCTTTTCTCCCTACCATGATGTCGGCCCGGGCGATGCCGCGGATGTCGTGCCCAAGGACATTATGGGCATTCACGATTGCGACTTGTTGCTGGCCATCATGGACGGCACCGATGCCGGTACCGTCTTCGAGGTCGGCTTCGCCCACCGCGAAGGAAAACCAGTGATCGTTTATGCCGAGAACGAGACGACCGAGAACCGAAAGATGATGATCGGCTCGGGGTGCTTCATGTGCAGGGACTTCGTCAGCGCGATCTACAAGACCGTGTGGGTCGCCGCGTCTCTATGAAGACGGCGCTGCTACTTTCCGGCGGCATGGATTCCATCGCCCTTGCGTGGTGGAAGCGCCCCGAGTTGGCATTCACGGTCGACTACGGCCAGCTCGCCGCCACTGCCGAGATCAGTGCGTCAGCCGCGATCTGCAGTGCCTTAGACATCCCGCACACGGTGCTCCGTTTCGACGCCAAGGCATTGGGTTCCGGTGACATGGCGGGTACCGCACCCGACCCGAACGCACCGGCCAGTGACTGGTGGCCGTATCGCAACCAGTTGTTGGTGACCCTAGTGGCAATGAAGGCCGTGGCCACCGGTGTTCAGCGGCTCTGGTTGGGAACCGTCGCATCGGACGGCATCCACAAGGACGGCACTCCCGAGTTCTTCGAAAACATCAATCGCCTGCTTTCCCACCAAGAAGGCGGCATCGTCGTTGAAGCGCCAGCGATTGGCCTGCGAACGGCGGATCTGATTCGCCAGTCGGACATTCCGCGGTCCATGCTCGCGTGGGCTCACAGCTGCCACAAGGCTGATGTTCCTTGCTGCCACTGTCGTGGCTGCAATAAGCATTTCGAGACTCTGCAGGAGCTGGATGCTGATGTGGCCACTGGGGACTGACCCGATACCACGTTCCGCGCCGGACCTCTACAGCCCTATCGAGTGGGAGGTTAAGGGGCGTCGCTCACTTCCCGTTTCCGATGGCGAAGCGTTAGCTCCCATGGCTACCACGCTTGACACCCGACATAGCCACCGAACATTTGCGCCTGTTCCTGAAGCGCTGCTAGGTGCTTTGCTGTGGCATACCGCTCGGACCAAAGAAGCGGCCCGATCTCCACTCGGATTCCAGATCGAGCATCGTCCAACACCCTCGGCGGGCGCTATTCATCCCATCCATTTGGTCATCCAGCTCACAGATGAAGAGAGCTGGGCGCGTTACAACCCGCAGGATCACAGCTTGGACCTTCTGGCGAAGGACGACAGCCTTTTGCAGCCATTGGTCGACTGCAGCGAGCAGGTGGTGCCACGGGGCGGTGGCCACTTGATCCTGTTCGTGGCCGAGCCGGGAAAGACTGCCGCCAAGTATGAGAACCCAGAAAGCCTAATCTGGCGCGATGCGGGGGTTCTGCAGGGCAGCCTCGCCCTGGTCGCCGCAGCATTGGGATTGAACTACTGCCTGCTTGGCATCACGGGCAACCCGTGGGTCGCCCAGCTATCCGATCAGGGCAAGCTGCAGGGAGTCGGCGTCGCGATCCTTGGGGCGAAACCTTGATGTCGCATGCTTTTGTTTGAACTTGCCCTCGGGCAATGACTCCAGCACTGTCGCGACGGTGCGCGGGGACGCCATCATTTCCCACCAAATCACCGCATCTAGTTCCGACGAGCGCACGCCCAAGGCCTTGCTAAAAGCAAGGAACTGCTGTTCCAACTCGAGGTAATGGCGCTCAACCGTCAGTCCAGCATCGAGGAACTTCGCAAGGGCGCCGGCGCGCAAGATGTGAATATCCAAGATCGCCACATCATCGGCATTGAGCCAGTTGCGGGCAATCCAAGAGGCAGTCTTGAACCCGATTCCCGGTATACCAAGTAGCCAATCCCGCAATTCCCGCCCCGAGTTCTGCGGCGAGGGTTCGGCCATCAGTCGCTCGAACGCTGCGGCAAGATAACGTGCCTTTTGCGCCGCAAAACGATAACGGATGTGCTTGCCATCGACTTCGATCGGCTCCGACAACCAGCCGCGCAAGGTTGCTTCATCCTGGTTGGGCCTTTCAAACGCGCCCTTGGCCTTCAAATGCTCGAAAGCCCGGAGTCCGATGCGAGCCGGGATGCCGTGGCCGCCCAACAGGCAGGCACCGACTTCTTCGCGCAAAGTCCGTCCCAGTCGGTAGTTGATCGAACGCGCCTCAATGCGTCGTGCGATGACTTGGTAGGCCCAGTACGCCGGAGAAGGGAATGCTTCGACGTATCCCCATTGAACACCCGGCATGACCTCTGTTTCGGGTGGCGGCAAATCGACACTGACCGCCATCGATTCCAGCATCACGTAAGCGCGCTGCATGGGCTCCTCCAATCCGAGAATCAGAACCCGCGAGACAAACCACGGGTAAAGGACCGCTGCGCCGCAAGCACTCCTAACCGCCATTCAACCATCCGGAACGCTAACGACCAGTGATTACGGCTGAAGGCCGGTGCATGTGCTTGCCCGCAACTTTCTTACGAGCGAAGTATGCCATAAAGTATGCCTATATGCCTAATAGAAAGGCCCCCGTTCATTCCTGGATGGCGCAGCTCCCGGCTGCGTTACGGGCACGCATGGACGTTGAGGGGCACACTCAGAAGGACGTAGAAGACGCTACTGGCGTGCCGCAACCGCAGATTAGTCGCGTCCTCAACGGGCGGCGCAAGCGACCAACCGATGCAATGCGAAAGTTATGCTTATATGCCGATCTAAAAATGACGGGAGAAGCCCTTTCAGGCTCGGCTGAACTCTCTGGGCTGCTACAGCAAGTCATCGCTGGCGGCCCACAAGCAACGGCGTGCGTGGCAGGAATTCTCAAAAGCCTGATGCCGCTGCTAGGAAATTCAACACAACGCAAGCGGAAGAGGTAGTGTCACGAAAAGTCGCAGCGCATCAAAGGTCGTAACATGCTCTTAGTTCTTGGACTTCGCTTTTTTTGCGTTCGCCGCTTAGTGTGAGCGGCGGCGCTGCTCAACCGAGCACCAGCTCTGTCCGCTTGCGCGACAACCAGCGCTCCGTGTAGTTGTCGCGCAAATCGCGGCTCAGCCGTGCCTTCAAGTGCGCACTCATCGCACCAAGCGAAACCAGCCGATCGATCCAGCCGAGATCGTGGGCAAAACGCACGGCGGCCATGTCCGGGCTGTTGAGCAGCCAGGCCGGCGCAGCAAGAGTTCCCGCGTAGATCAGCAGATCGCGTTCGCCGGCATCGAGGGTGGGATGACCATGCGCCATGTTGAATGTCACCCGTTGTATTTCGGTGATCGATTCGACGTGGCTCAGTTGCCCGCGCAGCACGGCCTCGTCAATCCAGTGCTCGGGATCGCGGTTCTGGTAGCCGGTCTGGGTTTCCTCGACGACCTTGGCCACCGTGTGCAAGGCAAAGTAGTTGGCCAGCGGTATCCAGCAGCCGGTCTGATGCGCTTCGAGAATGACGTTGGTATCTACCAGCACAATCTGTCGCGGTTGGAAATCCATTCCGTGCTGACCGGTTACAGATCGAACGGCGTTTTCAGGCCGTGCTCGGTAAACAGGACGGCCAAATCATCCACGCTGGTGCCAATCACATCCGCAGCGCGGCGTACCGACAAATGGCCCTGTTCGATACTCCAGCCCAGCGTTGCCACGAAGCGGTGACTGAAGCGGGGCGGCAAGGCGGCGGGATTTGCGGCAGCATCCATGCGCAGCAGGCCATCGCCGATGCTCTGCGCGGCGGCATTCTTCAACAGTCCCAACGCGACCAGGCGCCATTTCATCGCCGGGCCACTGACACCAAGTTGGGTGGCGGCTTCACGGATCCACCGAGCCTGAGCCTCAGGATCATTCGACGGCAAAGCGGCCTTGTCGATCAGGCCGACCACAACATGACGCGGCATCAACAGGCCACCGGAGAAATTGTCCGCGAGCTGTTCTACGCGCTTCTGGTTCTTCGAGAGCTTGCTCTCCTCCTCGACGTGCGCCGGTGCCATCTCGCGCCAGGTGATGAGGTGGAAAAGCTCGTGACCCATGTCGAACGCACGGCGTCCGGCGGGTTCATGGCGGTTGATGAGAATGGTGTTGAGTGGCCCTAGCTGGCACGCCGCACCAGACACGCCGACTACTGTATCGACATGCAGGATCAGCGTATCGAGTTTCTGTTCGAGCACTGATGCCAGGTTCGCCGCTGGCACATCGCCCAGACCGAGCGAGCGTGAAACGGCGTCGCCCTCGTCGGCAGCCTCTTCGAACGAGCTCTTCGGGTTCAAGCCGATCTGGGGGAGCAGGGAATTCACCGACTCACCCTTGAGACGGCTCAAGTGGCGATAGGTGGCGATCCAGCCGCCGGCACGTCGTTCGAAGGATTCAAGATCATCCGCCTTGGCGGCCTGTCGCCAGGAGAAGTTGGCTTCGCCGGCGAGTTCGAAGGGATCGGTGAAATAACCGGTGTCGACACCGAAAAACTCGGCGGCGCGCACCAGATCGACAGGCGCAACCTGACGCTTGCCCAACTCGATGTCGGACAAGGTTTGGCGGTCATTGAAGCCCAGGGCTTGGGCCAGGTCGGTCTGATTGACCTCTCGGCGCTCGCGCAATGCTTGCAGGCGGCGGCGGATCGTTGCTTGGTCCATAGCGGCACCTCCAGTTGCGGAATTCTATCTTGCAAAAGTGTCAAATGCAAGAATTCTTGCAGGTTGAAGGCGGTGCCCACATCGAGTCGATGTTCATATTTACCCCTTACAGGCGTCCCATTTGGCTAAAGTCCAAGATCACACTTGCTGCATGCTTCAGCTCACCTGAGCCGCGCATCATCACGGACATGCTTCGGCCCGCCCGGGCCACAGGGGAAGCGATGACACCGATCCTGCTGGAGGACCACCTGGAACAGGCTGCGCTGAAGTGGCTGGCCGACCTGGGCTGGGCGGTGGCGCACGGGCCGGATATTTCGCCGCCGGATGCGCACACGCCAGGTAGCGAGCGGAACAGTTACCGGCAGGTGGTACTTGAACCTCGGCTGCGCGATGCGATTCGCCGGTTGAATCCGCGGATTCCCGCCACGGCGCAGGACGAGGCGCTGCGGATGGTGCTGAATCCGAACATCCCGGGCCCGTTGCAGGCGAACCGCCAGCTGCACCGCTGGCTGACCGAAGGCGTGCCGGTGCAGTTCCAGCAAGGCAACGAGACCCGCGGTGACCTCGTGCGACTGGTCGATTTCGACGATGTGCGCGGCAACGACTGGGTGGCGGTCAACCAGTTTTCCATCCAGGGGCCGAAACGCACGCGGCGACCGGATCTGCTGTTGTTCCTCAATGGCCTGCCGATCGTGCTGCTGGAGTTGAAGAATCCGGGCGACGAGAACGCGGATATCTGGTCGGCGTTCAACCAGGTGCAGGCGTACCGGGAGGACATCCCCGACCTGTTCATTTACAACGCGCTGGTGGTGATCTCCGACGGCATCCGCGCGCGGATGGGCTCTCTCACCGCCGAGCGCGAACGCTATATGGCGTGGCGCACGATCGACGGCGTGCAGACCGATCCGCTGGGCGAGATGCGCGAGCTGGAAACGCTGGTGCATGGGGCATTCGACCGCGCCTTGCTGTTGGAATACCTGCGCAATTTCATCTTGTTCGAGGACGACGGTGCGCTGGTCAAGAAGGTGGCCGGATACCACCAGTTCCACGCGGTACGCGCGGTGGTGGAAAGTGTGCTGGCGGCATCGAAGCCGGGCGGATCGCGCAAGGGCGGCGTGGTGTGGCATACGCAAGGTGCGGGCAAAAGCATCGAGATGACTTGCCTAGCCGGCACCTTGATGCAGCACCCGGCGATGGGCAACCCGACCATCGTGGTGGTGACCGACCGCAACGATCTGGACAACCAGTTGTTTGGCGTGTTCGCTGGCGTCGCCGACCTGCTGCGCGAAACGCCGGTGCAAGCCGATACGCGGCCACGCCTGCGCGAACTGCTGGGCAACCGTCCGTCCGGCGGCATCATCTTCACCACGATCCAGAAATTCACGCCGGGCGAGGACGAGGATGTGTTTCCGGTGCTGTCCCAGCGGCAGAACATCGTGGTCATCTGCGACGAGGCGCATCGCACGCAGTACGGCTTCGAGGCGAAGCTGACCGGGGATCCCGGCAAGGCCAAGCCCGCGAAGATGGCGGCGGACGCGGCAGGCTCGGTGGCGACGGCGGCGCTGACGTCGCACGAGGCCTCCGCCAGTTACGCGAGCAGCGTGCGTTACGGCTACGCCCAGCACCTGCGTGATGCGCTGCCGAACGCCACCTTTGTCGCGTTCACCGGCACGCCGGTGTCGCTGACCGATCGCGACACCCGCGCCGTGTTCGGCGACTACGTGCACGTCTACGACATCGAGCAGGCGGTGAAGGATGGTGCCACGGTACCGATCTATTACGAATCGCGGCTGGCGAAGCTCGAACTGAGCGATGGCGACATCGACGCGCTCGACGAGGAAGTCGACGAGTTGAACGAAGGCGCGGTCGACGATCCCTCGCATGCAGCGCGCATCCGCCGCTGGGCGGCGCTGGAGAAGGTAGTGGGTGCCGCGCCGCGCATCCAGAAGGTGGCCAGCGACATCGTCGAGCATTTCGAGAACCGCCTTGCCGCGATGGATGGCAAGGCCATGATCGTGGCGATGAGCCGCGAGATCTGCGTGCATCTGTACGACGCCATCGTGGCGTTGCGGCCCGAGTGGCACGATGCCGATCCCGAAAAGGGCGTGATCAAGATCGTGATGACCGGCTCAGCCGCCGACAAGCCGATGCTCAAGCCGCATGTGTATCCGAAGGAAACGCGCAAGCGGCTGGAGCGGCGCTACAAGGATGCCGGCGATCCGTTCAAGCTGGTGATCGTGCGCGACATGTGGCTGACCGGTTTCGATGCACCGTGCCTGCACACCATGTACATCGACAAGCCGATGCGCGGGCACAACCTGATGCAGGCGATCGCGCGGGTGAACCGGGTGTTCAAGGACAAGCCCGGCGGCCTGGTGGTCGACTACATCGGCATTGCCAACGAGTTGAAGCAGGCACTGGCGGACTACACCCAGGCCAAGGGCAGAGGCCGCCCCACGATCAATGCCGAAGAGGCGTTGGATGTGCTGGTGGAGCGGATGGAACTGCTGCGCGGCATGCTGCACGGCTACGACTATGCGGCGTTCCGCACGCAGGCCTGGGCACTCCTGCCCGGCGCAGCAAACCACGTGCTGGGACTGGACGACGGCAAGCAGCGTTTTGCCGACCAGGTGCTGGCCGCCACCAAGGCGTTCGCGCTGTGTTGCACGCTGGATGCGGCGCTGGCCTATCGCGACGAACTGGCGTTCCTGCAGGCGATCAAGTCGGCGATCACCAAGCACGCGACCACCGACACCAAGCTCAGCGACGAGCAGAAGGAGCATGCACTGCGGCAGATCATCTCGCGTGCCGTGGTGTCCGATCAGGTCATCGACATATTTGCCGCCGCCGGCCTGAAGCGTCCGGACATCGGCGTGCTGTCGGAGGAGTTCCTGCAGGACGTGCGCCACATGAAGGAGCGCAACCTCGCGGTGGAGCTGCTGGAGCGGCTGCTGAAGGGCGAGATCAAATCACGCTTCAAGACCAACGTCGTGCAGAGCGCGAAATTCTCGGAGCTGCTGCAGGCGTCGTTGACCCGCTACCGCAACCGTGCGATCGAAACGGCGCAGGTGATCGAAGAGCTGATCGCGATGGCCAAGAAATTCCAGCAGGCTGCTGAACATGGGGACGCGCTGGGACTCAATCGCGATGAAGTCGCCTTCTACGATGCGCTGGCGAATAACGAATCCGCGGTGCGCGAGCTTGGTGACGAGACGCTGCGCAAGATCGCTGTAGAGCTGACCCAGAAGCTGCGCAATTCCGTCACGGTGGATTGGGCGGTACGTGATTCTGTGCGTGCCAAGCTACGGGTGATGGTGAAGACCTTGCTGCGGCGCTACAAGTATCCGCCCGACAAACAGGACGAGGCGGTGG
The DNA here is from genome assembly GCF_041107475.1 of Rhodanobacter sp. FW021-MT20. Lineage (NCBI taxonomy): Bacteria > Pseudomonadati > Pseudomonadota > Gammaproteobacteria > Lysobacterales > Rhodanobacteraceae > Rhodanobacter > Rhodanobacter sp. FW021-MT20. Next base: position 13,936 of record NZ_JBGBPX010000023.1, on the reverse strand, counting down.
AAATCGTACTGCGGCAGGCTGAGACCTTGACCGGCGCTTGGGCGAGTGCGGGGCAGCCAGACTGAGAGTGGGTCTGTCTGCGATCCTATTCGACCCTCTGACTAATAGCCGCCCAGTCACCGCCGTGATATGCGAGTCACGTTACCTACCGTGCTTGTCGGCGCAGGGGTACGTGCGTCGAGCTCAAGCAACAAGCTGGCTTGGATGCTGTCTTTGATGACGATTTGCGCCTCGAGGTCTCGAATGCGTTTCCTTGCGGCCTCGAGCCCGCGCGCGAGATCCGTTGCTCGAGGCCCTTTTTCCAAAATGGCCTTAACCTTGTCCCGAAACGCTTGGTATCGACATCCGTCATATCCGATCAGGGTTCGACTACGCCTCGCCTCCTCCGCGACGACGGCATAGGACACGCCAAGCTTCCCCTTCTCGGCGAGCTGCGCAAGCCGTGGTGTCTGCGGCGTACCCGAGAGCACACGCTGTAGCGCCGCTTCCAATTCCGCTTCAACAGCCTTGTCGCTCTTGATCATCAATCCCTCACTTCGCCGCCTTCTTACCCAGAATGGCAACCATGTTCGTCGCCTGCGCATGGCGCGCTTTGATGACCCGCAAAGCAGGATCCCTCTGGGAACCCTTCAGTGCCTTCGCATACGTCGACTCTCGCTCCTGCCAAACCGGAAGGTGTCGTCCGTTGGCGATGAAGAGCTGGCAGCCCAAGCAGACCGACGGTGATCGAAATGCCACGTTCGGGCCGCGCCGAGACCAGTGACTGCTGCCTCCGAGATCGTGGCATCTCGACGCCTCGGGCTTCAGGTGCAGGAAGCAGTGGCCATACGGCAAAAAGAAGATGCGCAAGTCGTTCTCGATGATGAAAGCTTCCGCAGCTGCCTGGGTGGCCTCAACCTTTTGCTCGCGCAGCTCCTCGCGGAATCGCTCCACGTGCTTCGCGACACTTCCGGCCGCCGCGCTGCGGCCTTCCGCGAATTCCAACATGAATCGTGCGCTCTCCATCACTCGCGTGCTATCGAGCGTGTCAATCAGATCGACATCGTTCCCGATGTATCCGCGTTCGGTCATCACCATGCTCAGGTGCTGGAAGTGGCGTGATATCGCAGGTAGCAATCCCGAATTCACGCGAAACAGGAAGAGCGCAAACGTGGTGCGCCAACGGTGACCGCGCAGACGATGCTGCTCAAGGAATTCGACTCGACTCGCCTCCGACGCGCCGGAAAGATCACAGTGTTCCCGCAAGAAGTCCTTCTGCAGCTCGGTCAGGGCCACAACCGTCATGCGGCCAACTGATGTCGATTTCCGCGGAAGGCCCTTCGCGGCGCGAAATGTCACCAGGAGTTTGGTCGTCCCCCCGAGCCTCCGCCACCGCATGTAGAGCTGCCACAAGACCTGGAATGCGCGAACCGGAGGGGGGAGGTAGTTACTCCCAACGCTTCGCGCGCCGATCACCCAGCGGGTGCGGACTTTGCTCTGTTTCGCTTCGACACTGCGGCAATAGAAGATCTCCATCAACCCATCGGAAGAGATCTCCGATTCGATGCAGCCCGGCAATGGTTGGCTCTCGTCGGATCCAGCATCCAACCCACACATCTCATGCGCGCGCATGCCCGTGGAACCCTGAATACACACAATCGCCGCCGACTGAATGGTAATGATCAGGCGACGCAGGAGCTGATTCCCTTCCAGCATCCCCATCCGCCCGTCGCGAAGTGGTCGTGGCGTAGGTTGGAGTGGGCCGCGCCACGGCTCGACCTCTTCATCAATTCGTGCGAACTGAAACTTTGTGAGCTCGTCGATTGCAGCACGGTACTTTTCGCGTCGACACCATGTCCCCTCCGACTCGCCCGGTGCCTCTTCGAAGGCGCGCATACATAGGTCTTGAAGTGCCATTACGTCATCGGCCGGCGCACCAAGGAATCTGATTGCGGAGCCCAGGATAGGAATGGCTATGTCGTCCGGGATCGGGTCGAGCTTTCCTTTACGATGAAGATCAAGCTCGTTACGGACGACGTCGTCAACCGAGCGACCGTCATATGGTGCCTCTTGTGCCGGCTCAATGCCTAGCAACCGAAGGGCTTGGCGCTGACGATACATGTACACCAGGACGGTCAGACGCACGGATGCGCTTGCGTTGGATACGGTACGCGGCCTCGTCTTTTGCTTCTTTGGATCTACTTGTTCGTGGTGGTCGAGGAAATACTGCGCGTATACCCAGCTCATAGCAGAGTCGACGTCGGCAATGGAGGGCACTTCCTCCAAGATCATCCAGGAGCAAACACTCGCGATCGCCAGTTCCAAACTGTTCAGCGTTCCACCCGTAATCGCCTTCCCTTCGCGAGGGTCGTGGATCATCGTCCAGACCAGTGCCTTGAACTCCGTAAGCAAGCTGCTGTTTTTCTCGTCGGTCAGGGACGATCCGTCCGGAAGCGAAATATTCCAGTTGATCGTTCCATGGCGAGGTCGCTGCCCGGCGACGCAGTGGAGTAAGACCCATATGTTGTCGGCAAACATGCATTTCTCGCTCACTCGCAGCATCGCGAGTGCATAAACGTGGTTCGGTTTGGGCGCACAGCGTGCAGGCTTTTGCATACTATTAATCCAATGGCGGCAATGGCGGAATGAGCAGCCGTTCCGCCTCAGCTAGCACAGCTTCATTCGTAAACAGTGGGAGCCAGAATGTGACTAGATGCGTGTAGCTTTCTCCCCATCGCATCTGCCAGGCCTGTTCGCCGAGCTGTTCGCGCGCGCGCTGGTGCAGGGCTTTGAGTTGCAGGAGACGCGCGAGTGCGTACGGGCTGGAAACGTCGATCGACCCGAGCGGGCACGCTGGACACTGTCCATACGCGCCACACATCCTTCCTTCGCGCTCGCCGCGCATGGGGCTGGAAAGAGGATCATTGCAGCGGAATCCCGGCGTTGCAGCTCCCAACTCATCGCTCGCTGGTGCATTTCGTGGATCAATTTTTCCGTCGCTTAGCACCCAGCGCTCGCGCTGGCTTATTCCCGCCACAAGTTGTTCTGTCTGGCGTTGCTGTGCAGCTCTGGACCGGTAGTGTTTCTCCGTCACCGAAATTCCGCTGTGCTGAAGCAGCGCACTGATTTGACGAATGTCCCCATCGAACAGTTGGTCAGCGATTTCCGCGCCGGCGGTTCGGACTGAGCGCAAACCTCTCCACTCAAACCTCCCCGCTCTACAAAATCCGATGATGTGTGAGTGAAAATTTACCGACTTGCCGCGTCCCATCTCGTGGAGAGTCTCGATGCGCACTGTTCCCTTTTTGTTTCGCGGCACGTACAACCATAGGTGATCCTTGAGCTCCTCTGGGCAGATGGTGCGCAGCCGCTCAGTCCATCGTTTTAGGAACGCGACGACACGGAAAGGACTGTCAGATTCGGTGGACTCGGCGTAGTTCAAATGCTGGGTTTTTCCAGCGCGATACTTCGGGCCTTTGATGAGCAACCTGTTGGTCGCCAAGATCGACTTGATCTCAAGATTGTCTAGCTCGATATCCAACAGCGGCTGCATGTTCAGGACAGTTGCGAAGGCGAGGAGGAAGACGAATTTAGTCAGATCCCCGGCCAGAGGTGCCAGCGCACGCGCGATCGCCGTGTAGCCGAACTCTTCGGTCAAATCGAACAACTCGCCCGAGACCTTTTTAATAACCTTCTGCTCCGGTATATAGCCGCCGGTTAGGCGGGAAACACGTAGGTAGGCCATGCCTACAGTTCGCGCACGGCGAGGTAGTGGATTTTCCGCGATGCGGGGATTGATGCGCAGTGCTTCGTCTGCCGATTTCCAGATCGCTTCGATCCCAGCCATCTGCGCAACGGCTTTGTCCCGGCAGTATAGGTAAAAGGCGGAATCGTCGATTGGATCCCTGGTCTTCGCCGCCTTCCCGCCATTTGAGCCTCCGGGCCAAGGATTGCTCGGAACTTCGCAGTCGTCAGGTAATGACGACCGATAGTGTGCCTTTATGTATCGAATCACTTTTCTGATGGCGCCAAGATAGTGATTGCGGGTCTCGTAGTCGAAGTGGTGGGACCCGTCCTCTCGTATGCGGCCTATCCATTCTCCGACAACTTCCCTCAGGAAGGTTGTGGTGACATCCGCCATGGCCAGATTCCTGTGACGCTCGCACGTACGCAGGTACTCAAAGAGGCCATAAGATAGGTTGATTAGTTGAGCTTCTCTGGTTCGAAGGCGTTGCCCTGCGCAGGCCGCAACTGACGACTTCGCAAGCTCAAGCGCAAGATCCGGGGCAACCAACCATGTACTGCAGTCGACTGTGACGCTGATGCTCGTGCGCCGATCGACGAGTCGCACGAGGAGCGACGCCTTCGTATCATCGTAGATGATGGCATCACTGACAGGCGTCGGATCCGCGTCGCCAGATAGGCGCGTACCCGTAGCGCCCTGCTGGGCATGCCGTGACTTGGCCGCGCCACTCTTAGCCATCGACGTCGGCTCCAAACATTTCGGCCGCCATCCTATTGGCGTCTGAATAGACGTCACACAGCCTCGACTCTGCCAACACCGCAAACCTCAAATAGGTATCGGTGGTGGTGGAGTAGTGCGCATGCCCCAGCTGGGCCTGAATGTATTTGATCGGGTCGGTATCGCCGCCGCGCTTGCGAGAAATGTATGTGTACACCGCGTACGAATGCCGGAGCACGTGAAATCCATGGAACCTGGCACCTGGCTCGGTCAGCAACCCAGATCCACATGCTGCATTTCGCCGCAGCTGAGCTTCGCGGAATATGCGGCCTAGTGTTTTTGGTGCCACCTGCGCGCCACGTCCTGTGCGTGCGCTCGAACGATTCAAGAAAACCCGATTCGGCGGAACGTAGTTGGCTTCTTGCGCGCGGACTTTTGCGGCGACCGCTGCTCGCTCGGTAGCAACGTAATATCGCATCGACAGGATCAACCATGTCGGCACGTTCACCGTGCGCCATTTGTCGCCTTTGCCGTGCACCGACATTTGTTGGTTGCTTTGTGGATGGGCGTCATCTGCGATCCTGATTGCATTGAGCATGGTCAGCTCGAGATCGCAGACTTCTTCGCGGCGCAACCCAACATAAAGCCCGCATTGCGCCATGACCCGATCACGAACCGACTGTCCGTCAGTCAATTCTTCGGTCTCGCCGAAGCACTCCATCGGCACCGATGGACCTAGCGCGTCGAGGATGTCCCGGGCTTCTTCGCGCGACAGCACGGTGACGTTTTCCGAAGGATCCGGAGCTGAGGGTATATCGACTTCAGCGGCAAACTTTTCCGTCTTTCGGGGTGACGCGAGATGTGCCAGGAATCTGCTGTCCACGGGCCGCTTGCTTTTCACTTCCTCGACCAAAAAGCGGTGGCGAAGTAGCCCCCTGTCTTGTGCCCACGAGCAAAACATTTTCACCGTGGATAGCCGCCGGATAATTGTGTTGTCCCTGTAGGGCCGACCAGTGACCGGAGACGGTCTGGATTCCATGTTGGACACGTAAGTGTTCAACGTCCTGTCGTCGACCGCGTCGAGGGTAAGGCCGTTACCGTCTAAAAAATCGTAAAAATCTTTCAGGTCGTATGCGAGTGCCTTCCGCGTATGGGGGCTTTTTTTCAGCCTGTTCGGCCTACTCAGGAGCAACCGTCGAATCAACTTGTCCGCCAAGAAGAGAAGAACGGGCTCCACGACCTGACCCGTCGTTCCCGAGACCAGGATGTGCAAGCCATCCGGGATCGGCTTGACATTCCGTGCGCGGAGCTCGCCTTGATCGTCGGCTTCTAGGTACGTGCTGCGGACGTACACGTTTAATTCCGCGAAGGCCGGCACCTGTCTGGGTGATTCCGCCCCTGCTCTTGAGGTCGCACAAGACTCGTCCATGACTTTGCTCCGCCGTGAGTTGACAGAGCGAACAATACCGACGAGTGCAGCCGGTACAGCAACGAAACTACCCGTTTTTTGGGCGAGTTTCTCCAGGGCGGGGTTGGGGGAAATTCCTTCGTGTGAACGCGAATCGTCCGACCCGGTGGCAAGCACCCAACCTACCGACATCAATAAGGCGCAATTTTTGGAGTGTTCACCGGATCGGCGAATCAGCGACGATGGTGTTCACTCTTTGGCCCTTCCAAAGCGCTGTTTTTAAGCGGCTTCGTGGAGAAATTGCGCTGAACACCTACCAGTACGTCATACCGTGCTCGCAACCGCGATACGGATTCAGCGCCTGGTCGAAGGCGATGTCGGGCGAGTCGTTGCGGGTGATGACGCTCTTCGCGCGCTCGTCGGTCACTTCGGTACGTGGCCGCGGCGCGTCCTCGTCGAGCAGCAGGCTCTGCCAGCCGTCATCCTCGGCATGATGCCGAATCGACTCGAAGCGCCCCTCCGGATTGGAAGCCGCGCCGCGACCCTTGTGTGCGTGGGGAAACCCGTTCATTCCGCCAGTGTGCAACGGGCTTGTCTCAGGATGGGCGACACCTTGAAGCAACGTGTTTTACCCCACCCCAACCCTCCCCTGCGGAACAGGGGAGGGCGTCCGTGTTGCGCCTCCCCTTGCTTGCCCCAAGGGACTTCCTTCGGTCGCAGGGGGAGGCCGGGAAGCGGTCACGCCGAGCGCGGTGCCCCTACCGGCAACACCGTACGCTGGTGCGACTCGTTGATGACTTCCGCCGCCGACAGATAGAACGCCAGCACCGCCGTTAGCAGACCCATGTAACCACCGGCCTGGTGCACCCCGGCGATGCCCGTCCATTCACCCGCCGCGAGCAGGAAGAAGGTGATCCACAACGCCAGGAAGATCAGCTGCAGCGCACGCGCCGCACGAAGCGAGGCCAGCCACATGTAGAAGGTGAACACGCCCCACAGGAACAGGTACCAGCCGACGAAAGCCTCCGGCACCTTGCCGTGCAGGAACAGCACGAACAGCGCGAACGACCACCAGAAGGCGCCGTAACTGAGGAAGGCGGTAGCGCCGAAGGTGTTGCCGCGCGGCAGTTCCATGATGCCGGCAATGGCCTGCGCGGTGCCGCCGTAGGCCAGCGCCACGGCCAGCACCAGGCCCATCGATTCACCGCTGAACCAGCCGGCATTGATCATGCTGAGCAGCCAGGTGGTCAGTGCGAACCCGGCCAGCCCCAGGGGCGCCGGATTGGAAAACTTCACTTGCGAGGTTGCATCGCTCATCGTGGTGTCCCCAGGTGGTCGGATGGCGGTATGGAAGCCGTCTCCAGCGCGCGCGGCGAGCCATCCACGCGCCGCGCTTGGCTCGTGTCATCGCGGGCAGGCCCGCTGCTTCAAGTGGAATGCGACAGCGGCGCCGAAGCGCCGCCGTCAGGCTCAGAAGTGGTACAGCGCGTTCAGGCTGACCTGGTTGCCGGTGGTGGTCTTGCGATCGATGCCGTTGCTGGTGGAGTCGAGCTTGTCGTGCAGCAGCTCCACGCCCAGTTCGTAGGCACCGGCGGCGTATTGCAGGCTCAACGCGGCCTGGCGGTTCTTCAACAGGCCGGTGGAACCATGGCCAAGCCAGCGGATCACGTCGTTGTTGTCCGGGCTGGCGTAGGCGTAGAACGCGTACAGGCTCCAGTTCGGCGTGAAGTGGTAACCACCCTGCACGAAGCCGCCGCTTTCCTGGATATCGCCGAACTGCGACATGGCGCCGAAGATCTCGCCCAGCGCACGGCCGGTATAGGCCACGCCCTTGAAGTCCCACGGACCGGGCTTCCAGCTGCCGCCAATCTCGTAGCCGGTGCTCTTCAGGTCGGACTTGATCGGTGTCGGCGCATCACCACCCACGCCTCTCAGGTCGATTCGGCTGTAATGCCCGGCGCCATAGACCAGCCAGTTCTTGTCCTTCACGCTCAGCCGCGCTTCCACCTGCGGGCGGAAGCCGGCGTTGCCGGCGGACAGGTAATTGACGTTGTTGCCCGGGCCGCTCCACGAACCGTCAAACGCGCCCAGGTCCAGGCGCCAGGCCGGCCCGCTGGAGCCGTGGTTGAGATCCTGCATCCACACGATGCCGGGGAAGCGCCAGCCGCCGTAGCCGCTGGCAAAGCCCAGCGGGAACGCGATATGCGCCAGCGAGGTCGGCGAGTTCAGCGGGAACATCAGGTCCCACTGCTGGCCGATGCGGATGGTGGTGCCGGTGAGCGGGTTGGTCAGGTCCATGTAGGCCTGGCGCAGACGAGGGGTGATCTGCTGCCGGCTGTAGGCCCCGGTACCGTTGAAGCCACCGAAGAAGTCCATCTCGATGCGGCCACCGCCGACCCAGTCACCGGCAAACTTGGCGCCGCTGAAGTCGAGCCAGAAGCGCGTGTTGCGTACGTCCACGCCGCTGAGCGAGCCTTGCGAACCCGGCACCGGGAACAAGGCGTTCTGGCCGTTGCCGTAGGTGAAGCTCTTGTTCTGGCTGAAGGCGCTGGCGTTGATAAACCCGTGCAGCGCCACCGAAACACCCGGCGCACTGGTGAACACCGGCTTGGCCGAAGCGGGCGCTGCCGCCACGTTCTGTGCCTGGGCGGCCGGCGCGGCGGCGGGCGCCGGTTGCGCCGTCTTCTGTGCCTGGATCATGCCCTTGAGCTGGGCCAGCTCCTGTTCCAGCTGGTCGACGCGCTGTTCGAGTTGTTGTTCGCGCGCGCTGACGTTGCCGCTGGTGCTGCCGGATGTCTGCGCCTGTGCGGCAAGCGGCAGGCTCAGGGCACAGGCGATGCCGAAGGCGAGCGCGCGAACGCGACGGCGTGGGCTGGGCGAATTCATGAGCTGGTTGTCTCCCCGGGTCAAATGCGGTCCGAGCATGGGCGCGCCGGCTTGCACGCGCCTATTGGCCATTGGTCGAGACTCGACCAAAGTCGAACAGCCACCAGTGCCCACCCCATCGGCCAACCGCTACACTCGATCGACGACCATGTATCTCCGCGCCGTGCGCGACGCCTCGCGCTGCCGCTGCGCTCTGCCCATCATTCCGCCAGCAGGAGGCAAGCATGTCCACGATCCATCCGGTTCCCCCCGAGTTCGCCGCCAAGGCGCTGACCCGCAAGGACGACTACGAACGGCTGTACGCCGAGTCCGTGAAAGACCCGGAAGGGTTCTGGGCCCGCGTGAGCCAGCGACTGGACTGGATCAAGCCGCCGACGAAGATCAAGAACGTCTCGTTCGACCGCAATGACCTGCACATCCGCTGGTACGAAGACGGCGAACTGAACGTGTCGGCCAACTGCCTCGACCGCCAGCTGGAAAAGCGCGGCGACAAGGTGGCCATCGTGTTCGAGGGCGACGACCCGAAGAACTCGCGCAACATCACCTATCGCGAACTGCACGAGGAAGTGTGCAAGTTCGCCAACACGCTGAAGCACCTGGGCGTGGTCAAGGGTGACCGCATCGCCATCTACATGCCGATGATTCCCGAGGCCGCGGTGGCCATGCTGGCCTGCGCCCGACTGGGCGCGATCCACTCGGTGGTGTTCGGCGGCTTCTCGCCGGATTCGCTGGCCGGGCGCATCGTCGATTCGCAGGCCAAGGTGGTGATCACCGCCGACGAAGGCCTGCGCGCCGGCAAGCGCATCGCGCTCAAGGTCAACGTGGACGAAGCGTTGAAGCGCCCCGGCACCAACAGCGTGGAAACCGTGGTGGTGGTGCGCCATACCGGCGGCACCATCGAGATGCAGTCGCCACGCGACCGCTGGTACCACACCTTGATGGAAGGCCAGAGCGCGGATTGCCCGCCTACCCCGGTCGAGGCCGAACACCCGCTGTTCGTGCTGTACACCTCCGGTTCCACCGGCAAGCCCAAGGGCGTGCAGCACAGCACCGGCGGCTACCTGGTGTTCACCAGCTACACCCATGAGCAGGTGTTCGACCTGCGCGAGGACGACGTCTACTGGTGCACCGCCGACGTCGGCTGGGTCACCGGCCACAGCTACGTGGTCTACGGACCGTTGGCCAACGGCGCCACCACGGTGATGTTCGAAGGCGTGCCGAACTACCCCGACTTCAGCCGCTTCTGGCAGGTGGTCGACAAGCACAAGGTCACCCTGTTCTACACCGCGCCCACCGCGATCCGCGCACTGATGCGCGAAGGCGAGGAACCGGTGAAGAAGACCTCGCGCGCCAGCCTGCGCCTGCTCGGCTCGGTCGGCGAACCGATCAACCCGGAAGCGTGGGAGTGGTACCACCGCGTGGTCGGCGAAGGCCGTTGCCCGATCGTCGACACCTGGTGGCAGACCGAAACCGGCGGCATCATGATCTCGCCGCTGCCCGGCGCCATCGCTACCAAACCCGGCTCGGCCACGCTGCCGTTCTTCGGCATCAAGCCGGCCATCGTCGATACCAACGGCGAAGTGCAGCAGGGCGCCTGCGAGGGCAATCTCTTGATCACCGATTCCTGGCCCGGCCAGGTGCGCACCATCTACGGTGACCACCAGCGTTTCATCGATACCTACTTCAGCGCCTACCCCGGCAACTACTTCTCGGGCGACGGCGCGCGTCGCGACGAAGACGGCTACTACTGGATCACCGGCCGCGTCGACGACGTGATCAACGTCTCCGGCCATCGCCTCGGCACCGCCGAAGTGGAAAGCGCGCTGGTGGCGCATCCGAAGGTGGCCGAAGCCGCCGTGGTCGGCTGCCCGCACGAGATCAAGGGCCAGGGCATCTACGCCTATGTCACCCTGGTCGCCGGCGAAACCGGCAGCGAGGAGCTGCGCAAGGAACTGATCGCCTGGGTACGCAAGGAAATCGGCCCGATCGCCACGCCGGATTACATCCAGTGGGCACCCGGCCTGCCGAAGACGCGCTCGGGCAAGATCATGCGCCGCATCCTGCGCAAGATCGGCGAAAACCAGCCCGACCAGCTCGGCGACATCACCACCCTGGCCGACCCCAGCGTGGTGAAGAACCTGGTGGACGAGCGACTCATCAAATAAGGTAACCGTGTAGGAGCGCACCCTGTGCGCGATGCTCTTTTCTGCATCATTGTGCACAGGCATCGCGCACAGGGTGCGCTCCTGCATTTTTGGCGAAAACCATGTCCGACGTACTGATTGCCGACGATCACCCGCTGTTCCGCGATGCCCTGCAACGCGCCGTGCTCGGCGCGCTGCCGCAAGCGCGGGTGCACTGCGCCGACGACGTGCACAACCTGATGGGGCTGATCGAACAGTATCCCGACGCCGACCTGCTGTTGCTGGATCTGCACATGCCCGGTGCCCGTGGCTATTCCGCGCTGGCACACATCCGCGGCCAGTACCCGGGGCTGCCGATCATCGTGGTATCCGGCCACGAGGAAGCCACCGTGGCCCGCCGCGCGCTGGCCCACGGCGCGGCCGCCTACATTCCCAAATCCACCGACGGCAGCGCCATCGCCGAAGCCATCCGCCGCGTGCTCGACGGCGACACCTGGCAGCCGCCGCAACTGTTCGGCGGCCACGCCCCGCTGCAACCGGACGAAGCCGACGCCGCCGCGCGCATCGCCGCACTGACGCCGCAGCAATTCCGCGTGCTCACCATGATCGCCGAAGGCCTGCTCAACAAGCAGATCGCCTGGGACCTCGGCGTTTCCGAAGCCACCGTGAAAGCGCACATGACCGCAATCATGCGCAAGCTCGGCGTGAACAACCGCACCCAGGTCGCCCTGCTCGCCAGCCAGCTCGCCGTCGACCAAGGCGCCGTGCCAGCGTTGCCGGCGGACGAGGAGTAATTCTCTGTTTGACGTGCCGGGAATCGGAACAACTATGCAACCAGCACGGCTTTGGCACCCGCCAGCGCCTCGTAGGCCATGGCCATTTCGATCTGGTCGTAGCGAAACGTCTTCCCGATCCGGGTAGTGAACACCGGATCATCAATCACCCCCTCCAACGCTCTCAGCGCCGAAGCGAGTTTTTCCGGCTCCTTCACGGTCCTGCTCTCGAAATTGCTGAACCGGCGTACCGTCAGGTTCTTCATCATGAAAACCACGGACGGGATGGCAAACGGCGTGGCACCACCCAGGAAACCGTACAGATAAATCGTTGAATTCATCGGTAAACTGGGAGCCAGCCGCCCCGGCAAATCGCCGCCGACGCCATCGAAGACCGCCGTCGCACCCAGTTCGGCGGACAACGCGGCGAGCGTATCGGTGAAGCCTTCGTGGGTCACGATGACATGCTCCGCACCCAAGCCACGGAGCGTCTCCCGCGCCGCCTCGCTGCGCACCAGGAAAATCGCGGGCAGCTTCCTGCGGCGCGCGAGTGAAACCATGGCGTGGCCCGTGGCCGAATTTCCGGCCGTGACTATGACCCCCTGGTGTCCCGCCTCGGCGATTTCTTCGAGAAAGGCGTATGCCGTCATGACGTTGACCAATGACCCGCTGTAGTCCGCGGCGCGCACGTGATCCGGCAGGATCAGGCAACTCGTCCAGGGCACCTGCACCCTTTCGCACCACAACCCGATCGTCTCCGGGCTTCTGCCGAGTGAACGATAGATGGCCACCTGCTTGCCGGCATAGTCCGCGGGGACGCCTGCCCCCACGGCCAACACCCGTCCCGATCCCGATGCACCCCATACGTCGTGCTGGCTGGCGGCGAGCGCGTTGCCGGCCGTCCCCGGCATTTTCAGGAACGCCTTGTCGCCATGGTTGATCGCCGAGGCATCCATGTCGACGAGGACATGGCCTGCTGCCGGCTCGCTCGGGGTCGGGATGGCGCAAACCTCCAACTCCCGCTCTGGTGTCACGCAAATCGCTTTCATCAGTGGGTTCCTTCGTTCTGGATATCGGTGATGGCACAGCCCGCACCATAAGCAATGCCATCCATTGCCGGAACACCGCTCGTGGGCATACCATCCATGCCAATTCGGAATGAATGAGGTGGTGGCCATGGATCGCCTGAATGCGATTCGCCTGTTCGTGCGCCTCGTCGAATGCGGCAGCTTTTCCGCCGTGGGACGCGAAGAAGGCATCGGACAACCGGCCGTAAGCAAGCAAATCCTGGCGCTGGAGCGGTACCTCGGCGCCCAGCTCGTCTTGCGCACCTCGCGCCAAATCACCATCACCGAAGCGGGGCAAACGTTCTACGCGACGGCCAAGCAGCTCGTGGATGGCTTCGACGCGCTCGAATCTTCCGTGGGCGAGCGTCAGCAGTCGCCGCGAGGCATGCTCAGGATCAATACCGCGCCGGCCCATGGCCGGCTATGCATCACGCCGTTACTCCCCGGATTCTTTCGACGCTATCCCGATGTCGCGATCGAACTGTCGGTATCGGAGCGGCACGTCGACCTGGTGGGAGACGGCATCGACCTGGCTATCCGCCACGGTCGGCTGGTGGATTCCACGCTCACCGCAAGGAAGTTGTCCGAGACGGATTTCGTACTGGTGGCGAGCCCGGGCTACCTTGCCGCGAAAGGACTGCCGACCCGGCTTGCGGATCTGGACAGGCACGCATGCATTGCCTTTGCAAAAGACCGCGAGCGTTACCCTTGGTCGCTCAAGGTCAAGCGGGAAAAGGTTTCCTACGTTCCGCGCGGCTCACTGATAACCGGCGACGCCGAACAGATTCGTGCGGCAGTTCTTTGCGGCCTCGGCATCGCCCAGGCACCCTACTGGCTGGTGGCAGACGAAATCCGCTCCGGCGAAGTCCAGGTGCTGCTTCCCGAGTTACAACCGGAGCGCGTTCCCATCCACCTTGTTTATCCATCAGGACGACGGATACCGATGAGGCTGCGGGTATTCATCGACTATCTTGTCTCGGCATTCGAACGCGCGGAACGCTGAATCGCGATATGAGTCCAAAACTTTCCCGGCATCGCTTCGTTCCCCATCAGTGCGGCACGGTATCCACTAAAGCGTAGGAACTGTCGCGTCCGCCTTGAACGAGTAAAAAGAGACTTCCCCTCCCTTTCGGCCTCGATGGCCATGATGGTGTTGCGACACAACCGTCACTACGAAGAGGAAGTCTCCATGAGCACTATAACCATCGGCGTGGATT
>NZ_JBGBPX010000022.1:0-55353 GCF_041107475.1 Rhodanobacter sp. FW021-MT20 | reverse complement strand
CGTCGAAGTTCTTGAAATGCTGCTGCGGGATGTTTTTTCCACAGCGCGCAAGGAGGATCGGAAAACACGCTTGCGCACGCTGAAAGACCTGGATCGTGCGGCCACGCTGCTGGCCGATGCTTGCCAAGTGGTGCTGGACAGCACGCTCCCGGACAAGAAACTACGCAAAGCCTTGTTCGCCAAGGTGCCGCGCGACGTCCTCGCCCAGGCGCTCCAGGAAGTGAGCAACCTGGTACGACCGCCCGACGACGTGTTTTACAGCGAGCTGAGCGAACGCTATCGGCGCATCCGGCGCTTTCTCCCCTTTGTGCTGGAGAATCTGCGTTTCGGCGCGAGTCCCGCAGGCGAGGCTGTGGTCGCCGCCTATGAATGGCTTCGCTCGCATCCCGGGCGATTCAAGGCCGACGACGACGTCCCGCGTGATGTCATTCGCAAACGCTGGCAGCGCTACGCGATTCGCGACGACGACAGCATCGATCATCGGGCCTACACTTTCTGCGTGCTCGACGAATTGCATACGTCGTTACGCCGGCGCGACGTGTTCGTCGCCCCCAGTTGGAAGTATGCCGACCCGCGCGCAGGGCTGTTGAGCGGCAACGAATGGGAGACTGCGCGCCCCATCATCTGCCGCACGCTCAGCTTGTCTCCAACGCCCTCGTCGGCACTCGTCGCGATCACCAAAGAACTCGATGAGACCTACCGCGCGGTAGCGTCCCGACTTCCGGACAATCCTGCGGTGCGGTTCGAAGGCGAGAACGACCTGGTCGTCAGCTCCCTCGACAAGCTCGAAGAACCAGCGTCTTTGCTGGCCTTGCGCGCTGCGGTTAATGAGCGTTTGCCACGCGTGGACATTGAAGAGGTATTGCTGGAGATTGCGGCCCGTACCGGTTTCACCGATGCCTTCACCCATCTCACCGAGCGGTCTGCTCGTGCTGCGGAGCTTCCGATCAGCCTCTGTGCCGTATTGCTGGCTGAGGCGAGCAACACGGGCTTCGAACCCCTCGTTCGTGCCGACATCGCTGCACTGAAACGATCGCGTCTGTCGTGGGTCGACCAGAATTACCTCCGCAACGACACCCTGGTTGCGGCCAATGCCATCCTGGTGGCGGCTCAGAACCGGTCGATTCTGGCCCATCAGTGGGGTGGTGGCGACGTGGCGTCAGCCGACGGGATGCGTTTCGTCGTGCCCGTGCGCACTGTGCATGCGGCCGCCAATCCGAAGTATTTCGGTCGGGAACGCGGCGTGACCTGGTACAACCTGATCTCCGACCAGTTCAGCGGTCTCAACCACATCACCGTGCCGGGCACGCTGCGCGACAGCTTGATCTTGCTGGGCGTGGTGCTCGAACAGCCCACCGAATTGCAGCCGACGCAGATCATGACCGACACCGGCGCATACAGCGACGTGGTGTTCGGGTTGTTCAGGCTGCTGGGGTACCGGTTCTGTCCCCGATTGGCGGACGTCGGCGGCACGCGATTCTGGCGCATCGATCCCGAGGCCGACTACGGCGACCTCAATGCCGTTGCCCGCCAGCGGGTGAAACTGCCATTGATCGAGGAGCAGTGGGACGACATCCTGCGGCTGGTGGGCTCGCTGAAACTGGGTCGTGTACCAGCCAACGGCATCATGCGAACCTTGCAGATCGGCGACCGTCCAACCCGTCTGGCCCAGGCCTTGGCTGAGTTCGGACGGATTGAAAAGACCCTGCACACACTGACCTATATTGACGATGAGGCGAAGCGGCGTAGCACGTTGACCCAACTCAACCGTGGCGAGGGGCGTCACAGTGTGGCGCGCGCCATTTTTCACGGAAAACGCGGCGAACTCCGGCAACGCTATCAGGAGGGTCAGGAGGACCAGCTGGGCGCGCTGGGCCTGGTGCTCAACATCGTCGTCTTGTGGAACACCATCTACATGGAGGCGGCACTGGATCAGTTGCGTCAAGACGGTTTTCCCGTACGGGATGAGGACGTCGCACGACTGTCGCCGCTCAGCCATGACCACATCAACATGCACGGCCGATATTCCTTTGCCGTGCCCGAGGCAGTGGCCCGCGGAGAACTACGCCCGCTACGAGATCCCAACGATAGGGAAGGCGATTGAGAGGATGAGTGCCCCCGGAGGGGTGTTTGGCTATCTATATGGTTTCTATGGATAAATAGACCTTATCCCGGTTTTTCGTTCCATTGCTCCCCAAACCCCGTATCGAAAAAGCCGGCCTTGTGCCGGCTTTTTCATGTTTGCCATGTAAATCAATGAAGTAAATGGAGAATTTCCCTCGCAAGATTGAGGGTGAATGCCCCGGTCTCCCGTGCGGCTGAAGGCTCTTCCGGCGTCCTCGCGGACTGGCCATGCCCACGGCATGGCCAGTCCTGATATCACACCTGCAAGTGGTCGCCTGGGCGAGCCACCAGCCGGTACAGCGTGGGCATCAGGAAGATGCCGATCACCAGGCGCGAGATCATGCCGGCCACGATCACCAGCGCGAACGGGCGCTGCGAGTCAGTGCCCACACCGGTGGCGATGGCGGCGGGCAGCAGGCCCAGCGCCGCGACCAGGGCAGTCATGATGATGGGGCGCAGGCGCAATACCGCGGCCTCATGCAGCGCCTCGTCGATATCCATGCCGCCGAGTCGCAGCTCGTTCACGCAGGAGATGTAGACCACGCCGGTCAGCACCGAAACGCCGAACAGCACGATGAAGCCGATGCCGGAGGACACCGAGAACGCGGTGCCAGTGACCCACATGGCGAATACCGCACCGAGCGGGGCCGACAGCAACACGCCCACCACGGTGATCAGCGGGAACTTGAAGTTGCCGTACAGCACGAACAGCAGGGCGAAGATCAGCAGCACGGTCAACGGCAGGATCACCCGCATCTGGGCCCGTGATGCGGTGTATTCCTTGTACTCGCCGCCCCATTCGAGGTGGTAGCCCTGCGGCAGTTTCACGTTCTTCGCGACCTGCGCGATCGCGTCGTTCACCGCACCGGCGAGGTCGCGACCCTGCACCGAGAACTGGACACCTGTGTAACGCGAACCGTTCTCGCGGTAAATGAAGGAGGCGCCGTTCTCGACCTTGATGCTGGCCAGTTGCTTGAGCGGGATCTCCTGGCCGCCGGGCGTGGCCACCGGGATGTTGCCGATCTCTTCCGGGTTGTTGCGGAAGCGCTTCTGCAAGCGCACGAGCAGGTCGAACTGCTTGTCGCCCTGGACCACTTCGGTGGCGACACTGCCGCCGATCGAGGCATTGATCAGGTTGTTGATGTCATCGACGTTCAGGCCGTAGCGGGCAATCTTCGCGCGATCGATATGGATGGCCAGATTGGGCTGGCCGAGCTCGTGCACCACCGTGATGTCGGTGATGCCGCGCACTTTTTCCATCACCGCCTTGATCGCCTTGCCTTCCTTCTGCAGTACCTGCAGATCCGGTCCGTAGAGTTTGGCTGCCAACGCGCTCTTCAAACCCGTTTCGGCCTCGTCCACCGCATCCTCGGCCGGCTGGCTGTAGTTGAACTGGATGCCGGCAAACTTCGCCGTCAGCTTGGCGTTGATGACCTTGATCAATGCCTGTTTGTCGCGGTACTTGCCATGCCACTCCGAGTACGGCTTCAAGCCCGTGAAGAACTCGTCGTTGTAGAGGCCGGTCGAATCGGTGCCGTCATCAGGACGACCGAGTTCACTGGTCACGGTGGTGACGACCGGGAAGGAGCGCAGCACCTTGCGGATTTCCGGGCTGATCTTGGACGCTTCGTTGAAGTCGATGCTGTACGGCATCGTCGCGCGTACCCACAACGCGCCCTCGTCGAGATGCGGCATGAATTCGGCACCGAGGTTCTGCATCATCACGACGGTGATGACAAACAGCACCACGCAAACCCCTGCCACGCGCCACGGCACCCGGGCGGTCTTGCGAAGCCCGCGGACGTACCACGCCTTGAGCTTCTCGAAGCCCGCGTTGCGCCGCTCACGCACACCCTTGCGCATGAATATCCCGCAAAGCACAGGCAACAAGGTCAGCGTGACCAGCAGTGAGCCGATCAACGCGAAGATCATGGTGTCGGCCATTGGCCTGAACAGCGTGCCGGACGGACCGGTAAGGAAGTAGATCGGCAGGAAGCTCGCGACGATCACCGCGACGGCATACACCAGCGGGCGATCGATCTCGGCCGCCGCGGACAGGATCACCTGCTTGAGGTTGTACTCGGTGCCCTGGCGTGCAGCCAGCTCGCGGAAGATGTTCTCTACCATGAAGATCGCGCCATCCACCAGGATGCCGAAATCCACGGCGCCGATCGACAGCAGGTTGGCTTGCGCGCCCTTCAGGTCCAGGCACAGGAACGCGAACAGCAACGCCAGCGGAACCGTGACGGCGGCAATCAACCCCGCACGCATGTCGTACAGGAAGAACACCAGCACCAAGACCACCAGCACCAGGCCGAGCGTGAGGTTGTGCATCACCACGTTCTTGGTCTGGTTGATCAGTGTGGTGAGGTCGTAGAACGGATGGACCTTCACGTCCTTGGGCAGGATCGTGTCGTTGAGTTCCTTCGTCTTCGCCTCGACCTGCTTCAGCACGTCCTCGGTCTTGCTACCGGTCAACCCCAGGATCACGCCTTCCACAGCGTCGTTCTGGTTCATGTAGCCGAATTCGCCCAGTCGCGGCGCGGTGCCGATCTTCACCTCGGCGACATCCTTGACCAGCACCGGCGTGCCATTGTGTACCGCCAGCACGATGTTGCCGATGTCCTGCAGCGTCTTGATGCGCCCCAGCCCGCGCACATAGAAGAACTGGCCGCCTTGCTGGTAGAAGCCACCGCCGGCGTTGCTGTTGTTGGCCGCGAGCGATGCTTCGACTTGCGAGACGCTCAAGCCGAGCGCGGCGGTCTTCACCGGATTCAGCAGCACCTGGTATTGCATGGTGCCGCCGCCGAAGGCGGAGTCGTCGGCGACGCCCGGCACGCTGCGGTATTGCGGCACGACCACCCAGTCATCCAGCGTCTTGAGTTCCATCGGCGAGCGATCGGAACTTTGCAGCACATAGCGATAGACCAGCCCGGACGGCGGCGACATCGGTGCGACGGACGGCGTGACGCCCGCGGGCAGGGAAATCCCCGACAGGCGGTTGTACACGCGCTGGCGCGGGAAATAGGGATCAGTCCCGTAGCCAAACGTCAGGGTGAGATCGGACAGTCCGTACAGCGAAATCGAGCGTTTGCTGACCAGCCCCGGAATCGCGTTGAGGCCCTGTTCCATCGGCACCGTGATCAGGCGCTCGACCTCCTGCGCCGAATGTCCCGGCCACTGGCTGATGATTTCCACCATCCGCGGCGACAGGTTCGGGTACGCATTCATCGGCAGGACCTTGTAGGCCCATACCCCTGCGGCAGCGAGTGCTGCCGACAGCAATATCACCAGCAAGCGCTGCTCAAGTGCGAACGCAACGATCCGGTTGATGATCGAGGCTTTGTGGGGTGCATTGCCTTCCGGCGTCAATGGCGTACTCATTGGGTTTGCATGAACATGAGGAAGATGCTGCCGTCGATCACGACGCGGTCACCGGGACGCAGGCCCTTGGTGATGACGTACTGGTCGTCGTTGCGGGCGCCGAGCGTCACATGCTTCCGGGCAAAGCTGCCGTCAGGCTGGGCGACGTAGACGAAGGGCAGGTTTTCGTCGTCGCGCAGGATCGCCCCCACCGGGAGACGCAGGCCGGTTTCGGCGTTGGCGGAATGAATCTTCACGCTGACGTACATCTGCTTTTTCAGCAGGCCGCCCGGGTTGTCCACCTGTACGCGAGCGAGCGTCGCGCGGGTATCCGGATCCACTTCCGCCGCGACGTAGGTCACCTTGCCGGCAAGCGGCTTGCTGCCGTCGCCCGTGTCGATTTCGGCGGAGTCGCCGGCTTTCACCAAGGCAGGATCCGACCCGAACAACTGGGTCTTCACCCACACGCGCGACAGGTCGGCGATGGTGAAGCAGGGCGTGCTGCCCGCTTGCAGCAGCTGGCCGACGGTGATCGAACGTTGCACCACGGTGCCGGCGATCGGCGCGCGGATCATGCCTTCGATATGCGCGATCGGCAGACCGGCCTGCACCGCCTTGATGTCCTTCGGATCGACGCCCAGGCCCAGCAAGGCTTGCAGCGCGGCATTGCGATCAGCCTCGGCGTTGGACGCATCGGTCTGCGCCTGCTCGGCCTCGCGCTCGGAGACGCCCTGATGCTTGACCAGGTCCTTGTCCTGATCCGCCAGTTTGCGCGCCGTGCGCGCCGAATCTACCGCCTTGCGGTATGCGCTGATGGCGGCGGCAAAATCCGGTGAAGCCACCATGGCCAACGGCTGGCCCTTCTTTACCTGGTCGCCAGGGTTGACCAGCAAGCGGGTGACCGGGCCGGAAATCGGCGCCATCACGCTGGTGGCCTGGTTGTCGTCAAAGCCGACCACGCCGGTGGCATCGACCGTGTTTCGATAGCTGGAGGGCGCCACGGTGTAGAAATGGATGCGCTTGAGCTGGGTCTTGGTCAACGTCACGTTCTGGGGTGTCGTCGACGCATCCGCGGCAGCCTGCTTGTCCGGGTGTGAGCAACCGGCGAGTGCGGCAACGGCAAACAAGAGGGCGACACTGAGGGCGCCAGGGCGCGCGGCGTTAGCCAGACCGCGGAAGGTTTCACTTTTCATGGGTGTCCCGGGTTGAATCCTTGCGATGCCACCAGCCACCGCCGAGCGCCTGGAACAGCGCGGCCGAATCGGCGTAACGGTTGGCTTGCGCCTGTACGAGGCTGATTTGCGCCTGCTGCCAGGCCTGTTCCGCATTCAGCAGCGACAGCGGTGCGGCATAACCGTCCTTCACTTGCCGTTGCGCGATGTCGAGCGAAGTCTTGGCCGCGTCGGCGGCCGTCGCGGCGGCCTGCAGACCCTTGGCGTCCTGTTCCAGTGCAGTCAGGGTGTCGGCGACATCCTCGAAGGCCGACAGCACGGTGCTGCGGTATTGCGCAGCAGCCTGCGTGTAGTTGGCCTTGGCGGCGCGTTCCTGGTGCATCAGCGTGCCGCCTTCGAAGATCGGCGCGGTAATTGACGTCGTCAGGTTCCAGAAGCCGGTGCCGGGGGAAAACACCTTGCTGATGGCCAGCGCCGTGCTGCCGGCATCCGCGCTCAGCTGAATCTGCGGCAGCCGGTTGGCGGCGGCAACGCCGACCTGGGCACTGGCGGCATGCAGGTTGGCCTGGGCCTGGCGGATATCCGGGCGCTGCGCCACCAGTTTCGAGGGCAGGCTGACCGGAAGTTGCTCGGGCAAATGCAGGCTTGCCAGGGTGAAATCGGCATCCACGCCCTGGCTGGGAAAGCGCCCGGCCAGCACGGCCATGCGGTTACGCTGCTGGCTCAACTGCTTGACCAGGTCGGGCAGGGCGGACTCGGCCTGTGCCAGCTGTGCCTGCTGAGCAGCGACATCCTGCTGGCTGACCAAGCCCCCGGTCAGCTGGTAGTGCAGGATGGTCAGCATGTGCCGGTTGAGGTCGACCAGTTTCCGGGTGGCGTCGATCTGCGCCTGCAGCGAAGCGATCTGGATCGCCGTGACCACCACGTTGGCGGTCAGGGTGTTGTAGGCGGCGATCATCTGGAAGCGCACGGCCTGTTCCTGCGCTTTCAGCGATTCGACCGAGCGCCGGTTCAGCCCGAACACGTCCGGCGTGTACGACACGCTGACCTGCGGGGTGAACAGGTTGTACAGGTAGGCGTTGTTGCTGGGCACCGGGGCCAGGGCGCCGGCTGGATCTTTCTCGCGACTGCCGGAAAGACTGGCCGATACCGACGGGTAATAGCTGCCGCGCTGGGCCAATACATCTTCATGTGCGGCTTTCAGCGCAGCTTGTGCGGCCTTGAGGTCGGGGTTGTGTGCCAGTGCCTGGCGAATCAGGCGATCAAGCGCCGCAGAGTGGAACAGGGTCCACCAGTCGGCAGTGACATCGCCGGCAGCATCGAAATGCTGCACGCCACCGGCAGCCCCACTTCCGCCGGAAGCTGTTGCTGCGGCGAGCGGCTTGGCCGTGTAGCGATCGACATGGGGAGCGGGTGGCGTCTTGAAATCGGGTCCGGCGGCGCAGCCGGCGATCAGCAAGGTCGCCAGGGCCGCGACAACGCACGATGCGCGGGGCCGGGGCGTGCGGGCATTCGGAGGAACAACCATGGTGGGATGGATTCTCTGTGCGCGCCAGTCGTGACCGGCAGGCGGCCACCTGATGCTTTGGGCGGAAGCCAGGCTCCCGGACTCCCGGCGGTATCCATCGGGCCCGCGTGCAGGCTGGGACCAAGCACGTCAGCGGCCCATTGCCGGGAGCATTGCGACAACACGTTGGCTTCTACCTTCCCACGCTCGCCCCCTGGCTACTGGTGTCGATCACACGCTGGAATGCTCTTTGCCGGACAGCTGCGGCAGCCCGTCGGCCCGGTAGAAGAAAGCACCGCGTTCGAAAAGTTCCGGAACAGCAACAAGCGCCAACGTGTCGTCATCTGTCGCAAATTCTTGCGATAACGACACCAAGACGCCATCAACATGAAACGTTATTACATAATGTTACAACCTTGCCCCGAGCGCCAGCAGTACGCGACCGATCGGTGACCTGTGCGGCCCGGAGGCGGACAAATCCACGCCAGCGCATGGCCTGATGACGAGCTGTCGGATGACGGGAGTCAGCGGGCTGGCAGCGCACCCTGTCGCGCCAGCCGTTCTCGCGTTTCATCCATAATAGGTTGATGACGAAAGCTGAAGCCCCGGCGATTGCCGCCGCATTTTCCGAAGCCGACAGGGGCCACATGCAGCGCGCGCTGCAGTTGGCCGCGCACGCCCGTGATGCCGAAAACGAGGTGCCAGTTGGAGCCGTGCTGGTACTGGACGGCGAGATCGCCGGACTTGGCTGGAACCGCAACATCACCTTGCACGATCCCACCGCACACGCCGAGATCATGGCGCTGCGCGCTGCCGGTGAGAAACAGGCGAACCATCGGCTGGTCGGCGCCACGCTGTACGTGACGCTGGAACCGTGTTCGATGTGCGCCATGGCCTTGATCCATGCCCGGATCGGACGCGTGGTTTACGCCGCCAATGATCCCAAGACCGGGGCGGCCGGCAGCGTGTTCGATACCCTGATCGATGCCCGCCACAACCACCGCATCGACGTGCAGGGCGGCTTGCTGGCCGAAGAGGCGTCGACCATGTTGCGCGAATTTTTCCGCTCGCGACGCGGCGCCTGAGCAGGGCGGTCAGCCAGAGGGTGGCCCGTTCCGGCCCCGCCGGCAGCTTCTGCCTCAGTCGAGAAAGGACAACGCCTGCGCGCAGGGCTGTTCGACTTTCAGGCTGAGCAAATCGTCGGCGCGGGTGCGCCCCAGGTTGACTGCGGCAATCGGTTTGCCCGCTTGCGCAGCCGCCCGGGCAAAGCGATAACCCGAATAAACCATCAGCGACGAACCGACCACCAGCATCGCATCGGCTTCGTGCAAGGCCTGCATGCCCGCTTCCACGCGTTCGCGTGGCACGCCTTCGCCGAAGAACACCACGTCCGGCTTCAGCATGCCGCCACAACGCGGGCAGGGCGGCACGACGAAATGTGAAAAGTCGCCTTCCAGATCCGCGTCGCCATCCGGTGCGTCCACGGCGTCGACGGCCGCCCAAGCCGGATTCTGGCGCAGCAGATCCTCCTGGAACGTCTGGCGTGGCAACTGCAATTCGCACGCCAGGCAGCGCACGCGATCCAGCCGGCCATGCAGGTCAATCACGTTCACGCTGCCGGCGGCCTGATGCAGGCGATCCACATTCTGGGTCAGCAGCAAGGTGACCTTGCCTCGCGCCTCCAGTGTGGCCAACGCGCGATGCGCTGCATTCGGTTTCGCATGACCGAAGCGGCGCCAGCCGACCAGGCTGCGCGCCCAGTACCGCTGGCGCACGGCGTGATCGCCGGTGAAGGCCTGGAAGGTCACCGGTTGCGCGCGTTTCCACTGGCCGTGCGTATCCCGGTAGTCGGGAATCCCGGAATCCGTGCTGCAACCCGCGCCGGTCAATACGAACAGGCGCGAGTGCGTGGCAATGAACCCGGCCAGCGCCGTGTTGGTGCGGGCGGGCGGGAGGGGTGTTGTCGTCGATGGGGAGTCCTGCATGGAGGCTTTATCGCACTCGATGTGCCGAATTGCCATTCGACGCTGCATGCCATCGCCAGCAGAGTCCTCCCGGGACAATATCCTGAAATGTTGCAATGCAATTCAAATCCTTATTTCTATTTGATGTATTTTTATAAAAATACATATAAAACATTAAATTAAAGTGCATTTACAACCCTGTTTATAGATGACGCTTTGCAAGTTGACACCGGTGACAATGAATCCCAAGCTGGTGCCCGTTCCAGTGCGGGGAGGCATGGTGAACGCGGCAATCGACCCTCTTGATAGACCAGCAAGCATCCTGACGTTGCCATTTCTCGCAGCGGATGTCGGGGGCACGTATGCCCGCATCGCACTGCTGCAGGCCTCATCGGACAGCGGGCAAGCGCTCCACGTGCTTGCCTATCGCAAGTTTGCGTGCGCGGACTTTCGCGGGCTGGCGGAACTGCTGCAAACATTCATCGAAAACGATGCGCGCACCCCAGTGCGGCACTGCGTGCTCGCCTGCGCCGGGCAGGTCATGGGCGACGAAGTCCTGAACGACAATTTCGCCTGGCCCATCCGCTTGTCAGCCTTGCGCCAAGCCACGGCGCTGGATGACATCGCCGTTCTCAATGATTTCGAAGCGCTGGGGTACGCCCTCGACTACCCGTCCGCCGGCAATGCACGGCTGCTGTGCGGACCGGACAGCCAGCCCGATGGCCCGACGCTGGTGATCGGGCCGGGCACCGGGCTTGGCGCGGCGGTGCGCTTGCCCGCTTCCGCAGGTGGTCACGTGCTGACGACGGAAGCCGGCCAGACGGATTTCGCGCCCCATTCGATTCGCGAACGCGAGGTCCTTGCCCACCTGGCACCGGACGGCGGCTACGTGGCGTACGAACGCATCGTCTCGGGCCCCGGCCTGCTGACAGTGTACGCGGCGCTGTGCGCCTTGCTCGGGGAAGCGCCAAGGCTGGCCTCGCCCGAAGCCATCACCGCGGCAGCAGCGGCATGCAGCGATGCGCAGGCCGTGGAAGCGGTGGAGATCTTCTGTGCTGCGCTGGGAAGTTTTGCCGGCAGCCTGGCCATGACCTTCATGGCCACGGGCGGCGTGTACCTCGCCGGCGGCTTCCTCTATTCGATGTTCACGTTGCTTGAGCGCAGCGCTTTCGAACAGCGATTCCTGCATGGGCGCAGCGTGCGTGCGCTGCTGTCGCAGGTTCCGGTACGGGTAACGGAACACGGGCGCAACGGCGTGCTGGGGGCGGCACGCTGGTATCTCCGGCGTAGCGTGGCAGGAGACACGAAACCCGGTCGCGCCGCGGCTGACGGGGTACCCGGATGAACTGCATCACGGAACCGCGCCTGTATGGCTGGACGAAACCAGGTTGTGGCATGCGCAGGGCTGGGCTGCGCGGGAGCGTGCACGCGAAAAGCGTGCAGGGACGACGGACCCGCGCGGACGACGCGCACGGTTTCTAGGCAATACGCGGATGTCGCATTCCGCGGGGGAACACCGGATGGAAGCGGTCGTGGCACGCAGTGTCATGGGTCGCTGCCTCGGGCTCGGCATTGCAGCAGGCGCCACGCATCCGGCGCCAACGGGGCGCGCGCTGACGCATGGCGGAGCTCCACAGATTCGGCAGACATCAACCAAGAGGGAAAGCTCATGTCCACCGTACATCGCAAGCATCCTTTGTCATTTGCCATATCGATGTCGCTGTTCGCCGCGGTGGCGACATCCGCGATGGCATCACCGCGTGCGGGAGTCCAGGTGGACACCTCGGGAGCGCAGGCCAGCACACCACAAAATGCGCAGGCAGCATCTGCGCCCGACGCAAAGAAAGCCAAGCCCGCGACCGGCGATACCGGAACGGACAAGGACGCCAAACATGCAGCCACGCTGGCGGCGGTCAACGTTGTCGGTGTACGCGCGTCGCAGATGCGTGCGATCGAACTGAAGCGTTCGGCGCCGGATATCCAGGACAGCATCACCGCCGAAGGCATCGGCCAGTTGCCCGACGTGACCATCACCGATGCGCTGCAGCGCGTGACCGGCGTGCAGATCAACCGCGACGCCGGCGTCGGTACCACGGTGGATGTACGCGGCCTGCCTGAAGTGGGCACCATGTTGAACGGCGAGGCATTCATCACCGCGGACCAGATCGACTCGCAGCAGCCCGACTTCACCATGCTGCCGGCCACGCTGTTCCACGGCGTGGACGTCATCAAGTCGCCTACCGCCAGCCTGACCGACGGCGGCATCAGCGGCTCGCTCAACCTGCACACCTATCGGCCCTGGGATCTTCCCAGCGGATTCACCTACAGCTATTCCGCCGATGGTGAGCGCGGCCGCACCAGCCGCAAGACCGGACCGGAGGCCAACGGCCTCATCTCGTACAACGATGATGGCAAATGGGGCCTGCTGGTTTCCGCCGACTTTTCCAACACCACACGGGAGAATTCGACCGAAGGCCTGGACCAGTACGGCGTCGCCCTGAATGGCGAGAACGCGGCCAGTGCGGGCGGCTACAACGGTTTCCTGACGCCGTGGAACGGTGCGCCGATTCCTTCGCAGATCGTGCAGAACCCCGACGGCAGTGTCGACGTGAACGGCGACGGGAAATCCAACGGCGTGTTCATGGGCAGCCAGAACATCGGCCTGTACGACACCACCACCCAGCGCAAGCGTAAGTCCGGCAATGCTTCGTTCCAGATGGATCTTGGCAACGGATTCACCCTGACCAGCGACTACTTCTACGCGCAGCAGAAGCAGCTCGATCGCGTCGCCGGCATCCAGTTCAACTCCACCAACTGGCAGGGCGCAACTTACGTACCGCTGCAATCGCGCGACACCGGCCGCCCCGTCGCCGGCTCGTACGGCACGCCCGAGCCGGGCTGGGACGGCATGCAGCTGTACACCACCCAGGTGTATGAAAAGTGGCCCGGTGACGTGGAGTCGTTCTCGCAGGTGACGCGGAAGGACTCCACCGCGCAGAACTTCAATCTCCAGGTGGACTTCGACAATGGCGGCCCGTTCACGGGAAGCGTGCGCGGCATCCGCGATACGGCACGTCAGTCGAACGTCGAGACCGACGTCAACATTTCCGATTCCGACGGCGGCCTGTGGCCCAACGTGCTGATGCCCGGCGTGCCCGATGATGCCGTCCCGCCAGGGACCTTCGTCTTTCCCAGCCAACTGGGCGGAAACCGCGTGTTCAATGCCAGCGGCATCGCCCAGAACACGCTTCCGATCATTGCGAACTTCGGCGGTCGCAACATCACCGTCAGCATGCCGGCGGCGCTGGCCAACCAATTTGCCAATCCGAATGGCTGGACGATGAAGACGCTGGAATCCGCCGGCGACTACGACCGCTCGGTCGGGCTCAGCGCGCTGCGCTTCGATGGACACTACAGCTTCGATGACGGCATCAAGCTCGATTTCGGCGTACGCAACAGCATCCGCAGCGCCGACAACATCGGCTTCACACTGGTCACGCCGGTATACGCCGGCATGGGCGCCAGCGACCCGAACGGATGTCTGGTGCGCTACGTGGGCGCCGACGTGGTGCTGAACAGCGGTGCGTGTACCGCGGGCAATGCACAGGGCTATTTTCGCGGTGGCCCGATCTCGGCGCTGCAGATGTCGAACACACCGCCACCACTGGCCAACAACTGGAAGCAGTACAACAACCTGCTCGGGTCAGGAATCAATTACTGGGCGATCAATCCCCACGCGATGGACGATCCGGAGGCGTACTGGAAGTCGCTCTATCCGGACACCATGCGGCAGGGCACGCCGGGGCGCACCTGGGCCGTGTGGATGAAGGAAACCTCGGCTTATTTGCAAGCCGATTTCAATGGCAGCATCGGCAACATGCCGTACAGCGGCAATGTCGGCCTGCGCGCGATCCGCACCAATCTCGACGTTACCCAGCATCTTTCCGGTGATCCGGGC
Organism: Rhodanobacter sp. FW021-MT20; assembly: GCF_041107475.1. NCBI lineage: Bacteria > Pseudomonadati > Pseudomonadota > Gammaproteobacteria > Lysobacterales > Rhodanobacteraceae > Rhodanobacter > Rhodanobacter sp. FW021-MT20. Next base: position 41,265 of record NZ_JBGBPX010000022.1, on the reverse strand, counting down.
GCCTATGGCACGGAGCCGGCCGATGCCGGCACCCAGGTCACGCGCCGCGAGTACAAGGACTACTTGCCGTCCGCGAATTTCGCGCTGGACCTCACCAATGCACTGAAGCTTCGCCTGGCCTATTCGAAGAACATGATGCCGCTTGACCTGAGTACCTGGGGCGGTGGCCTGGAGCTGAATTATTCGCTGGTGGAAACCCCGCAAGGACCGCTGTACCGCGTGGCGGCGGGCAGCTCGAACGGCAACCCGAACCTCGATCCGTGGCGTTCCACCAACTTCGGCGCTTCGCTCGAGTACTACATCAACGACACCAGCATGCTCAGCCTGGCACTGTTCCGCATCAACGTGCAGAGCTTCATCAAGAGCGGCAGTGTCACCAATTGCACCTTGCCGGACGAGGATGGCGTGGTGCGCAATCATTGCATCACGATCAGCGAACCGATCCAGGGCACCGGCAACAGCATCCATGGTGCGGAGTTCGATTACCGCCAGGGGTTCACCTTCCTGCCGGGGATCCTGTCCAAGACCGGCATGGAGGTCAACGCCACCTACGCGCCGAGCGACACCGGCGAGACCGACCTGGCCGGACACAAGATTCCGTTCCAGGACAACTCGACCAAGTCCGGCAACTTCATCCTGTGGTACCAGGACGACCGCTTCCAGGCGCGCATCGCGTACAACTACCGCTCCAAGCGCGCCGCATCGGAGGACGTGGGCGGCATCACCGGCATGGAAATGTACGAGGCGCCGCAGAAGTACGTCGACGCGTCGGTTTCGTACAAGATCGACAAATACGCCGAACTGTTCGTGGACGGCACCAACCTGACCAACGAGTATCAGCGCTACTACCTCGTGTGGCCCGACCAGCCCGCGCACTCGAATTTCTCCGAGCGCATGTTCATGGTCGGCATTCGCGGGCAATGGTGATGGAAACCGGATCGACGGCGATGCCCGGCAAAAAGTCCCGTTCGCGCCGAGCGTAGCTTGCGTCAGCAAGTGGAGTCGAAGCGGCCATCGCATGATGCCCTTCGACTCCGGCCCTCTGGGCCTGCGCTCAGGGTGAACGAATCGAATTTCGACGCAAGCAACCATTGCGACAAGGCAAACATGGACTCCAATACGCCCCCACCTCATTTCGATGGCAACTTCCATCGTTCCATCGGCCTGTTCTCGGGCACCGCGATCAACATGACGCAGATGTGCGGCATCGGGCCGTTCATCACGATTCCGATCATGGTTGCCACCATGGGCGGGCCGCAGGCGGTGGTCGGCTGGATCGTGGGCGCCATTCTCGCGATGGCCGACGGCATGGTCTGGGCCGAGCTGGGCGCGGCCATGCCTGGCTCCGGCGGCACCTACGTCTATCTTCGCGAAGCCTTCCAGTACCGCACCGGCAAGCTGATGCCGTTCCTGTTCATCTGGACGGTGCTGCTGACGATTCCACTGTTGATGTCGACCGGCATCATCGGGATGGTCGAATACCTGGAATACTTCCTGCCGAACCTGGGCTGGTGGCCGGTGCATCTGGTCAGCGTGGCGGCGACCGGCCTCGTGACCTTGCTGCTGTACCGGCGAATCGAATCGATCCGCGCGATCACCATTGCGATGTGGGTGATCATGCTGCTCTCGGTCGTTGGCGTGTCAGCGGCCGGCTTCTGGGATTTCCACGCGAGCTTCGCCTTCACCTATCCGGCCGGCGCGTTCGGCGGGCACTTCTTCGTCGGCCTGGGCGCCGGACTCATCATCGGCATCTACGATTACCTCGGCTATTTCACCACCGCTTACATGGGCGACGAATTGCGCAATCCGGGCCGGACCATGCCCGGTTCGATCATCATCTCCGTGGTCGCGATGATGTTTGTCTACCTCATCCTCAATATCAGCGTGCTCGGCGTGGCGCCATGGCAGGAGATCGCCCAGTCCAAGTCCGTGGCGTCGTTCGTGGTGGAGCACAGCTGGGGTCGCCCGGCGGCTTCGGTCATGACCATTCTGATCATCGTGACGGCGTTCGCCTCGGTGTTTACCGGCCTGCTCGGCGGTTCGCGCGTGCCGTTCCAGGCGGCACACGAAAAGGTGTTTCTGTCCGTGTTCGGCAAGCTGCACGCCAAGCACGGCTTTCCGCATGTGGCCTTGCTGACGATGGGCGTGGTGACGGCGATCGGCACGTTCTTCGACCTGACCGAAGTGATCAGCATGCTGCTGGCGGCAACCATCATCGTGCAGTCCATCGCACAGATCGCCGCGCTGGTGGTATTGCGCAAGCGCCAGCCGACGCTGCAACGGCCGTACAGACAATGGCTGTATCCGATACCGTGCGTGATTGCGCTGGCGGGGTGGGTATACGTCTATCTGTCGGCGTCCGCCATGTCGCTGATCCTGTCCGGCGCGTGGATCGTCGCTGGCCTGGTGGTGTTCGCGATCTGGGCCAGGGTCAACCGGTCCTGGCCGTTCGCACCACTGGAAATCCGCGAAGCCTATCTCGGGAACGACTGACACCATGCGAATGCTTGCCCCATCCCTGTGCGCGGCGATGCTGGCTCTGGCTGCGTCCATGGCCGCCCCGCTTCATGCCAAAACCGCTTTCTCGCCCACGCAGGTGGACGGTGGGGCAGGTTCCACGACGGCCGTGGCCCAATGGCAAATCCAGTCCAGCGCCAAGGCGCAGCAAGACGGCGCCGCGATTTCATCATCGGGCTTTTCCACCCACGGCTGGTATCCGGTGAGTGGCCGCGCGACGGTGATGGCCGGGCTGCTGGAAAACGGCACGTACAAGAACGTGTTCTACAGCGACAACCTGCGCGCGGTGCAGGTGCCCGATGCCAGCGGCAACCTGTTCGTGAATCCCTGGTGGTACCGCACCGAATTCACGCTGGCCAAGGATGCGGCCGGGATGCACACCTTGCTGCGTACCAACGGCATCATCGCGAGTGCCGATGTGTGGGTGAACGGCCATCAAGTCGCCGACCATGCCGCCGTTGCCGGTGCCTATCCCGTGCACCTGCTCGACGTGACGCGCTGGGTGCATGCGGGCAACAACGTTCTCGCCTTGCGCGTGCATCCGGCCGACCCGCGCAGGAGCCTGTCGATCGGCTGGGTCGACTGGAACCCGACGCCGCCGGACAACAACATGGGGCCGTGGCGGGGCGTGGACATCGTGCGCAGCGGGCCGGTCGAGCTGCGCTTCCCGCAGGTGACACCGACGCTGTCGCTGCCGGATCTCACGCATGCCGCACTGACTGTGAAAGTGCAGGCTCGGAACCTCGATACCGTGGCACACGAGGCAACGATCACCGGCACGGTGGCCGGCGTTTCGCTGCGCCAGACAATCCGCCTGGCACCAGGCCAGACGCAGACCGTGTCGTTCACACCCGAAACCGACCCCGGCCTCGACCTCGATCATCCCAACGTCTGGTGGCCGATCGGCATGGGCGCCCATCCGTTGTACGCCTTGCAGATGAGCGCAACCGTCGATGGCGCGGTCTCCGATCGGGCAGAGACAAGGTTCGGCATACGCAGCGTCAGTTCCCGGCTGACAAAGCAGGGCTATCGCCAGTTCGTGATCAACGGCAAGCCGCTGCTGATTCGTGGCGCGGGCTGGGCGCCGGACATGTTCCTGCGCGACAACCCCAAACGCATGGAGGCCGAGTTCAGCTACATCCGCAACCTCGGGCTCAACACCATTCGCAGTGAAGGCAAGCTGGAGAACTCGCGTTTCTACGACCTGGCTGACCGCGACGGCATCATGGTCCTGGCCGGATGGGAGTGTTGCGACAAATGGGAGTCGGCGGCCAAGACGGGTGGGGCACCATGGGATGCCGCCGACCTGAAGGTGGCCCAAGCCTCCATGGCCAGCGAGGCACGACTGCTGCGCAATCATCCCTCGGTGATCGGCTTCCTGATCGGCAGCGACAATGCGCTGCCGCCGGCCGTCGCGAAAATGTATGTCGACACCTTGCACGCCGAAGACTGGTCGACACCGATCATTGCCGCGGCATCTGCCCAGGCCACCGCCGAAACCGGCCCTTCCGGCATGAAGATGAGCGGGCCTTACGCATGGGTTCCGCCGTCCTACTGGTATGCCGACAAACTGGGCGGTGCGTTCGGTTTCAATTCCGAGACCAGCGCGGGTGCCGACATCCCGCGACTGGAAGACCTCGTCCGCATGCTGTCGCCGCAGGAGCAGGAAGCACTGTGGAAGTATCCCGAGCTGCGGCAATACCACGCCTCAGCCGCATGGTCGCCATTCGCCAGCATCGCGCCGTTCGATACCGCGCTGGCCAAGCGCTATGGCGCGCCCAAGGACCTGGCGGACTACGTCGCCAAGGCCCAGCTCGACAATTACGACAACACCCGCGCCCAGTTCGAGGCGTACAACGCGCACATGGACGCGGCCAATCCGTCGACCGGCGTGATCTACTGGATGCTCAACAATGCGTGGCCTTCGCTGCACTGGCATCTGTACGACTACTACATGAATCCGGCCGGCGCCTACTTCGGCGCCAAGAAGGCCAACGAGCCGGTGCACATCCAGTATGCGTACGACACCCACGCGATCATGCTGGTGAACCAGACCTCGACCCGCGAGCACGGCTTGAACGCGAGCATTCGCGTACGCAACCTGGATGGTCGCGTACGCTACCAGCGGCAGCTGCATGACATCGATCTCGCCGGCAACAGCGCGCGGCAACTGGCGACCTTGCCGATGCCGACCGACTTGTCGCCCACGTACTTCGTCGAACTTGCGCTCACCTCCGCCGACGGCAAACCGGTCAGCCGAAATGTGTACTGGCTGTCCACCCAAGCCGACAAGCTCGACTGGGCGCATTCGAACTGGTACCTGACGCCGGTGACGCGATACGAGGATCTGACCGCATTGCAGTCGCTGCCGGCCGCGACAAGCGAAGCCAGGGCCACGATGCGCCACGAAGGGAGTGACAACGTTGTTACCGTCACCTTGAGCGTGCCCGCATCGGCCAGGACCGTGGCATTGTTCCAGCATGTGTCGATCAAACAGTCCGCACACGGCAAGCTCGCGCTGCCGATCCTGTGGAGTGACAATGACGTCACGCTGTGGCCTGGCGAATCGATCACCCTGACCGCGCGTTACGCGGGGCAGGGGACGGCAGCGCCGGTCATCGAGGTAGGCGGCTGGAACGTTCCCACCCGGAGCTTTCCGGTTGTCATGGGGAGCCAATCGAACGCTTCGCAAGGGAAATCCCGTTGAATCAGGACGCATTGAATCAGGGCGGACTTTCATGACGCGCGTGACCATCAGCGATGTCGCCCGTGCGGTGGGGACGTCGAAAAAGACCATTTCACGGGTACTCAACAACGATCCGAACGTCAGCAAGTCGATGCGCCAGCGCGTGCTGTCCGTGGTGGCGGAGCTCAATTACCGCCCGCTGACCTCGGCGCGCAGCCTGGCGACCAACCGCTCCTTCATGATCGGTCTGCTGTACGACAACCGTTCGCCCAGTTACATCATGGAAGTGCAGGCCGGCGTGCTGGAGGCGTGCGAGGCGCAGCACTACAGCATGATGGTGCAGCCGCTGGTCTCCACCTCGGCAGATTTCGTCGAGCGGATCGAGGACATTCTCACGCGGCACCAGCCCGACGGACTGATCCTCACGCCGCCGCTCACGGATCATCCGCAACTGCTGGAATGCCTGCGCCAGCACGGTGTGCCGTTCGCCTCGATCGCGCCGCGGCACCCGGAGACATGCATTGGCGTGATACTGCGCGAGCGCGAAGCCGCCGCAGCGATGGTGGATCACCTGGTGTCACTGGGCCATCGGCACATCGCGCATATTCTGGGCGACCCGGAACATGGCGCCGGCATCTGGCGACTGGCGGGCTATCGGGACGGACTCAAGCGCGCCGGACTGAAAGAAGACCCCGCGTACATGGTGCAGGGCCGGTTTTCCTTCGAGTCGGGCGTGGCTGCCATGCGCCAGTTGCTGGCGTTGCCGCAGCGGCCGACCGCGATCTTCGCGGCCGACGACGACATGGCCGTCGGTGCGATCTGGGCCGCTGCGGAAGCCGGCGTATCGATCCCGCGCGACATGTCCATCTGCGGATTCGACGACACGACCATTGCAACCCAGGTGTGGCCACCGCTGACCACCATCCACCAGCCCGTGCGCGAGATGGGCCGGCGTGCCACCCAGGAATTGCTGCTGCGGGTGTTGAACAAGGGCGAGCCGAAGATGGTCGAGGTCGACTACGAAATGTGCATCCGCGCGTCCACCGCGCCCACCGTGTAGCCTGATCGCGTTCCAGCCGACAGACACCCCGAGCGGAACACGATTGCGCCATCCACACCACCGATCCAGAGGAGAGTGCCTGCATGCCAGCCGCATCCGACATCGCGAAACCCGCCCGGAAGTTCCACTTCATCTCGGGGCTGCCACGCTCAGGCAGCACGCTGCTGGCCGCGATCCTCAACCAGAACCCGCGTTTTCGCGCCGGCATGACCAGCCCGCTGGCCGACATCATGGGCGTGGTGATCGCCGAGGCGAGCAGCAAGAACGATTTTTCGTTCGACGTCTCCGACGCGCAGCGTGCCGCGATGTTGCGTGGCCTGGTCGAGAACTTCTACGAAGGGCAGGCGGATGCCGCGGTGGTGTTCGATACCAGTCGGCTGTGGTGCAGCCGAATGCCGATGCTCGACACGCTGTTTCCGGAAGCGAAGGTCATCGCCTGCGTGCGTCAGCTGTCATGGGTGCTGGACAGCATGGAACGCCTGGTGCGCAAACAGCCGGTCGGCGTCAGTAAGGTATTCCGCTTCGACACCAATACCACGGTGTACTCGCGCGTCGAGGCACTGACGGATCCACGCGGCATGGTCGGCTTCGCCTTCCAGGCCACCAAGGATGCGTTCTACGGCCAATACGCGCCAGGCCACTTGCTGTTGCTGACCTACGAAAGCCTGGTGCGCAATCCCGCCGCGGCCATGCGCGCGGTCTACCAGTTCCTCGGCGAACCCTGGTTCGAGCACGACTTCGATCACATCGCCTATGCCGCGGACGAATTCGACGCCCGCGTCGGCATGCCGGGTTTGCACGCCGTGCGCCCGAAAGTGGAGCCGGTCGAACGCACCTCGATCCTGCCACGCGAAATCTTCGGCCGCTTCGTCAACGAATCGTTCTGGATGGACCCGAAGAACAACGTCAGCCAGGTGCCGATCGTGTAAGAGACACGAGTGCTGTCGCCTTCCACTTAACCTTGTCATAAGCTGATCGCACCATTGTTCCTTTGAAACACAACGAGTCGATCGCGTGCCTCATCGCCATACGCGATCAAGTGCTTGCACAGCTGCGTACGCGGAGGTCCGGAGTTGACTTGCGAGGGTGAGGGGAGGCGGCGCGCTCCTTCACGTAGGGGTACGCGGTTAGTCCGCAACTAGCTACGGAGCACTAATTGTCCTCCGATCCTTCGCACCAAGAAGCCATCGCAATCCTTCTCAAAATGGAGACCGCAGCATCAAGCGTCTGGTGCTCCTGCGGAGTTACTTGGTTGCGCAAAGCCGCGGCAAGCCATTCGGCACGAGCTCGGCGGTCCTTGATTAGCGCAGCGTGCCCTCTTGTCGTGAGAGTCACCAACTGACTTCGACGGTCGTGGGGGGCCGCAGTCTGTCCGATCAACCCATCTGCCTTAAGCTGAGCGACGACCAGACGCATACTCTGATGCTTGACGCTGCGACGCTCGGCCAGTGCGGCGGTACTCATCGCTCCTTCGCGATCGAGAAGGCCTAGTGTTTCCGCACGGGCTGTACTCGGGGTGTCTGCTTGCGCGCGTGCAGCTCGAACGAAATCGCCCAGCACCTGCCGCATGCGCTCCGCCAACCCGAAGATATCGTCGTCAGGTGCGAAGTTTGTTCCGTGCCGCTTCAAGCCCTGAGTCCCGCCAGCACACTCGACAAGCTGTTGATTCCCCAATGCTCGATATATCGCCCGTCACGTACACGTACGACGTCGATCACATCGATCGAAATCGCGTTACCGGTCGGAGCGATTCCCAGCAGTTGTCCGGTATGAACGCCATGGATGGTCTTGCGCGTACTGACTTTGTCGTCTTCGGCAATCTGTTCGTGAATGATCACGGTAAGGTCCGTCAACGCCGGGTGGAGCATGTTCTTAAACGTGTTCCACATGCTTTCCGCATCGTTGGGTGTGCCGGCCGGTGCCGACCGATTGACGAAATCGGAAGCCATTAACGCGTCAAAGGCCTCACGTCGGCCTTCCTGGATGACCTCGATATTGAAGCGGCGGACGACTTCCTTGTTGGCAATTTCGGGCATGGCTTCACTCTAGCTAATCAAAATTATGTTCAGCATTATATACAGTAAAACTGTATACATCTATCTATTGGGACCGCAGACATCAGCCGACCAAGTCATTTTGTAATTTTACATAATATACATTATGCGCAAACGCCAAGGCCCCCAGACGGCCCCGCAAGCGCCTCTGGTACATCTCCCCCGAAGGCTTCCGTGATGTCTGAGGACAACGAACTGCCACCGCCAAGCCGAAGAAACCGCCTCCTAGCCGCCAACAAGGTGCCGCCGAGGCGGATATTGGCCAACAACCAGCCCCATTCTCATCGTCGACGCCGACAAACTGCCGCGAAATTGGTGGTTCAAGCGCCCACAGCCGACACCGGCCTGCCGACAAGCTGCCGCACTTTTGGGCCCACAAACTGCCGCACCTGCTTCACCCTCCGCACCGGGCGCAGCCACACCAAAAGTGCACAAGCCCTATCTAGGCAGGGCTTACCAATACAAATTGGGATCGAAAACGGCGTGTTTGCGAGCCAACTGGATGACCCGATCCGGATCCTCAACAAACACATCGGCCGCTGCCCGAAATGCGCCGTCCGCAGGTTCCCCAACTAATCTCGTGATCTAGCCTCTGGATAAGCCGCTTTTCCTTGGGTTCTCGTCTGCGGCGCTTAGGTCACAACTTTAGTGACCTCCTCGAACAAGCCGACGAGAAGTCACAACTTTGCTGGGATCAGCCGACTGCCGTGTAAGCCACGCAGGATGCGGCGATCATTTCGATGGCCTTCTTTTGCTGGGCGCTGGTTTGCTTTTTGCGACAGTAATTTTGGCCAATTTGAGGGTTGGCAGGGATTCGGCCAAAAACCGGCAATTCGACCCGCAAGTGACTGAGCGGCAAGCGCCGCAGCGCAACTTTTGCCGCGCTGCTTTTATTCCGTACTGCGTTACGTAATACGTAATTACGTAATGCCTGACAGCGCGCATTCACCTGCGAAGATCGGGATTCTAAGGCGGGGCCGCGGTAGTTGGTGATGCGCAGTCCAGGCACTAGGTCGTCACGCTTCGTGCCCCGCAGGGGGAACGTGGCCAAGCTCTGGCAGAACGCGACGATGGCATCCACGTAGTCGGCACCGGCAACTGGAACACCGGCGTCAGCGATGTACTGTTCAATCGCATCGAGGCGATCGATGGCCTCTGGAGCGAAGATGACGGTAAAGGTCACGCGGCCGGACCGCCACGTCGCGTCGACCGCTTCCGAGTGAGATGTTCGCGCACCTGGTCTACCGAAAGCCCGCGAGACGGGTCCGCCTGCAACGCCTGCGCGGCCGGCACCACCTGGTCGCGCAGCCACGCCTCGACCGCCTTATCGCGTGCCGCAAGCGTGCGCAGCCCATCGCGAATGACCTCGCTTTCGGTGGCGTACTCGCCCGCTGCCACCTTGGACCGCACGAGCTCGGCCATCTCGTTGGGGAGGGTGATGCTGAACTGTTGTGTGGAGCGCATATGCAGCCCTCTAGAATCGTAGGATTTAATCCTACACCTTCGGCGCCGCGACGCAAGAATCCGACCGTGGATTCCTACGCGCGACAGGGCTTGGAGGTGGGATTGCCGTTTTTTGGCCAAATCCCTGCCAACCCTCGTCTTCACTTCGGCCTCTTGGTCAGGGCAACCTTCGATGACCCGGCCGCTCGCGGAGTACGCTTCGTTTTCCGGACGGCATTGGCCGCCGCCAGCGAAGTTTCGAGCGCCGAGACTTGCCCCGAGAGGCGGGCGACTTCTTTCTCAGCATGCTGTGACTGCTTCTGCAGTGCTTCGCATCGCGCCTCAAGCGCTTTAAGGGCCCCGCGATAGCTTCGCTCGGCCGCTTCGTGGCGGTGCTGCCACTGTTTGGTCTCTTGTCGGGCACGATCCACTTCCTGATGCGCTCGATCTTCCATGGCTTGGACGTGCGCCGCGATGCGTTCCCGTTCCTGCTCCAAAGAGACGAGACGGGCGGCCTTGTCGCCCTGAAGAGCTTCGAGCTCACCCAGTTGATGATCGACCATCGCCTGCAACCGATCCCGCTGCTGGACCAGATCCTCCCGAAGGGCATGGCTATCGCGGAGCTGGCTGTCCAGGTTAGCGCAGGCATGTTCGGCCAATTCTTGGAGTGTCCGTGCCTGGGCGACGACCGTTTCGGCCTCGGTCAGTGTCGCTGCCCAGCGTGTGCGTTCCTCGGCGAGACGGGCCTCGTTCGCCGAAAGGGCGGCTCTGTCCTCGGCCAGCCGGGCCTGGAGCAGGCGCTCGGCATGCTCCACCGCCAATTGCCACAGCGTAGTCATCGCCTGCCCGGCTTCCACCGGGAGTTCAGGGAGCTGCAGGACTTTCTGGAGGCGTTCGGCCAAGCCACCGCGCCACGTATCGAGCATCCGCGTGACAGTGTTGGGCGAGCCGGTGCCGAGCTCCGCACGCACTTTTTCCACCGTGGGATTTTCACCGGCGCCGAGGATGGCGTCGGCGGCGGCGTTGACCTGCTCTTGGGTGACACCTCGTGCCATGAAATTAGTCTCCTCGATCGGCGCCCTGCCCTAGGCTTGACGTACTGGCGATAAGTGATGATTATCACTAGTAAGCGCCTGATTTCGTAATATACATTACATAATATGAAGCATAAATCCACCTCACCCGTCCTCACCGTACCCGCTGCCGGCTTGGTGCTGCCGGAACAGTTGGCCCAGCAAGCGGCCGACGCGGTGCGCGAACTCCTCGCTGAGGCGGCTGCGGCCAACACCACGCGCAGTTACGCCGCCGCCCTGCGCTACTGGGCTGGCTGGCACCAGGCCCGGTTTGGTGTCGAGCTGACACTGCCGGTAAGTGAGGCCGTGGTGATCCAGTTCCTGGTCGATCACATCCAGCGCAAGAACAAGACCGGCCTGGTCAGCGAACTGCCGCCGGCGATCGACCAGGTGTTGGTCACGGCCGGTCTCAAGGCGAAACTCGGGCCGCTCAAGCTTTCGACCGTGACCCAGCGCGTAGCCGTGCTGTCGACGGCGCATAAGCTCAAGCGGCTCGCCAATCCATGTGAGTCGGCCAGCGTCCGCACATTGCTGAGCCGCGCGCGGCGCGCGGCGGTCAAACGTGGCGAACGACCGACCAAGAAGACGGCTATCACGCGCCCGGAGCTGGAAGCCATGTTGGCGACCTGCGATGACACACTGGAAGGCCTGCGTGATCGTGCCCTGCTCTGCTTCGGCTTCGCCAGTGGCGGTCGTCGGCGCAGCGAGATTGCTGCCGCTGATATGCGGGACCTGCGCAAGACCGGGGACGAGGGCTACATTTATCGGCTGGAGTATTCGAAGACGCAACAGGCCGGAGTGACGGTGGATTCGACGCCGGATAAGCCGATCCTGGGGATTAGCGCCCAGGCGCTTTCGGCGTGGCTGGCGGCGGCAGGGATTCGCGAGGGGGCGATTTTTCGGCGAATCTGGAAGGATCGGGTCGGCCCTGCCCTACTACCTGGATCGGTGGCGACGATCGTCAAGCGACGGGCCGCCTTGGCGGGGCTGAAGGGGGATTTTGGAGCGCACAGTCTGCGATCAGGCTTTGTCACCGAGGCAGGGAAGCAAGGCGTGCCGCTGCCCGCCGTTATGGCGATGACGGAACACCGTTCGGTGGCGAGCGTGATTGGGTACTTTCAGTCGGGTCAGGCGGAAGACAATCCTGCGGCACGCTTGCTCAAATAGATCGCTGCATTGGATGTAATGGTGTTCAGTTGGTCTCTGCTGTGTTCATGACGGGCATCGACGATTAGAAGATGATCGCGCACAGATCTGACCGGGATGCGCAAGCAAGCTCGTCGCTGCACAATGGCCCGACCTCGCCATGCGAAGGGAAACGAATGGATCTGAAACGTCTTGGCGAGGTGGTGCGTGAGGTGTTGCGCTACCAGCTCGGCTTCTGTACGCATAACGGAATATCAGCCACCTGCCAAAAGGTGGGACTCCCAATTCCTGACCCGGCGAAGACTAAGGCCGAGCGTTCCGCAGAAGCGATTGAAGGCATCTCGGATGACCAAGCAGAAGGGCTGTCCAACCAACTGCTTTCCGCTTTCCCTATACGAGCCGCAGATCGCAACGCCTTGCAGGATGCGCTGTGGGCTGATGCTGGCTATCCAGAGATTCCCAAGCGCACCAGGCGGGAGATCGCGGAGACGCTGGGGCATTCCGATCTCTTTATTGACGCTCGCCATTTCGACGCGCTGCTGACCGATCTCTGGGTGCTTGGTGATGATCCGATCCAAGCGGTCTCCACCATCCTTGGTCTCCCGGATCGGAGTTTGCGAGGAGAAATCGAACAGCACGTCCATCGCAATCCCGACTGGTCTGGCGTCGAGCTCTTTGACAATCTCAGTGCATTCGAAGCATCAGACCATCGCTTTGCGCTGTTTCTAGAGGGATTAGCATCCCCTGATGTTAGGCCTAATGAGGATGAACAGCGCCGCTTCGTCGAGCAAGTCAATGGTCCACTAAAAAAACAGGGCCTTGAGCTTCAGGAAACGGGAAGCGAGGGCGGATATCCTACTTTCGAGGTGGTTTCAGTCCATGCGACGCCACGCGGGCGACCCAAAAACCTGATCTTTGCATCGTCGATAAAGCCGGATCTAAGGTTCCGGGACGCCATCGACAACGACATCGAAATCGTGACTGGCGCTGACCAAGTACTGATTTACGACCGTCCCATTGGACACGACGGGTTGCGCTGGGCTGACCTTCAATCCTGGTGGAAGGACAGTCAGAAGTTCGATGATGATGATCGAGCAAAGAAAACGCTCTATCGACGCTTGCGAGCAAGCCTTCCAGATTCGTCGCCGCCTCAAATGGCGTTGTTCGATGGCTTCTATAACGGATTCAAGACAGACTCACTACACCTGCCGGCGCTCCTCCCCGAGGTCTGGCTGCACTGGGATCCCAAGACGATTCGAATGCGAGGGCGAGATGCACTACTCCATTCCCGAATGGACTTCTTGCTGCTCTTACCCAACAACGTCCGTGCCGTGGTTGAAGTTGACGGCCAGCAACACTACTCGGAAAACGGAAGAGCGGATCCGCGGCGATATGCGCGGATGGTTGAGGCTGATCGTGAAATGCGCCTGTCCGGTTATGAGGTCTATCGGTTTGGTGCATCACAATTGATGGAAGAACAAGCACCCGCCACTGTGTTTGGTTTTTTTGTCCGTCTATTTCGCTTGCATGGCGTCATCCGTTGACACCGGATCGCTCAGCATTGATTTTGGCCAACATCTCATGAAATTGATCATTCAAACTTTGCTTGGTTGTGCGCAGTGGGCCGGTGGCAAGCCCTGCAAACACCGGGCGTCGCATAGGGCATCGTGACGCTCCTTCCCCCGGGCGCCCGCCAAATACTGGACGATAATGGCCTAGATCACCTCAAGAGGAGGGCATGGCGACGGCTGGGCGCGATCGAGGCGCGCCTCGAAGGGGACGTGCGGTCGCGGTGGCGAATCGGACTGCGCCATGCCTGTTACCTGCTGGCGCGGGTCGCGGCATAATGGGCTGAAAGGATCAAAGGGGACAAGCGTTGCGACGGAACCACGCAATTTTGATCAGCGCCTTAGGTGCGGATGAGCTGGAGGAGTTCGTCAACGATTGGCTCGCTCAGCGCGTAAAGGACTACCATAGCCACGAGTTATGGCGCGGCACCGGCGACATGGGGCGAGACGTCACGGGCTACGCCACTGCGCAGCGGATGGAAGGCTTGTGGGACAACTACCAGTGCAAACAGCTCAGTAAACGACTGTCAGAGACGGCGGCGTTCGTTGAGCTGGGCAAAATCTTTATGCACGTCGCCGACGGCGCGTTCGCCCTGCCGCGGGCCTATTTTTTCGTCGCGCCGCAGGGCGTCGTTAGAGCCGTTCAGGACTTCATTGCGCATCCGGAGCGGTTTCGAAGCGCTTTCCTTGCGCGCTGGGATAAGGACATCGCACCCCGTCTGGTCGAGAACAAAACGATCGCATTGACTCCGGCCATCGAGGCGGTAATCAATGCATTTGATTTCACTCATGTCGACTGGTTTGATGCGGTCCGCTTGGCAAACGATGCCGCCTGCAAGGTGGCCTTGGTCAAATGGTTCGACGATGATCCGGGCCCGTCGCCGCGCGGTACAGTACCGGACGAAATTCAGTCCGACGAATCGGCGTACGTGGAGCAGTTGCTTAAGGTTTATGAGGAGAAAGGACCTGGGACGTACGCCAGTGCGACAGCGGCCTTGGCCAGCGCCGAGTTCGGCCCTCACCTTCGCGAGCAGCGCATCCGTTTTTTTGACGCGGTCGCCTTTGATCGTTTCTATCGTGACTCCACGCCGGAAGCGTATTTGGCCAATTTCAAGGACGAGATTTATCACGGCGTGATCGACGCACATCGCGAAACCTATTCCAATGGCTATTCGCGGCTGGGCAAGGTGATGCAGCAAGCAGCAGCATTGCAGGCCTCGGGCGTGCTTGGCCGGCACGCCGGCCCCAAGGTCAAGCAGGGCACCTGCCATCAGCTTGCCAACGAAGGGCACCTGCCATGGGACCGGTAGAGGCACCCGTCTCATCGGGACATCCTTTCAATAGTGTGCTGGAAACCGGCGTTCGCGCGGTAGTGATGCTCGAAGCGTTTTATCCGCGTCCTTGCGACTTGATGGAGCTGACCTGGCTCGATTACGTGGTCGTTCATACGGGCGACCTGGAGGGCGACAACGTGCCGTCGAGCCTGCACCCTGCTCTGCCCAACCGGACCGGCGAGCTGGTTGTTCGCCGACCCCTTGTCGAACGGAGCTTGCGCATGATGCAGCAGATGCACTTGGTCGAGGTGCACGAAATGGATAGCGGAATTCAGTACTGTGCCAGTGAAAATGCGCCTAGTTACCTGGTCCTGCTCCAAGCCCCCTACTCACAGGCGCTCAAGCACAGGGCCCGGTGGGTCGCCGATCGTTTTCGCGGCATGAATACCGCCGAGATCAAGGGCCTGATCGAGCAGCGCATCGGTCGCTGGACGGCGGAGTTCCGTTCAAATGAGATGCCCGGTGGGGCGCTCTCATGAGTGGAATCCGCCTGCGTCACCTCACGTTTACCGGCCCCCACGTGGCGCCGGCCGAACTGCTTTTCTTCGACGGTCTCAACATCATCTATGGGGCGTCCAATACAGGAAAGTCGTTCACGACGAAGGCCATCCTGTTTATGCTCGGCGCGAGCAAGGCTCTGCCAGAGATTGAGCAGATCGTGGCCTATGACCAGGTGTGGCTCGGGTTGGTCATGCCGGATGGCCGCGAGGTTACGCTCTATCGCGCCGCACGTGGCGGCGACCTGCGCATTTTTGAAGGCCTAGTCAGCCGCGCTGCCGCTGACGCAGGCATCATGTTGCGCGAAAAGCATGAGAGCAAACGCACCGATACTGTTTCCCACTTGCTGCTGGATGCCTTGGGGCTAGCGAGCAAGGCGATTGTGCGTAACACCAGCGGCAGTAAGGATGCGCTAACGATTAATCGGTTGTCGGCGTACATGGTGGTGTCTGAAGGCGACATTATTGCGGAGAAGAGTCCAGTATTTACCTCGGGTGTGCCCGCCCAGCGCACCTTCGAGCAAAACCTGTTCAAGCTACTCGTCACAGGCGTTGATGACAGCGCCACGGTCGCAGTTCAGACGCAGTCCGATCGCAAGGTGGCCAAGGCTGCCAAGATTGAACTGGTCGATGAAATGATCACCCAGGTTGAAGCGGAGCTCGGCGAGAACGCGCCCGCACAAATCGAGTTGGAGCAGCAGTTGGGCCGCTTGGAGCAAAACGCTCGTGATCTGTGGGCTGATGTCCAGGCTAGCCAGGGAGCGCTGGACGGTTTCGTGACCGAGCGCCGCACCGTGATGGATCGCCGTAACGAGTTACAGCAACGTGCCGGTGAGTTGGATCTTACCCTTCAACGCTTTGCCTCACTGAAAGCGGTGTACGTTTCGGACCTGGAACGACTGCAATCGATCGAGGAAAGTGGCTTCGTTCTCGTGGCGATGACCGGCATGGATTGTCCCGTGTGCGGTGCGCCGGCTGACGCGCAAAAGCACAATCACGCCGCCGAGGAGATTGCGATGGCGCACACTGCCGCCGCCGCAGAAGTGCGCAAGATTGAGCGTGAGCAACTGGAGCTGGCCCAGACCACCGCTTCGCTCGACGCCGAGTTCGCCGGTCTCGGGCAAACGATCGAGCAGCTCTCCGAAACAGTCGGTAGACTCGACGAGTCAATTCGCCAGACGCGCCCACTGGAGGCTTCACTGAGGAACGGTCACGCTGCGCTCGTGACCAAGCGCGCTGACGTAGTCCGTTGGCTGGATCTTTACCAGCGCCGAGCGGAGCTGGTCGTCCGACGCGAGCAGTTGGCCAAGGAGCCGACTTCCGGCAAGCGTGAAGCGCCTCAGGTTGGTGCCGATGCCACCACCGCATACCGCTTCGGTGAGACCATCCAGGCCGTACTGAAGGCTTGGCATTTCCCTGACGCGGACAAGGTGCAGTTCGATACCGTCAGCGGCGATGTGACGGTGGCGGGCAAGCGCCGCGCCGCCAACGGCAAGGGTGTCCGTGCGATCCTGCGTGCTGCGTTCAACGTGGCGGTAATTGTATATTGTATCGACAACGGGCTGCCCCACCCAGGGTTCCTGGTCCTAGACACACCGCTGCTGACCTACCGTGAGCCGCTCACCTCGCGTCATGGGCAGTTGTCTGACGACGAAGCTGCGTTGGCCGGCAGCGGCCTTGCGGAACATTTTTACAGCCATCTGGCGAGCCTGAAGGCTCACGTGCAGTTTATTGTGATTGAGAACTCGACACCGCCCGCGGCCATCGGCGACTTCGCGCGGATCACCACGTTCACGCACGTGGCAGACCGTGGCCGCTTTGGTCTGCTGGCGATGGGTGGTTCCTCGGTCTAACCTCTTTGCGGGGAATCAGTGCCACATAACTCAGCATCGTCCGTGCCCGACGGCCGACCGCCGGGCGGATGTGAGACCTTCGGGTATGGAGTTCCTAAAACGACCCATGAAAGCCAGTGCATTGCTACGCAATGGGCTTCGGGAATGTGATTCTTTCACCGAAAACGAGGGTATGAGCGCAAATGGCAACAACAAAGGAAGTTGGCGACGGTGGCGCTCGCCGCGCAGCAGCTTTGTTAGGGATTGCCGCCTGTGGGGAAGTTTCCAACGCATCAATGGATGAGGACGCAGCCAAGGTCGATTTGCACCTGACCTTTCGAAATGCATTCCGTTCCAATGAGTTGGTAACGCTTCGCTGTCAGGTAAAAAGCGGCCCTTCCTACGGCCGAAGGGGAAAAGACCACATTACGCTCAGCATAGACGGCGATACGAAAGACGCCCTGACCGGGACAGGAACGCCGGGGCTCATCGCGTGGGTCCCTCCCCCGCCGTTGGATAGGGTCTATTGGTTCGCTTCAGATCCGCGGACCAAGCGAAAGGCAGCAGTCAAGGTCGCTTTCAACGACTACGTCCGCCCGTCTCTTCGATACGATCTGAGTCGCCTTGCTATCTATGCTACTTGGGCCCACCGACACGCGTGCCAAACAGTCCGAAAATTCGACGAAGGCAAAATTCTTCCTTTGGCGAAGGTGGATTATTTGCGACTAAAGTCTACGAGACTGGTCCATCCGCTTGTTGGAGAACTAAAGGTCAGCCGCTTCGCCTGGCGCCATGTCACTCGCAGGTCTAAGACGGCGAAGCAGCGCCATTCCGCTCTACTAGCCACCCGCTACCTTCACGCGTTTCTCGACAAAGTGCCGGATCGCTACCTTTGCCGCCGGGAAGCCCCAGCTCGGAGCGGGCGACGAATGATAGAAACCCGGCACGTCATCTGCTGGTATCGAGACGCCCTATCCATTGACGGCCATCCGCATACGCTAGTCATCCGAATCCGCGAAATCGTGTCCTACCCGGAAAGTTGGCAATCGCATGCGCTCACTGTCGCGGACATCAAGCAGGAAGCAACTTTGGCCAGCTGGTGGCATACCCCTCAGAAATGAAAAGCGCACCCACCTCGGCGTCCCGTACTGACGTTCCGGTGAAGCAGGATCCGCTTCACTTTCGCGTCATCTGACCGGGAAGATGGAGATGGATGCGCAAGAGAACCATAGCACGAGGGCCATGCCAGCTATAGGTGTGTCGCACTTGTGGCCCAACCGGTAATTCAGCAGCGCCACGAACTGAACCCGTGCATCGCATTGCAACCGGTTCCATTCTTTCCCATGTCGGTTTTGGTCGAAAGCGGCGCTGCTCTACCCTCGATAACACAGGCTAATCACCCTGCCCTTGCGTCTAGATGTGCTCCTACGATGGCCATCGTTGGCATCAGCCAAGGTCTGCGCCTGTTTGGCGCCTGCACTATCTACTATATTCATAGTTGACAACTGCGGATTATGTCTTACTATCTACTATCACTCTAGTAGATGACGGCGGAACGCGATGAAGATCACCCTCACCGACCGCGAGGTCGACCTGATGCAGGCGCTCTGGGAGCACGGCGCGTCCACCGTTGCCGAGGTGCGGGAGCGACTTGCCGACCCGCTGGCGTACACCACGGTGCTGACGGTGTTACGCACGCTTGAAGCCAAGGGCTATGTCGACCACGAGGAAGCCGGACGCAGCCACCGCTTCTTCGCTGCCGTGAAGCAGCAGGCCGCGCGCAAGAACGCCGTACAGCACCTGACCGACAAGCTGTTCAAGGGCTCGGCCGAACTGCTGTTCTCGCACCTGGTATCCGAACAGAAGCTCAGTGACGAGCAGGTCCGCCGTATACGCGAGTTGCTGGCCGAACGCTCTGGCGGGGAGAAGTCGAAATGATCGACTGGATGATCTATGCGGTACTGGTTGCCGCAACCCTGAGCGCAGCGGCAATGGCCGCCGAACGCGCGGCCAGAGTTCGTCGCCGGGCTACGCGCTGGATCTGGCTGGCGGCGCTGGCCGGCTCGCTCATGCTGCCGGTGCTGATCGCCTCGGTCACGATCCGCTTGCCCGGCATGCTTCAATCCGGTGCGCAGCCGGCACCGATTGCGCTGCGTGACGTCACCTCCATTCCCGTGCCAGCCATGCTGGTCGATTGGGGCGGAACCCACCCCTACGGGACGCCGGATCATGTCGAGGCATGGATCCGCGATGGCTGGATGACGCTGTCGCTGCTGATGATGCTCGCTTTGGTGGCCAGCTCCGTGGTGCTGCGCCGACGCAAGCGCGGCTGGGTCGAAGCCACGCTGTGTGGCGAGCCCGTGCTGGTCGCTCCCGACACGGGACCAGCGGCGGCCGGGTTGTTGCGACCGTGTATCGTCGTACCGGCGTGGCTGCTACAAGCACCCGAAAGCCACCAGCACGCAGTCATGGCACATGAAGGATCGCATCTGCAGGCCGGCGACCCACGACTGATTGCGTTGGCAGCGTTGATGCTGGTGTCGATGCCCTGGAACCCCCTGCTGTGGTGGCAGTTCCGACGTCTTCGCCGCGCCATCGAGGTCGACTGCGACGCCCGCGTGTTGAGTCGCGGTGGCGACATCGGCGAGTACTACGAAACGCTTATCCATGTGGGACAGAGCCAGTCGTCCCGCGTCGGCCTGGTACCGGCGATGTCCGAGCCAGGCTCGTTCCTGGAACAGCGGATCAGGCTCATGCTGGCGCAACCCAGGAAATGGGCAGGCGTGTCGGCGCTGGCGCTGGTAAGTGTGTCGGTGGGCATGGCGGCGTTCGCGACGCAGATGACGCCACCCGGCAACACCGCGCCCGGCACACCGAAGACCATCACGCTGACGCCTGCCGTGCTGGATCGCTATGTCGGTTTCTACAAGGTGAGTCGTTTGTCCCGGGTCAGGGTGACGCGCCAGGGCGACGGCCTGCGCATTGTCATCACCGCCCAACGCCCCACTCCCCGACCGCAATATGCGTTACCACTCGGCGCGGATCGCTTTGCGGTCCAGGGCTCGGACGCTGTCGTACATTTCACCATGGACACCCGCGGGTATGCGAAGCGACTCGACGTCGTCTGGAAAGGCCATGTCGTGTTGGAAGCTCCGCACATCGACAAGGCCGAAGCCGCACGCATCGACGCGACGCTGGCCGCACGCATCAAGGCGCAGAAGCCGTTACCGGACAGCCAGAAGGCTCTGAAGCTTCTGCTCAGCGATCCGATCAGTGGTGCCGGCATGAGCGACGGCCTGGCCCGTGCCCGTGCCCAGCAGAGGGCATCGCGCGAAAAATATCTTGCCCGATTGGGTCCGGTGCGGTCCTACACCTTCACCGGTGTCAGCAAGTTCGGTGATGACGTCTACACCGTCAGACACGCGTACGGTACCGAAACGGTGGAGCTGTACGTCGACCACAACGGTGTCCTGACGTGGGCATACCGTTACCCGTAGCACCCCGGCTTCATCACTCAGCCAGGGGATTCCCCGCACTCCTGGTCTGAACCCCCTCCATGTTCACCACCGTTCTGCCAGTGGCCGTCTCCGCACGGCCGCCAAGCCCCCCTGTGCCCGGCAATTCCCCCACTCCAGGAGTGATGCCATGAACACACGCACCGTACTGCACCCTACCGGCTTCGGTCTGGCGGTTTGTCTGATCGCCACGGCATGCGCAGCATCGCCGTCCCGGCATTCCCGTACCGACGACGCAGCCTGGTTGACCCGAACCCTGATCACCCGGGAGTCGGCGTTGAGCAGCGCTTACAACACGTGCCACCTGCACGCTCTCCGTGACGCCGTCTTCGCCGGCACGCGCATCCGCCTGCAAAATGGGCGCCGTATCGATCCGGTCCGGGAAGCACGCGATCACATCTGCAACCATCTGCATCGGCAGGTGACACCCGACAGCGTGGCTGTGCGCGCAGTGGGCGACGACAGCGCCTTGGTCACCGGAACGCAACGCTTCTGCGCCATCGGAGTCACTCCCTGCACGGCCCCGGGGTCGCACTTTGCGCACCTGTGGACACTTGATCGCGGTCATTGGCGTATGGGCTGGATGCGTCGCGATCCGATCCACTGACCATGTCGAAACCCCGGCGTGCGCTCGACTTGAAACAAAGTGGCCATCTTGGACAAACCCCTTTTCGTAAGCAAAAGGAGAAAACATGCGAAGCCTTGTGCGTGGGATGCTTTTAGCAGCGGGCATGACGAGTCTGGCCATGACGACACCGGTGGTGGCGGCACCGAATGGTGCTCCAACCCCGGGATACACGGCGGATCTGGCGCAGCTGGATGGCTTTGCGCTCGGACTGACCGAGGCGGACCGGTTCTCCGGCGTCGTGCTCGTCGCGCGCAACGGGCATGTACTGCTTGAGAAGGCCTACGGCAAGCGCGACGCCGAGCGCAGCGATCCGGTAACCGTCGACACGCAGTTCAATCTCGCGTCGGCGGGCAAGATGTTCACCAGCGTAGCGATCCTGCAGCAGATCGCGGCCGGGCGTATCTCGCTCGACACACATGTGGGCGACGTGCTGAAGGACTATCCAAACCGACGTTTCGCCGACAGCGTCACCGTTCGCGAACTGCTGACCCACACCGGAGGTGCCGGAGACATCCCCCTGTTCGGCGTGAAGAACGCGGCCAACCGCGCACGCGTGCACAACGTTGCCGACATGCTGGCGCTCGGCGACCACCGTCCGCCGGCATTCAAGCCGGACACGAAGCTTGTCTATGGCAACTTCGGTAACGTGGTACTCGGGCGCATGGTCGAGGTGCTATCGGGCGAGGACTACGAAACTTACGTGCGCCGACACATCTTCAAGCCGGCAGGCATGACGCATACCGGCTTTCCCGACTGCACCACGCATGACCCGGACCTGGCCGTCGGCTACTCGACGGTGAACGGCAAGCGCGTGCCCAATTGTGCGACGCAGCCCACGCACGGTTTCCCGGCCGGCGGCGAGGCATCCACAGCGCGCGACATGTACCGGTTCGTACGTGCGTTGCAGTCCGGCAAGCTGATTCCGCACGCACTGTTCGCCAAGGCCACGCGCACCTACCGCATGTACATGGGCCTCGGTTTCTTCGCCACCGGCTACGGCGTCGGCGTGCCCGCCCGAGATTTCCGCTGGGGTCACGGCGGCGGCGCGGACGGCGTCTGCACCGACGTACGCACCTACCCTGTCACCGGCGAGACGATCATCGTCCTGAGCAACCGCACGTCTCCGGCCTGCTACCCGGTGTCCAACTTCCTGCACCAGCAATACAACAAACGGGGACACCGGCACTTTTCATTGCGGCACGGCTGAAACCTGCGTTCCCCGGAGCCATGCCAAATGGCCGCAACGGCATCCTGCGCCCGCCCTCTCCTTTCAGGAATGACACCATGAGATGTTCAGCATCACGCTACGTCGCCAAGATCTGCTTCGCGTTGGTCACCTCCATCGGCACGGCCTCCCTGCCGGTGCATGCCGCGAAACCGCAGCCTGGCACTCACACCGGCACGCAGCAGGGTGCCCAATACCGCATCGATATCCCGACAAACTGGAATGGTGACCTGGTCATGCTGATGCACGGCTACCAGCCCGTGGGAGCTCATCAAAGGACACCGATGCGGGCCGCTGAAACCACACCCGTCTTTCTCGAGAAAGGCTATGCGGTCGCCCAGAGCCAGTACGCATCGCAGGGCTGGGCGGTGGGCGATGCCATCGTCGACAACGAGCGCCTTCGCCAGTATTTCGTTCACACCTTCGCCCGCCCTGCCCATACCTATATCTACGGTTTCTCGTTGGGGGGCCTGGAGGTGGCGGCGAGCATCGAGCGTCACCCTCACACCTACACGGGCGCGCTGATCATGTGCGGTCTCACCGTCTCCACACCAAGGTTCCTGGCGCGCGGCGTACTCACCCCGCTGGTCGCCTTCGATGCCCTGATTCCTGGTGTTCTTCCGAATCTGTCCGCACCCGACTCACCGCCCTTCATTCCGCCGAACGTCTTCGCCAAGGCGCTGCAGGCACACCCGAAGGAAGCCGCCCTGCTGGAAAAGCGCCTGCAGGAAACGCCGCAAACACTGCCGACGCTTTCGCTCTATTACATGGCATTGCGTGCATTCGAGAGGCGCGCCGGCGGCATGCCGGTGGACAACCGCCAGACCGTTTATCACGGGTTCGGTGACGATGCCGCCTTCAACCACAAGGTCCATCGCTATGCCGGTTCACCCGCCGCGATGGCCTATGCCCGGCGCAACGTCACCTTGACCGGCCACATCGACATACCGCTAGTGATGCAATGGAATGCCTTCGACCAGACTATCCCCGAGCGATTTCATCACATCTATCCAGACCAGGTTCGTGCCGCAAGCAACGGTCAGTGGCTGACTGTCCTTGCCCCCACCGGTCATGGACACTGCAACTTCACTCATGCACAGATCGCTGCAGCGTTCGACACGCTCGTGCGCAAGGCTGATCCCGGGGATCATTGAACGGCTGAAGGCCCCAGCCTACCTACCCCCGATAACCATCCCTAATCGCCCTGCTTCGCCAACAATCCCACACAAGCCACTATCTCCAGAGCATGTCGGTGCGGCAGTCACCTCGCTGGCTGTCGAAGAGCGCTGCGCATGATAACCAGGCCGGCAAAGCGCACCCGATTCCCGCTCGGGCGACTCTGGACTGCACCGGGGATGACAGCACCTCCAGCCTATGATTGGACTGCCGGCTCACTGCTTCCTGATGCTTGGTTTTGCTGATTGGCTACCTTCAGGTTGAGCCAGGCGCACAGCCCAAGCAACGCGGCAGTGACGAAAAATACGTCGCGCAGACCTGCCCATGCGCCAATCTGTCCGCCCATCAGCGGGCCGATGACCTGCCCAGCGAACTGCGAGGATTGCAGATAACCCAGCGTCTTGCCTGCTCGGTGTTCGTGCACCATGGCGCGCACCCGCTTGGCTACCGCTGGCAGCAACCCGGCCATCGACATGCCCATGAGCCCGCGCAACAGGGCCAGCTGCCACCAGCTCGTGACGAAGGCCTGCGGCAGCATGATGATCGCGGTAATCAGCAGACTTCCCACAATGACTTTGTTGCTGCCGACCCGATCGGCCAGCGCACCTAGCCTCGCCGATGTAAGCATGCTGCCAAACGCTGACGTGGCCATCACGACGCCAGCCATGCGGGCCAGGTGATCGTGCGGCACGCCCAACTGGTTGATGTAGATAGTGATGATGGGCTCGATCGACATATTGGCCAGAAGAACCATCATCGCGGTAGTAAGCAGGGTGACCACAAGCCATCGATTGGCCGGTGAAGTCGGGATTGCCTCACCATGCGTAGGTTGGCGCGCATCCAGCCTGCGGTCGAAGTCCTCCCTGACGAACAAGATCGTCGCCAGCGCCGCCACAGCAATCACCGCACCGCCTACAAAGAACGTGCCGCGGATACCCACGAGCCCTGGCAGAAATCCTCCGGCCAGCGGGCCGACGAGGCTACCCGACAATGTGCCAATGGAAAGAATGCCTAGCGCCCATCCGGCCCGTTCGCGCGGCGCTTGCGTGCTAACCATCACCATCGACGAGGACGCGTAGCCACCGACAAGCCCGGCAAGA
The DNA here is from genome assembly GCF_041107475.1 of Rhodanobacter sp. FW021-MT20. Lineage (NCBI taxonomy): Bacteria > Pseudomonadati > Pseudomonadota > Gammaproteobacteria > Lysobacterales > Rhodanobacteraceae > Rhodanobacter > Rhodanobacter sp. FW021-MT20. Next base: position 16,411 of record NZ_JBGBPX010000022.1, on the reverse strand, counting down.
AGACGCAGCAACACGAGTTCAGTGATGCTGTGTGCCGTACCTATCAGCGACATGACGATCGCCATGCCGATTGCTGCTCGGACCAGCATGGGCTTGCGACCATAGCGGTCCGCCAGGTGCCCCCATAGTGGCGCGGTGATCGCCGTGCCAAAGAAGGTCGCTCCAAAGGCAACACCAGACCATTGCACGATAGCCGAATGCGAACTGACACCCAGCTGTTCCACATACAGTGGCAGGAACGGCAACAGCATGCTCAGGCTCACCAGCGTGGTGAACGAGCCAAACACGCCTATGACGAGGTTGCGCTTCCAGTACGGGGCGTTGCGTTCGGCGTAGCTCGAACGCGCCGTGATAGCCACGGGGACAAGCTGATTTGAGGCGATCTGCGCGGACATGGTCACGACCTGCTGAAGTGGTATATGCGTTGCAGGTCCTGTTTGGGCCAGTGCAACGCGCAAGAAGTTCGCACCGGCGCCTCAACGGCGCGGCGACCCAAAGAGCTTGTGGGCAATACCCCAACGTCCGTTGTCACGAAGAAAGGACAACACATTGAAGTAGTTGTTACCGAGAAAACGGAGATCTGCAGTGACAACCGCCATATCGCCCAGGACGGTGATTGAGGTGGGCGCCATCGCGAACTCTTCACCACCGGCAAAGGGGCTCTGGCGGGATGCAACTGTCGCGATGTATTCGGCGGCTGAGCGGGAACGAAACGCGCCGGTCACGATGTCTTCAACGCGCGCGCTTTCGCGAAATACTTCATGCAGCGTCGCGCTACCCCCTATGTAGATTCCTCGAAGGTACTTTTGCGCGACGTCGAGTACGTCCCGATGACTGTTCATGGTGATGGCACTCGTATTTGAAGAAAGCTAACGGCCTTCGATGATGCGCACGTCGCGCACGGCGGCGCCCGCTAGATGCTGAAGGGAGGCCTGGTACTCGTGACTGAGATAAGCCATTTCGGCAGCCTCCACGCTGTCAAATTCGACCATGGCGACCCGCTGGTTCGAACCTGCTTCATGATTGAAGGCCGGTACTCCCGCAGCCAGGACCCGTCCTCCATGCCGTTGGATAGCCGGCAGGGATGCATCGGCATAAGCATCAACGCGGCTCTCATCCGATACCGAACGGAAAGTTACAACCCAGTACCCACGTGCCATCTCTCTGTCTCCTGTGATGGCGCGAGCCCGCCTGAGCTTGCGCAGTAAACCGAACTCGAGGCAGGCGCCGCCTAAAATGCAGCTCCGGGACGCCAGCAATGGCATGGCGTCACTGACGATTCACTGTTTCTCTATCAAGAGCTGCTTGCGAAACTCTGCTACGGGCAAACCGCCCCAGCCCCAGTTCTCCAGTTCCACCTCTTCGATCACTACGAACGTAGAGTCCAGTGGCTTGTGGAGTACGTCGCGCAATACCTCGCTGACGCCCTTGATCACGGCGGCCTTCTCTTTTGCGGTAGCCGCGCTGCGGCCTGCGCCTGTCCCCTCTCGGGTGATCTGAATGTTGACCATTGGCATGACGCTCTCCTCGATGCCTTCCGGGGTGGGTGGGATGCCCACCCCGGTTTGGACTCAGTGACCGGCGCTCTGGCCACCGTCGACGTGCAGGATTTCACCCGTGACGAAACCGGCGTTGTCGAGATAGAGCACGGCATCGACGATGTCGGCGATCTCGCCCATGCGACCCACCGGGTGCAGGCCAGCCAGCGCACCGTGCGTTTCCGGCGCGTGCATCGGCGTCTTGATGACGCCTGGCGCCACGGCATTCACGCGCACGCCGCGCTTGGCGTATTCGATGGCCAGCGACTTGGTCGCGGCGTTGAGGCCACCCTTGGTCATCGAGGCAAGGACAGACGGCACGCCGTCGATGGCGTGGTCGATCAGGCTGGTGGTGATGCTTACCACATGGCCGCTGCGCTGCTTTTCCATCTCCGCGATGGCGAGCTGGGTGACGTGGAAGAAGCCCGTGAGGTTCACGGCGATATTGTCGGCGTAGTCCTGTGCGGTAAACGCGGTGAAAGGCTTGGCACTGAAGATGCCGGCGTTGTTGACCAGCGTGTCGATGCGACCGAAGTGCGACAGCGCTTCGTTCACGATGCGCTCCGCCACGGCACGGTCGGCAATGTCGCCAGCCACCGCAATTACGTCCGGATCGCTGGATGGCTGGATGGAACGCGAGTTCGCGACCACGCGGTAGTTGCGGTCGCGGAAGGCCTTGACGAGGCCGGCACCGATGCCCTGGGATGCGCCCGTGATGATGGCGACTTTCTGCTGCTTGTTCATGGTCTGACTCTCTCTGGATTGAAGTAGGTTCAGCGTGTGCTGATCGGCGGTTGCCACCGACGACTTCAATCTAGGAGTACACAGGGAAGAAGCGAATCCCCGCTATTCGGCAGACACTCTTCCGCGTGGCGGTGGAATCGGCACCTTGTCGGCACGTTCCGCATCCTTCGCCAGTGCAATGAAACGTGAACGCAGGCGCGGCAGGGCGAAATCGACGAAGGCCCGTACCTTGGGCACGGACAGCCGTCCATACGGCGAGACGATGTGCACCGGGAGCGGTGGCGGTTCGTCGTCGACGAGCAACACCTGCACCCTGCCCTGTCTGATCTCGGGTGCCACGTGGTACGACAGCAGACGTGCCACGCCATGCCCTTCCACCACCGACTCGATGACGGCACGAACGTTGTTCACCACCAACCGCGGCGTGAATGAAACGGAGCGCGATACGGGCGAGCCCTCCAGCGGTGGAAAGCTCCACGAATCCAAACCCATATGGGTCATGGCGATGATTTGCTGTTTGCCGAGGTCGGCTGGTTCGGCAATCTGCGGGTGCGTGGCTAGATAGCGAGGCGAGGCCACCACGACACGGCGGACCTCGCCAATGTGATGGGCGATGAGCGTGGAGTCGGCCAGGTGTGCAATGCGCAGCGCCAGGTCCATGCCCTCTTCAACCAGGTTCACCGCCCGCTCCAGCAGGTGCAGCCGCACATTCACCGTTGGGTACTCGTCCATGAAGGCATCGACGACGGGTCGCAGAATTTCCACGCCGGAGAACACAGTGGCGGAGATGGTGAGTGTGCCGCGCGGCACCGAACGCTCGCCGGCGGCTTGGCGGTCCGCCTCTTCAAGCTCCATCAGCACCTTGCGGCAGGCGACGGCATAACGTTCGCCGGCTTCGCTCAGCTTGATCGAGCGCGTGGTCCGGTACAGCAGCGGCACGCCCACATGCGCTTCGAGGAAGGCAATGGCCCGACTCACCGCGGCCGCTGAGCGCCCAGTGCGACGGCTCGCACCAGCTAGGCTTCCCTCGTCCAGGGCGGCGACGAACACCTTCATGGCATCGATGCGATCCATAAGAGACGACCCACCCGGCTCCGGCGACGTAATCAAGGAAGTGTCCTACAAATCCTCGGCTCACGCCTACCCGCGAGCCTCACATCGACGGAGCTCAGGACGTCAATTGCCACTCGTTGATCAAGCTGCGCATCAACGCCTGCGCCGACAGGGGCCGCGCCAAGGGCGCCCCCTGTCCGGCCCAGTGCGCGCCGTAACCCGTTTCGCCAGCCGCTCGCCCCGCCGCGTTCAACGCCTTGCCTGCGTCATAACCGATCGGATAGCTGGGTGTATCCGTTTTCTGCACCGACGCACCAAGCCGCATGAACAGGCTCGCCGCGCCAGCCAGGCGGTCTGCTTCGCCTCGTCGGCACGTGCGGGTTTGTGCACGAACGCGTTGATGTTCAACGCACCGTCGCTCATGCTGACGTGGTCCTTGTGCGCCCGTTTGAACTTGGCGCATCACATAAGCACTCTCTTTACTCGCTTCAAGACGCACTCCTCGATACCTCCACTTCTTTCACCAGCGCCGTACCACGCAAAGCCCCCACGCCGCGTGCTGCACCGATCCGGTGGAACCCGAACGCGATGCCTCCCAGCGCAATGCCAAAACCAACCACACCGCTCCAACCGAATCGCGTCATCAGCCAGCCGCTTGCGATCGTGCCCACTGCGCCACCGAAGAACGTGGCCGTCATGTAAAGACTGTTGATGCGGCCCTGTGCCTTCGGGTCGACGGCAAAGGCGCGCGTCTGATTGGATACGAGCCCAGCCTGTACGCCGATGTCCAGCACGATGACGCCAATGACCAGCAACGTGAGCGAGCTGTTTGCACCGGAAAGCAGTAGATAAGCAAGCGTAACGAAGCCAATACTCGCGCCCACTACAGTGCGTGGGCCACGCCGGTCGGAGATCCGCCCGCCTAGAGACGCGGCAAGCGCGCCGGCCGCGCCGATGATGCCGAAGCCACCCGCCCACGCACTGCCAAGGTGCCACGGACCATTCGCAAGCAGCGCCGCCAGGTTCACCCAGAATGCGTTGAAGCAAGCCCACAGCAAGGCCTGCACAATCATCGATTCACGGATCGGGCGATGATCCCGCACCAGCGGCCAGAGCGAGGCAAGCAGGCGCCCGTAAGACACGTTGGTGGATGCCACGCCTCGCGGCAGCATCGCCGCGGCCGCGATCCAGACAGGAATCATGAAGGCCGCCTCCACGCCATAGACCGCACGCCAGCCGTACGCCGCGCCAATGACTCCGGCCACCGTGCGCCCCGTCAGGATGCCGACCATGATGCCGCTGACGACGGTTCCCACCGAGCGTCCCCGCTCGCTGGGCAGCGACGCGGCTGCCGCGAAGGGTACAAGTTGCTGCGGTACGCAACTGACGATGCCGAGGCCGAAGGATGCTGCGATCAGCGCCCAAATACCTGGCGCCACCGCTGCGGCCGTGGCAAGGGCGAACGCGAGTGCGATCTGCCCCAGCACCAGCTTGCGTCGATCAAACCGGTCGCCAAGCGGCAGCAGCAGCCCCAGGCCGGTCGAGAATCCCAGCAGCGCGGCGCCGGCGACCAGGTCGACTGCGGTCAGGTTGACTCCCAGGCTCGCCGCGATCAACGGCAGGATAGGCTGAGTGCAGTAGATGTTGGTAATGACCGCGCCGGCGATGATTGCCATCACCATGATCTTGCCGCGTGACACGATGCCAGCAGGTAGGTTTTCGGATGTGGTAGGTAAGCCGCTCACGGCGTTCTCCAGATGATCTCGTCTCACTGTCGCTGGAGCACAAGCCGCAGCGCCGGACTCAGGCGCGCACGTTAACTAGCTGCACTAAAAAAGAGAATCTGCCAATATTGGGAATGATCCTTCCAATATTTGAGAGAGCGAATGAATCTTCTCGAGTCGATGTCCATCCTCGTCGCCGTGGTCGACTCGGGCAGCCTGTCGGCCGCCGCACGGCGCCTGGACATGCCGCTGGCAACGGTCAGCCGCAAGGTCGGGCAATTGGAATCGCATCTGAAAGTCCGCCTGCTCCACCGCACGACCCGCCAACTGTCGCTGACGGAAGCGGGTGTGTCCTATGTGGCCGCTTGCCGGCGCATACTCGAAGACATCGGTGAAGCCGAACGTGAGGCGACGGGAGAATACGCTTCACCCAAGGGCGAGCTGGTGGTCACGGCGCCCATTGTTTTTGGACGCCTGCACCTCGTGCCGGTAGTGGCGGATTTTCTCGCGAACTACCCGCAGATCGCCATCAGCCTAGTGTTGACCGATCGAGTCATGCATCTGATGGAGGAGAACATCGATGTCGCCGTCCGCATCGGTGAATTGCCCGATAGCTCGTTGATGGCGATAGGTGTCGGTACGGTCCGCCGGGTCATTTGCGGCAGCCCTGCCTATCTGGCGACCCATGGTGTGCCGACCTCTCCGCACGATCTCGCCGGGCATCAGTGCATCAGTTTCGAGGTGCTTGAATCCAAGCCCGCATGGGTCTTCGAGTTGGGCAAGTCGCAGTCGTCCGTGCCCGTGCAGTCGCGGCTCGCAGTGAATACTGCGGAGGCGGCCGTCGACGCCGCGATCCTCGGGGTGGGCTTGATACGCGTGCTGTCTTATCAGGCGGCAGACGCCATACGTGACAACGCGCTCGCGGTGGTCCTCGATTCCTTCGAGTCGGCGCCGCAACCGATCCATGTCGTACACCGGGGGCAAGTGCCGCTGCCGTTAAAACTGCGTGCCTTCCTCGACTTCGTGACGCCGCGCCTGCGCGCGCGCACCTTGCACCACCACGCCTGCGTCTCGGACAGCTGACCACCGAAGTGGAATCGCAACAGCCGCCGTCACTGTGCTGGTCCTGGGCCCCCGGAGGCCACGCGTTGCTCGAAAGCACCATTGGAATTGCCGCCAAGCGCAATCGACAGCCGCACCGCATCGAGGTAGCACGCGGTCTTCGCTTGAATCTGGCCGATCAATGCCCGCTGGTAGCTGCGCTCGGCATCCAGCACCTGAAGCACACCGGTTTCGCCCACCTGATAGCCACGCTGATTCAACTTCAGGCTGGTATCCGTGGCGTTCAACGCGCGCTCCTGCGCGGCATATTCTTCGCTGTCGTGGTTGACCGCCTGCAGTACGTCGGGCACTTGCCCCAAGGATTTGACGACGGTCTGCCGGTAATCGGCAAGGGCTGCGTTGTAGCCGTCGATCGAGGCGCGATGATTCGCCTTTAGCGCGCCACCGGCGTAAAGCGGCGCGGCCAGGTCGGCGGCCGCTCCCCAGAGCGTTCCGACGCCGGGGCCCGCCTGGGCGAGCGAAGCGGAGAGCGTCAGGTGCGGATACATATCCGCCGTCGCCACGCCGACCGCCGCACTTGCCGCATGGAGTCGTGCCTCTGCTGCAAGGATGTCCGGTCGCTCGCGAGCAAGTTCGGAGGGCAGACTGACGTGTACATTGTCCTGCAGTGTGAAATCGCTCAGATCGAAGTCCGGCGGCATCCAGTCACCTGGCCCCTTCCCCACCAGAACCGACAGCGTGTGCCGTGCCACGTCGCGCTGCTGCGCGAGCGGTGGCAGCAAGGTTTCATCCTGCGCAAGCTCGGTGGTGACCAGCGCGATGTCAACCAACGTGGCGCTGCCGTATCGATGGGCTGCATGAACGAGCTCGAGGTTCTTCCTGTCGTCGGCGATCAACGCCTGGACCGCGTCGATCTGGGCACGCGCGGATGCCAGCAGCAACGCCTCGCTGGCCACGTTGCCGGTCACTGTCAGGTAAGCCGCGTCGAATCGATGCCGCCGCACTTCGGCGAGCGCCTTGCGCTCTTCGACCAGCCGCTTGGTGCCACCGAAAAGGTCGAGATCGAAGCTCACCTGCGGCCCGACGGCATAGAAGTTGGTTGTCGGGATCCCTGCCCCAATCATCGCCCGCTCACGGCCGCCCTGGGCTGCAAACCCAACTTGGGGGCGCAGGCCTCCTGCTGCGGATGCCACCGCTTCGTTTGCTTGGGCGATCGTCGCATCGGCCGCTGCCAGATCGAGGTTGCCTGCGATGGCTTTGTGCATCATCGCGTCGAGTTTTGCGGAGCCCAGCAGTGACCACCAGTCACCACTTATCTTCTCGCCGAGATCGACATGTGGTGTGTCGGCCGTCTTGTTGGTTCCGCCGAGCGCCTGTTCGGCCTGCGCATCGTAGTGCTGCGAAGCGGGCGCCGCCGGTCTTTCAAAGTTTGGCCCGACCATGCAGGCGGATAGAAGCACGGACATGGCGAAGGGGACCAGCGCTGTCCGCGCAACGCGCCCCGGCAAAATCGATGCAATCAGTTTCATGTTGCTACCCAGGAGTATCAATAGCCGGTGCGCGGCTTGCGAAGGAAGAGGACAAGGGGGCTCACGACCAGCGCGACCACCATCAGGATCTTGAATTGATCGATGATCGCAACGACCGCCGCTTGACCCGTAACCAGGTCATTCATCGCTGCCAGGCTTTGCAGCGACAACGACCCGCCTGCATCGCCCGCGATACGATATGGCCGCAGGTTCCTGGCGAGTGCCTGGTGCATGCTTTGAGTGTTGTTGAAGAAAAAGATCTGCACGATCGCAATGCCTATCGTGCTGCCATAGAGACGCGACAGGTTGAAGAGCCCGGTGCCTTCCGAGCGGAATTTCGGATCCAGCGTGCAGAAGGCCGCCCTGGTGAGCGCGGGCATCAGAATTCCCAAGCCCACACCCTGGATGACGCCGGCCCAGACGATCGGCCACCAATACATCAGCGGCGAGTAATCGAGCATGCGCCAGCACCCATAAATCGTGAGGGCAAGCCCGGCTATCACAAACACCCGGTTGTCCACGCGTGTGGGCGGACGCCAGGTCAGCAGCAAGGCCCCCACCAAGGCAACACCTCGCGGTATCGTGATGTAACCAACGGTATGCGCCGGGTAGCCGAGCAACTCCTCGAGCATGGGTGAGGTCAAGGCCAGCGTCGGCAGCAACACGAAGCCAAGCGCGAAGAACATCACCGTCGAAAGACCGAAATTGCGATCCTTGAACAAGGCCTTGTTGAGGAAGTGCTGGTCTTTGGTCAGCACGTGCACGACGAAGAGGTAGAAGCCGAGCGCGGACGCCACCGCTTCAAGCCAGATCTCGGTCGAAGCGAACCATTCCATGCGCTCGCCGCGATCGAGCACCATCTGCAACCCTACTATGCCGGCCGAGAACGTTGCCAATCCAAAAAAGTCGAAACTTGGTTTTTTCTCAGCCTTTTTCTCCTTCAGGTAAAGGCCCATCGTCAATGCGATGAAGGCAGCGACCGGAAGGCTGAGATAGAAGATCGAATGCCACCCCAGATATTCGCTCAGCCAGCCGCCAACAGCTGGCCCACTGAACATGCCGAGTAGTGCCGTCACGCTCCATAGCAGGCCGATATAGCCGTGCCGCAGCGGCGGAAGTTCGTCGAGCAAGATCGATATCGACAAGGGAGCGAGCGTACCGCCTGCGGCGCCCTGGATGATGCGGGCCAAGACAAACTGCAGCGGTGTGGTCGCCAGCGTGTCGAGCACGAGGGCCAGACCAAAAAGCGCGATCGAAACCTGGAATACGACCTTCCTTCCAAAGCGCCCCGACAACCAATGCGTCATCGGCATGATGATCGCGCTGGCGGCGATGTAGGCGGTAAACACCCAACCGATCTCGTCGTCGGCCATCGACAGGGTGCCCTGCACGTACTCGATGGCCGCATTCGGTATGGATATGTTGATCGCCTGCATGAAGGTCGCGAGCAGCGCAGCCATGACCAGGTACCGGTGCGACGTCACGTCGGTGCCGGGATGGAGATCCGTACTCACAAACCTGCCCCGTTGCCGAAGCTCACCGCCATGGCGCCCGCGCCCTGCCTGGTATCGACTTGCGCGGTGACGCTCATGCCCGAGTACAGCGGCCACTTCGGATCAGCGTTGTCGAACTCCAACCGCACTTGCATGCGCTGTACAACCTTCACCCAGTTGCCCGTGGCGTTCTCGGGCGGCAAGACTGCGAATTCAGATCCCGTGCCAGGGCTGATGCTGACCACGTGGGCCTTGAAGCCATGTCCGGGATAGGTGTCGACGTCGATGACGGCTGTCTGGCCCGGCCGCATATGCGTCATGCCGGTTTCGCGGAAATTCGCCTCGACCCAGACATCCCGGCTCGACATCATCGAGAACACGGTCGCACCGGCGTTGACGAAGTCGCCCACTTGCAGATCGTCAACCTTGGTGACGACGCCATCATCTGGCGCGATCACCGCTGTGTAGGAGAGATCGAGTTTGGCACGATTCAATTGAGCCATGGCCTCGCGGACCGACGGATGCTGATCGACCGCGATATCGGGATTGTCATCCAGCTCGGCGACAGTGCTGGCGACATCCTGCTGGGCCGATGCAATGTGCTGCTGCGCGACCGTGAGCTCCGTTTCGGCCTGTTCGTACGCGGAGCGCGAGGTGAAATCCGAGGCGAGCAAGGCCTTCTTGCGCGCATATTCGCGCTGGGCAAAGTCCGCGGAAGCCCTGGCTGATTCCACGGCAACCAACTGCCGGCGATAGGTCGCCTTGAGCGCCTCGATCTGCAGACGCGCGCCGCCGAGGCGCGCCTCGGCTTGTTCCACTGCAATCCGATAGGGCTCGGGTTCTACCTGGAACAGTAACTGGCCTGCACGGACCCGTTGGTTGTCCCTCACCGAAATGCTCACCACCTGCCCTGGGACCCGGGCATTGATGGAAACTCTCGCGGCCTGCACGAAAGCGTCGTCGGTCACGACATCGTGTGCCGCAGCCACATATATGGCGCCGCCGCCTATGGCCAACAACAGTGGCAGTCCTACCATGAGTGGAGCGCGCAGCCTTGCCTTGATACTTCTGCTTGCCGTTTCGACGCGAGCGCCTGCCTCTTGCCCGCCTGCTGCCCCATCGGATTGCTTGTTCATCACAGATGTCTCGATAAGTACGGAAATTGAGCGATGCCTGCCAGCCTAGACATTGCCAGGACATGGCTCACTCCCTGCCCCAGGGACGTTGTATTTTTGTACAACAACGAACAATAATAAGGATCGAGCCAAGCCGAGGTCAAGTATTTTTATGCAATCTCGTACAAATTATGGGAAGACTGAGAAAAGGCCCCGTGGCAGGCCACGCGCCTACGAGCCAGAAACCGCCCTCCGAGCGGCCAGCGAGGTGTTCTGGAAGACGGGTTATTCCGGTACGTCCCTCGATGACATCTCTGCTGCGACCGGCATGAACAGGCCCAGTCTTCGCGCGGCATTTGGTGACAAGCACGACATTTACATCAAGGCGCTCAGCACCTACTGGGAGTTCAAGCTTGCGGTGCTGGGTGAGGCGCTCGAAGGCGGCGGCACCCTGGCCGAGGCCCTGATGCGGGTTTACGACGCAACCTTATCCATCTATTTCTCCAGCGACGAGCAGGTGCTTGGATGTTTCGTGGTCGGCACAGCCGTCACCGAGGCTTCGGTCGATCCCGAGGTCCGAGGCATTGTCGCGAAGGGCTTTGATTCGCTCGATGCCAGTTTCGAGGCGCGCTTCAAACTAGCGCGTGCCGCCGGAGAACTGAGAAAGGATGCCGACCTCAAAGCCCTCGCAGAGCTCGCCTCCGCAACGATGCATACCATGGCCGTCCGCGCTCGTTCCGGTACGCCTAGGAAGGAGCTGAGGAAGCTCGCGCAGAGGGCCGTGAAGGTGATTTGCGGCTGATCTTTCGGTGCAAACCGTAATGGGTGAGGTCGGCAATGGCACACCCGGGCATCGAGTCCGGGTTTATCGCATGCTGAGGAGAAGGTCGTGACCGATGGACTCCCCGACATCATTTCCGGGCGTCTTCATGTGCTCTTTTGCGGGATCAATCCCGGCGTGATGGCAGCCGCGACAGGACACCATTTCGCCGGAAGAAGCAATCGATTCTGGCGTGTCATGCACCTCGCAGGATTCACACCCGAGGAAATTTCGCCCTTGGAAGATAGGTCGATACTCCGTCACGGGTTCGGTTTAACTTCAGTGGTGAAGCGGCCGACGGCGCGTGCAGATCAACTCTCGACAGAGGAGTTCGTTGCTGCCGCCTCCGCGTTCAAGCAGAAAATTGCATGCCATGCGCCACGTGCCGTCGCCTTTCTGGGCAAAGCGGCATACTGCGGACTCTCGGGTCAACGAGACGTCGCCTGGGGATTGCAGCTAAATCGTTTGAAGGACGCTGCCATTTGGGTACTGCCGAACCCGAGCGGCAGAAACCGAACGTTCGGTCTCGACCAACTGGTCGAAGCCTACCGACAGCTTTATCTAGACACGGTTCGGTGCGAATCGGGCGGCGCGTAGTCGATCTCCTCGAGGTTCGACGCCTCATGCTTATGGATAACCACGGTGACTAACTTCGGGTCCGACGATCGCGGCATCATCGTGGTCGACGAATAGCCAACCATGTTGCCAGGCCACGGCCATTTCACCTCCGCCAAGATACGGACACGTATCGAAAGGAGCCTTGGCGGTACGTGCATAATGACCTTCGCACCAGGCCTTCAACAGAAGTTGAACTTGCGAATTCGCCTCCGTGTCAGTCACACGTGACTCCACTCGACGAAGACCTGAACGCTTGAAGTCGCATGACGCGTTCGCGCTGTCGACTTCGAGGCGCTAGGTAGCCGTGCTGTCCGGTGCGACCGAATCCATGTCGTGAAACATTGCACCGATGTGGATCAGCGAGACGTTTCCAAAGCCAAGGCCCGTTGCTGGCGCCGGTTACAACGATGGTTCCAGCATTAGGCTCCATGGTGTTTCCGTATGTGGATGTGCGTGAGAGTTGTCATCACGAGGCGAAAATTTTGGCGTCGGGTAATGTGGGGGGTGCAATTTCACGCCACTCCCAACCGGAAAAGCTTCGACTCGGCACCCACATCAGCCATACCAGCCTTGAGAACCATGCGCTGAAGACTGTTTTGGAACGCCTCTATTTCTTCGCTTTCCAGTCCGTCGAATACTTCACCAAGAACCCGTGAGAAGACGGGCGAAATTTTGCCGAAGAGGCCTCTCCCCTCATCCGTTGGAACGATCAGGTGAACCCGCCGATCAAACTCGCTAGGCACACGCTTGACGAAGCCATGTTGCTCCAATCCATCGACATGCCCAGTAATGACGCTCGGATTTAGAGCGTACTGGCGCGCAAGCTCAGTTGACGTCGTACAGCGACCGGCAATGAGGGTCATGAGAACACTGGCCTGCATACCCGTAATATCAGCCACAGCGCGGGTGTGCTGCGTGATCAGATGCCAAATAGCGACACTCGCCCGAGCCGTCAAATGCAAAATTTTTTCGGCTACTTCGAAGTCTGCATTTGTGATGGGTGAAGGACGCATACGATGCTCCGGACTTGGGTAACGTTGCCGTTCTGGACTAGTCATGTTCTTGGCACCTCGATAATTTCCACCTTTTGCGCGAGACCGTTGCGCAACGCCTCGATGAAGCGCATTGCATGCCTGCAGCACCCATGTAAATTGATGCAAGTGGCATACATGGAAAATGCTTCATCGTATGGAGGCGTCGAATCGCACGATCGCTTTTCAGTGGGCGATCACCTTCAGCGAACCTGTGGGTCGCTTGGCGAACCAGATCACGCCGATGGTCGCGACCATAAGGACGGTAGCCAGCGCATAGAAATCGTTTGTCGCAAGCATGACGGCCTGACCATCCACCATCCGCGAAAACATTGCTGTGGCGCCCTGAGGACCAACACCTGCATGAGCGACCGTTGAGGCCACAACGGACGGCGCATCGGGATCAATGGCAGTCACCAGCTCTGCCCGATTGAACTTGCCCATATGCTCCCAGTACGTCTGTGTCAGCGACGACCCGAAGGCCATGCATAGGACGCGCAGGAAGTTTTGAAGTCCCGCTCCATTGGCAATCTTCTCCGGCGGGAGGTCGGAAACACCGAGGGACGTAAGGGTGATAACGCAAGCGGGAATACCTGCGCCCAGGACAAACATGGGCAATGCCACCGACATAAAGCCGACTTGCGACGTGAGCACCGCGCGCATGCAAAACGAGATGGCCAGCACCCCCATGCCGTAGCTGACGAGCCACCTGGGATCCGTCTTCGGCAGCAGGCGCCCGATCAAGGGCGAGGTCACCACCGCAAGGATTCCCATGGGGGCTGTCGCATACCCCGCCCACGTGGCGGTGTAGCCCATTTGCTGCTGCAGCCAGAGTGGCGTGAGGACGATATTGCCGAAAAATATGCCGAACATGAGGCTCAGGCTGACCGTCGACACGAGCCAGTTGCGCGACTTGAAGACGGACAGGTCGATGACCGGCTCCTTGTCGGTCAACTCCCAGATGATGAGCGATATCAGTGATATCACCGCTACTACGGCACTGGTGATGATGACATTCGAGGAAAACCAGTCGAGCTCCCGCCCCTGGTCGATCATCACTTGGAACGAGGTCACGAAGGTCACGAGAAGCATTAGCCCAACACTGTCGAAGCGCGAGCGCGTGATCGTTGTCTCGCGGCCCCGCAGTACGCTCCAGGATCCGAGGCCCACGAACAGACCAAAACCAATGTTGATGTAAAACACCCACTGCCAGTTCCAGTTGTCGGAAATCAGTCCGCCGAGAATCGGACCAAAGATGGGTGCTACCACGGTCATCATGCCCCACAGGGCCAACGCGACATGGGACTTGTTCTTTGGGAAGACCGATAACAAGAGTGTTGACGAAAGCGGAATCAGCGGCCCACCTGCCAACCCCTGCAGAACACGGAAGACGACCAGGCTGGCTAGTGACCAAGAAAGTCCGCAAGCTATGGAAAACACCACGAATGCCGCAACCGAAACTACAAAAACGCGGACTTGGCCAAACTGCTTCACGAGCCAACCGCTTAGCGGCACCGTAATGGCCTCCGCTACAGCGTAGGCAGTAATGATCCACGTACCCTCGGTGGTCGACACACCGAGATACCCCGAGATCGTGGGCATCGCAACATTGGTGATGGTGGTATCCAGCACCACCATGAAGTTGCCCAGCGAAAGCACGATCGCCGCAAGGACCAGCTTGGCTCCGGTAAGCGGAGGAAACTCGGAGGAAGACATGGCACTACCCCCGCGCCGACGAGCGGATCGCGCGGGATGAAGCCAAGTCGACCGTGGCATCCATCGACAGCCCGATGCGAAGCGGGTGTTTGGCCAGTTGAGCCGGGTCCAGACGAATGCGTACCGGCAGGCGCTGCACAACCTTGATCCAGTTGCCGGTGGCATTTTGTGCGGGAATAACCGAGAGCGCCGAGCCGGTGCCGCCCTCGAATCCTTCGACCTGGCCGTCGTACACCACGTCGTCGCCATACAGATCCGAGGTAAGGCGAACCTTCTGTCCAGGCCGAACCTTGCTCAACTGAACCTCTTTGAAGTTCGCATCGACGTAGATCTGGCTGATCGGCACGATACTCATCAAGCGCGTGCCAGCCTGAACCTGCTGTCCCATATCGACCGCTCGTTGCGTGACGATGCCATCGATGGGCGCCCGCAGCACGGTACGGTCGAGGTTGACGCGCGCCTGTTGCAGTCGAGCGGCGGCGGCCCGGACCGTTGGATTGCTGTCGACGGTGCTGCCGCTGAAAAGCGCTGCGTTGGACTGCCTTGCACCGCCCGCTGCAGCAAGTGCAGCGCGGGCAACATTGACGCTAGCCTCTGCCTGTTGAAGCGTAGCTGTCGCTTCGCGCAGCGTGGTTTGCGAATCAGTGAACTCCTGCACGGACACGCTGCCGCCAGCCACCAGATTCTGCCGCCGCTTCTCGTCGAGTGAGGCCTTGTCGAAGGTGGCGCGCGCTCTGACTACATCACTCTCGGCACTGCGAATCTGCGCCTCATGCAGATCCATCTGCCCCGAGAGGCTGATGTCGTTGCGCATGATCTGCTGAACCTGGCGCCGTGCATGATCCAGATCCGCCTCGGCTTGCGCGACAGCGATCCTGGCGTCCGTATCGTCGAGAACAACCAGGACGTCGCCCGCATGCACCGCCTGGGTGTCGACGACCTTCACCTGCTTGACGGGGCCATTTACCAAGGGGGTGATCTGCGCCACTTCCACGGCGGTATACGCGTTGTCGGTCGAGACCGTTTTCCCTGCAAAGAAAACCATCCATACGCCAGTTCCCAGGGCGCACAGCGCGATGGCGCCTCCCAGCCCGAGAAAAGCGCGTTTACGCTTTCCATTGACGGGCTCTTTGGCGTCCTCTTCCTGCTTTACCTGTGTATTTTCCAGTGCGTCGCTCATGGCTTCACCTGTGCTGCAAATGTTGAGTTGGATTCGAATCCGCCGCCGAGTGCCTTGACCAACGCGACGTCCAGGGAGTAACCGCGCATGTGGATCGCCGTATCTTCCAATTGGGCCTGCAGCATGATGTCTTCGGCGGTGAGCACGGTTTGGTAGTCGGCGAGGCCACCATCGAATCGTGCCTTGGCCATGCCGTACGCCTTCTCGCTGTGCGCCAGGCCTTCATCGATCGCAATACGCCTGTCTTTCAATGCGTCCAGACTGCGCGCTGCGTCCGCTGTCTCATGCAAGGCTTGGGTCAGTGCCTCGTCGTACGTTGCAACGGCAAGGTCGTACTCTGCGCGGGCACTTTGGTAGTTGGCGCGTAGCTGGCCGCCTTCGAAGATCGGGAGATGGATCGCCGGGCCAATACTTCCGATGCCCGAACCCGATGCCGTGAGATTGCTCAACCCCAGTGACTGCAAACCGATAAATGCCACAAGGTTGACGTTGGGGTAGAACGATGCGCGAGCGACGCCAATGCGCTTGGCGGCGGCCTCGACACGCCAGCGTGCCGCAACGACTTCGGGCTTCCGCCCCAAGATATCCGCACCCAAGGTGCTGGGCAGTCCTATCGCGCGACGCGTCGCCAGCGTGGGTCGGGCGATATCGAGCCCTCGGTCCGGCCCCTTGCCTAACAGGGCCGCGATGCTGTTGCGGGTGAGTTTTATCGGCTCTCTCGCGTCTGGTGTGGTTGACACGACGGCGATCTTGCCTCGGATGCGGTGCTGAGTGCACGCTTGGCGGAT
>NZ_JBGBPX010000021.1:0-56889 GCF_041107475.1 Rhodanobacter sp. FW021-MT20 | reverse complement strand
TGCCGAAAAACCCGTGGACGCATGCGGCTCAACAGGTGGTCGGGTAAAGGTCAACCACACGAATCGAGAGAGAGCCCCCTTGTCTCCATAACCAACCTTGATTGTCATGCAGTTTCTTCCTTGGATATGGACAGGAGATATCAATGGGCTCCAGCAAAACGCGCTTCAACGGTGCGAATTCACGAGAAGCCGCTGGACACCGGCACGAATGGCCCGGTCGACCTCGATCATGCGTGCGGCAGGAATACGGCGCCTGTCGAGCTGATATCCAAGCACCAGACGTTCGGACAACTGGTAATGCACTTGGCAGTCGCTTGCCCAGATGCCGGGTCCGAAGCCGCAAGTGACGATGAAGGGATGCCCAAGCGGGGTGCCGTACACGGATGCCTGTGCGGAAAGGGTGGATGTATCCCTTTCCTGATCCGGCTGCTTGCGGCATTCCACCAAGCCGCCGCCCGCATCGCGGCATGGCTCGTCTTTCACCATCATAGCCAGCGTATTCATGGCGAAGAGTTCGCCATACGGGCGGTAGCCGACCTGGGAAACGGTTATGGCTCGCAAGGCATCCGGTGGCAGGTCTTGCAGATTGCCGAGCAACGATGACTGGTGCAAAGTCAGGTGCAGACTGAAAGCCTTGGCTGGATGGTCGGGACAACCAGGCGGTGTCTCACTAGGCATTGCCGACGATGCTTCTCCCGGCTTCGGATAGGGAATGGGATAGATGCCCACACGATTGGGCGTACCGGGGATGCGGAACACGTCCTCGCCCAAGGCCACGTAAATGGCGTCGTTGGGCTTCCCGTGGCACTCGGAAGGCATGACGACCACCTCGGGGCTCGCCCGCACGGCGGTGTCGCTGGTGCCGTCCTTTGCGCAGGCCGCGAAGGACAGCACCCATGCAAGACTAGCGACAAATGTACAGGACACTTTCATTTTATTGCCCACTTCCCAGATAGACCTTGCGCGATGTGCTGCCCATATGGTTTCCACATCACCGCTCCCGCATGGACTCATCCACCCCCTGCCGCAGCGGATCAAGGATGTACTCGATCACCCGCCGTTTCCCCGTCCTGATTTCCGCCGTCAATGCCATGCCCGAAGTCAGGCGAACCTTGACGCCGTCGACCAGCAGCTCCGTCTTCCCCATCTTCACCCGGGCCTGGTAGATCAAGCCGAGCTTCTCGTCCTGGATCGCATCGTGCGAAACACTCTCCACGACGCCTTCGATATAGCCGTAGCGCGTATACGGAAAGCTCTCGACCTTGATCGTGGCGCGCTGCCCGGGACGCACGAAGCCGATGTTCTGGTTGAGTACGGTGGCTTCTACTTCCAGCGGCTCGTTGTCGGGAACCACGGAGAGCAGGGGCTGGGCCGGTGTGACGACGCCGCCGACGGTGTGCACGGCCAGTTGCTGCACGCTGCCGGCCACCGGGGCGCGCAATTGCATCAGGGTGTTGCGGCGGGTGGTGCGGGCCACTTCGGGCTCGTACTGGCGGATTTGCTCCTGCGCCTGGCGCAGCTCGTCCTGCCATTGGCGGCGAGTGTCGGTGACGGTGGCGGCCAGCTCCTCGCGGGCGGCGGCGATGGCCGAGCGCAGCTCGGTGCGGCGGCTGCGTTGGGCGGTGAGGTCGCGCTCCATGCCCAGGCGCTCCTGTTCGCGTTGCAGGTAATCCTGCTTGGAGGCGTAGCCCTTGGCGAGCAGTTTCTCGTAGTCGGCGACGCGGGTGCGGGCAATGGCGAGGCTGGCTTCCAGCGTGGGAATGGCGGCATCCACCGTGGCGAGCTCGGCCTGTTTCTGCGCCACCAGCGCCTCCAGCCCCTGCCTTTTGGCGGCATAGGCGGCGTAGGCGCTTTGCGCCAGGCGCGCCGTGGCCTCGAAGCGCCCGGCGGGCAGGCCGGTTTCGTTGGCGAGCACAGGGGCATGGCCCACGCCGGCGGCGGCCACCAGCGCGGCGGCGCGGGCGGCGGCGAGGCGGGCGTCCAGCAGGGCGGCTTCGGCCTTGTGCTGGTCGGCGCCGGTGGCGGTGGCGTCCAGCTCGATCAGCAGCTCGCCCTGGCTCACGTGCTGGCCGTCGCGCACCAGGATGCGGCGAACCACCGCCGTCTCGGCGCTCTGCACGATGCGGGTGCGACCGCCGGTGACGGTCCGGCCCGGCGCCACGGCCACCATGTCGAGCTGGCCGATGCAGGCCCACAGCAGGGCGACGGCGAACAGGGCCATGATGAGGCGCGCGGCCAGGCGCGGCACGGGCGATGGCGGGGTTTCGATGAGTTCCAGTTGCGCCGGCAGGAAGGCCAGTTCGCCGCGGGTGCGCGGCATCGGTTCCAGGGCGCGCCGCCCGGCCCAGGCGGCGCGCCAGACCTCGGCATGGCGGCGGCAGATGTCACCCAGGGCTTGCAGTCGCAGGTTCATGTCAGCCCTTCCATGTCAGCCCTGCTGCAGGCGATAGAGTTGGCTGAAATGCCCGTCGGGGCGCTGCAGCAAGACATCCGGCGCGCCGGACTCCACGATGCGGCCCTTGTCCATCACCACGATGCGGTCGGCGTGGCGCACGGTGGAGAGGCGGTGGGCGATGATCAGCACGGTGCGGCCGCGGCAGATGGCGCGCATGTTGGCCATCACGGCGCGCTCGGACTCGTAGTCGAGCGCGCTGGTGGCCTCGTCCAGGATCAGGATGCGCGGGTCGGCGACCAGCGCGCGGGCGATGGCGATGCGCTGGCGCTGGCCGCCGGAGAGGTTGGCGCCGTGCTCGCCGACCTCGGTGTCGTAGCCTTCGGGCAGCTCGGTGATGAAGTCGTGCGCGCCGGCCAGCTTGGCCGCCGCGATCACCCGCTCCAGCGGCATGCCGGGATCGGTCAGGGCGATGTTCTGGCGCACGCTGCGGTTGAACAGGAAGTTTTCCTGCAGCACCACGCCGAGCTGGCGGCGCAGCCAGGCAGGGTCGGCCAGGGCGAGATCGGTGCCATCGATCAGCACGCGCCCGCGTTCGGGCACGTAGAGGCGCTGCACCAGCTTGGTCAGCGTGCTCTTGCCCGAGCCGGAGCGCCCCACGATGCCCACCACCTCGCCGGGGCGGATGTCCAGCTCGATGCCGGCCAGCACCTCGGCGGTGTCGGGGCGATAGCGGAAGCCCAGGTGCTCGAAGGTGACGCGCCCCTCGATCGCCGGCAGCTGCATGCGGCTGCCGCCGGCCTCGGTGCGGGTGTTGAGCACGTCGCCCATGCGCTCCATCGAGATGCCCACCTGCTGGAAGTCCTGCCACAGCTGGGCCAGCCGCACGATGGGCGCCGAGACCTGACCCGAGAGCATGGTGAAGGCGATCAGCTGGCCCACGGACAGCGTGCCCTCGATCACCTGTTTCGCGCCCCAGTAGATCACCGCCACGGCCACCAGCTTCTGCAGCAGTTGGATGCCCTGCTGGCCGATGTTGGCGAGGTGGGCGACGCGAAAACCCGCGCCCACGTAGCCGGCCAACTGCTTGTCCCAGATGCGCACCATGCGCGGGTCCACCGCCGTGGCCTTGATGGTGCTGATGCCGGCGATGGCTTCCACCAGGAAGGCCTGGTTGTCGGCGCCGCGCTCGAATTTCTCGTTGAGCCGCTTGCGCAGCACCGGCGTGATTGCCGCCGACCAGATCGCGTACAGCGGCAGCGAGATCAGCACGATCAGGGTCAGCCAGCCGCTGTAGAGAAACATCACCGCGAGGAACACGAAGGTGAACAGCAGATCCAGCACCGAGGTGAGCGTCTGCCCGGTGAGGAAGCTGCGGATGTTCTCCAGCTCGCGCACGCGGGCAATGGTGTCGCCCACCCGGCGCGCCTCGAAGTAGGCCAGCGGCAGCGCGAGGATGTGACGGAACAGCCGCGCGCCCAGCTCCACGTCGATGCGGCTGGTGGTGTGCGCGAAGAGGTAGGTGCGCAGGCCCGCCAGCATCACGTTGAACGCCGTGATGACGACCAGGCCGATGGTGATGACGCTCAGCGTGGTCAGCGCGTGGTGCACCAGCACCTTGTCCATCACCACCTGGAAGAACAGCGGCGTGACCAGCGCGAACAGCTGCAGAAAAAACGATACCAGCAGCACTTCCAGCAGCAGCCGGCGGTACTTCACCACCGCCGGAATGAACCAACTGAAGTCGAACTTCGCCAGCTCGGCCACCATCGAGGCGCGCGAGGCGACGACCAGCAGGCGACCATCGTAATGAGCGGCGAATTCATCGCGTGACAGAATGCGCACGCACCGCAACCCGAGGTCGTGGATCAGCACCTTGCCGTCGCCGACCCGGGCCACCACGAAGGCGGTGCCATCGTCATGCAGTGCCAGGGCCGGCAGCGCCACGCGATCCAGACGATCCACCGGTTGCCGGATTACCCTCGCCTTGAGACCCAGCTTTCTGGCCGCCAGCAGCAGGGACGGTTCATCGAATGCCTGCGCCCCTCGACCAGCCTCGTGACGTAGCTGGTCGGCATCGGCGGCGATGCCATGGAACTGGGCCAGCATCACCAGGCCGTGCAGCGGCTGGTCAAAGCCCGTCGTGCCTGAAGCGAAAGCGCCGCGCTCCCCGGGCGAACTTCCATCCGGAAGCTCGCTTGCCACTGCCTCTGCGTCCATGTGCCCCTGAACCCTTCCCGTGCTCAGTGCCGCCGCTTCGTTGTCCGTGCCGCCTGAAGCCGGTGACACCCTCCCCTTGCGCACCAGGCCATTGCGTGGCGCGCTCCTTGGCCCATGATAGGAGGCAAACGCAAATAATTACGTGATGCGACTCGCAACCGCAATAACTTGCGGGTGTGGTGGTGCACGGGTCCGCAGGAACCCTCCCGACTCGATTCAGGCCGGCTTTTCCGGCCAGTAATACGAATCCGGATACGGCCGGCGACCGAAGATGGCGGTGCCGATGCGTACTTCGGTCGAACCTTCGGCGATGGCCAGCGGGAAATCGCCGCTCATGCCCATCGACAGGCGCGGAATGTCGTGGCCGCGGGCCGTTTCGGCATCACGCAGCTCGCGCAACTGGCGGAAGCAGGCGCGTATCTCGGCCGGATCGTCGGTGTGGATGGCCAGGGTCATCAGGCCGCGCACGCGCAAGGTGTCGTACTGGCGCAGGCTGTCCAGGAAGGCCGGCAGCTGGTCGGGCGGCAGGCCGTACTTGCTGTCCTCGCGCGAGGTCTTCACCTGCACGAGTACGTCGATGCTGCGGCCTTCCAGGGTCAGGCGGCGGTGCAAGGCCTCGGCCAGTTCCGGGCGGTCCAGCGACTGCACCTCGCTGGCCAGTCGTGCCACGTCCTTGGCCTTGTTGGTCTGCAGGTGGCCGATCATCACCCAGTCGATGCCGCAGTCGGCCAGCGGACCGGACTTGTCGCGGATCTCCTGCACCTTGTTCTCGCCGAAGCGATGCAGCCCCAGCGCCACCGCCTCGCGCACCACGTCAGCGCCGAAGGTCTTGCTGACCGGCAGGATGCTGACCTCGGACGGATCGCGCCCGGCGGCGCGGCAGGCTTCCGCCACGCGATGGCGGATATCGGCCCAGTTGTGGGCGAGATGGGAGTGATCCATGAGTACGGCTCTTTGCGTTCGCCTCCTCGCCCCTGTGAGGGAGAGGATTGAGGTGAAGGGCGGGTGCTCGCGAATGCGTCTGTCGCCCTGCGCCTTCTCCCCTCCGGGGAGAAGGTTGGGATGAGGGGCGGGTGCTCGCGAAAACATTCAAGCGAGCGCTCTTCGCTTCTTTCAAGCGCCCGGCGAGGTTGGCCCCTCACCCCGCCCCTCTCCCCGCAGGGGAGAGGGAGAAAGACGGGTCAGCCCTTGGCGCCCTGCGCGTAATGCCTGGCCACCACTTCGGCCACCACCATGCTCACCTTCTTGCCGGTGGGGATGTGCAGGAACTCGTTGGGGCCGTGCGCGTTGGAGTGCGGGCCCAGCACGCCGGTGATCAGGAATTGCGCCTGCGGAAACTTCTCGCCCAGCATGCCCATGAACGGAATGCTGCCACCTTCGCCCATGTAGGCCGCCGGTGCGCCGAAGTAATGCTCGGAAGCCTCGGACACGGTCTGCGACAGCCACGGCGACAGCGCCGGCGCATTCCAGCCGCTGCCGTCCTTTTCCAGCTTGAAGTTCACCTTGGCGCCGTACGGCGGATCCTTTTCCAGCAACTCCTTGACGAACTGACCGGCCTTGGCACCGCTGAGGGTCGGCGGCACGCGCAAGCTCAGCTTCACCGCCGTCTTGGGACGCAGCACATTGCCGGCGCTTTCCAGTGGCGGCATGCCGTCCACGCCGGTCACGGCCAGCTGCGGGCGCCAGGTGCGGTTGAGCACCAGCTCGCCCAAGTCCTCGGTCACCGGCTGCATGCCTTCAACGAACGGGAATTTGTCGTAGATGTCCGCCCCCAGCACCTCGGCCGACTTGCGCGCCTGCTCCACGCGCTCGGCCGGAACCTCCACATACAGCTCCTGCGGCTTGATACGCCCGGTGTTGGCGTCTTCCAGCCGCTCCAGCAATTGGCGCAGGATGCGGAAGCTGGACGGCACCACGCCGGAGGCGTCGCCCGAATGCACGCCCTCGGTCAGCACTTCGACGCTCAGCTCGCCGCCGGTCATGCCGCGCAGGCTGGTGGTCAGCCAGAGTTGATCGTAGTTGCCGCAGCCCGAATCCAGGCACACCACCAGCGACGGGCTGCCGATGCGTTCGGCCAGGTGATCGACGTAGAACGGCAGGTCGTAGCTGCCCGATTCCTCGCAGGCCTCGATCATCACCACGCAGCGCGCATGCGGAATACCCTGCTCATGCAGCGACAGCAACGCAGCCAGCGAGCCGAAAATGGCATAGCCGTCGTCGGCGCCACCGCGGCCGTAAAGCTTGTCGCCCTTGAGCACCGGCGTCCACGGACCCAGGCCTTCGGACCAACCCGTCATTTCCGGCTGCTTGTCGAGATGGCCGTAGAGCACCACAGTGTCGTCGCCCTGGCCCGGCACTTCGATGTAGATCAGCGGCGTACGCCCTTCCAATCGCACCACTTCAAGCGTGGCGCCCGGCAAGCTGGACAGCTTGCTGTTCGCCCAGTCACTCATCAGCTTCACCGCCGCATCCATGTGGCCATGCGCCACCCAATCCTTGTCGAACATCGGCGACTTGTTGGGAATACGGATGTAATCGGTCAGCTTCGGCACGATCTCGGCGTCCCACAGATCGCTGACGAAACGGGAAAGGCGGGCGGTATCCATCACGTGGGCTCCAATACAGGCAGGCGAAAACACACATTGTACCAGCGCCCCGTGACGACCCTGTCCCACCGGACTGCCGCCTGTGGGGATTCCCTGACAAATCATGGCGCCAAAAGCGCACGCGCACCGCACGCAAGCGCTGGCGGCGAACCATCACGCCTTGCGGCAAAGTATCGGTCAGGCCAACACGGAATGTTGCCTCAGGGGTGTCAGTGCAACGGATTGTCGAATGCGGGGGGATGCTGCATTCATACAGGGACGATTTCCAGGATGGAGCAGCCGGTGCAGCAAGGAATGCCGCGCCGGCTGCGCTACACTGCGCGGCATTCCCGCCGCCGCCACGCCCCATGATTCTTCCGCGCTATCGCATTGCCGTCTCCACCATCCGTGGCGCTGGCAAAGGCCTGTTCCTGGACGAAAATGTGGCCGCCGGGCGCATCCTCACCGCCCCCGATGCCATCGACCGCACCTGGCGATTGGCCGAGATCGTCGCCGATCCGGCCCTTTCCGCGCAGATGCACGCCGCCGCCCGCTGGTTCGAGGACCGCTACACGCTGTCGCCAGACTGGCCGGACGAGTGCTATATCAACCACAGCTTCCAGCCGGTCGGCCTGTGGCACCTGGGCTTCGTGTTCGCCTTGCGCGACCTGCCCGCAGGCACCGAGATCACCGTGGACTACCGCCACCTGCTGCCACCCGGCCAGGCCGAGGATTTTGCGGATGCGGCTTCCGGTGAGACAATCGTGGGTCTGCCCTGGGCTGAAAGCCTGGCAACCACTACGCGCGCGCTGGCCAGTCTGCTTGATGGCACGGTGCCTGCTTGCTGATTTGACATGATTGATATCCCCGTAATCGAAACCGCGCGCCTGCGCCTCACCGCCCTCACCGAACGCCACTTCGACGACTACGCCGCGATGCTGGGTGATCCGGAGAGCACGCGCTGGGTCGGCGACGGCCAGCCGCTGGACCGCACGAATGCCTGGCGCTCGCTGGCCATGCTGATCGGCCACTGGCAACTGCGCGGTTACGGCATGTGGGCGCTGGAGTTGAAGGAAAGCGGCGAATTCATCGGTCGCGCCGGTCTGTTCCACCCCGAAGGCTGGCCGGACGTGGAGCTGGGCTGGATGCTCAAGCCGGAGCACCGCCACCACGGCTACGCCACCGAAGCGGGCAACGCCGTGCTCGATTTCGCCTGGAGCCGCCTGCACGTGCCCCGCGTGATCAGCCTGGTGCGCATCGGCAACGATGCTTCCGATCGCGTGGCCGAACGGCTGGGCGGCGAGCACATCGAGGACATGGATTTCTACGGTAGCGACACCCACGTGTTCGCCTACTATCCGCCTCGGGCTGAGGCGCGTCGCGCCTTCGCGTAGGCGGGGCTGCGGCCCGTTCCGGGTGGGCTGCAGACGTTATCGTGAAATTGGCCGTCTGCGGCGGGCTTTCGCTTGCATTAGCGTGGTCGCCAGATTGCTCGCCTGCGGCGGGCTTTTGCTCGTTCTGACGTGGTCGCTAGATTGCTCGCCTGCGGCGGGCTTTCGCTTTCTCTGACGTGGTCGGTGGGTGGCTCGCCTGCGGCGGGCTTTCGAGCGCCTGCCGGCGCCCGAGTTACCTCTCTTTGCTGGCCCCAGTACTGTCCGGTTAATCAGGGAATAGAATCAAATGGTTAGCGTCGTCGTGGGCAAAAAGCTGTAGCTCCTGGCGCCGCAAGGCGCAGTCCAATGGGGTTTGCTCGAATAGTGTCACGCTCAGGATCTGCAGAATTTCGTAGAGGGAAGTGGTCAATTGGAGACGTTTGCGCACGATCGCGATCAGTACGTAAACAGCGACAGCGATCCAGACCTGCGTTTTCACCGCGTTGGGTGAAGTGCCAAAGAACGCCTTGATACGCAGGTGTTGCTTGATCCACTTGAAGAAGATTTCGATCTGCCAACGGTGACGATACAAGGCGCTGACCGTGGCAGCAGGAAGCGCAAAGTGGTTGGTCAACAAGACAATGGACTCACCACTCTCCGGGTCGCGCACGCGCACACGGCGTAGTGGGACGGGGTATTTCTTGCGCACGACGTCCCGCGTCAGCATGACGGTTTGATCGCAACCGATGAGCGTGCGATCAGGCACCGGGTGGGAATAGCGTCGTCGCACTCGGAGGTTCTTCTTGGTGCGCATCAGGAAGAGAGAACCTTCGCAGTGAAATCGGTAGAGACGTTCGAAATCGAGATAGGCGCGGTCCATCAGATAGATCGCCCCTGGCTCGGGCACGAGTTCGTCGAGCATGTGGACGTCGTGCTGGCGCGACTCGGAAAAGCTGATGACAGTAGGGATTGCGCCGCGAATGTCGAGCAGCGTATGCACCTTCAAGCCGCCTCGGCCGGGATGCATCGCTCGCGCCCACGGGAAGACCGACAAGCACAGCTCGATGGTGGTGGAGTCGAGTGCATACGCGGTATGTGCCAACTCGATATCGAGCGGCTCGTTGATGTACAGACGACGCGCGGTGGCGATCAGGCTTTGCGCAAACTCGGCATAGATGCGCCAGTCACGTTGCTCGTTCGCATCGGCCAAGGTGCTGCGTGCGATATGTCCACGATACCCAGGTGATAGAGCTTGGCCTGATGCGCGCGCAAACAGATCTCGATATCGCGCAAGCTTTCACGTCCCGTGAGTTGAGCGAACGCCATGCAGAGAAACTGGTCGAGACAGGCAAATCGTTTCACATAACGATTGCCATCGAACTTCGCAACGAGCCGACGAAACGTGTGCATCGGCAGGTGTTGCATGAGCTGCGTGAACACAAAGCGGCCTTCGTGCATGACGACGTCCTCTGAGGTGACGTCGTCGAGCTTGAGGCAACCCGGGTTGAAATCGCTAACACTCAAAAAGTGTCAATTATCGTCATTTTATCAATCACTTAGTGTGGTTGATGCGCAGGTTTACCGGACAGTACTGGCTGGCCCAAAGAGACGTAACCCAGAGAAATGGCCTATGGGACCCGCCGACCCTACAAGCCTTGGCGGTCGAGGGGTTTGGAACCTGCGTGACACTTCCTGTTACACCAGCGGCCACACCGCGCCGTCACCGTCAACTGAGGGGTAGGAAGAGCGGACGCGTGTGGTCGAGCTTGGCGCTGCGGTGTGCGGCTTTTTCATCCCCTTCGAGAAGCGGCGCACGGCGGAGGATCAAGCCCGCAGGGTGACCGGCATGGATGCCGGTCAGTTCGACGTCAGGGCAGGCGACGGCATGGATGCCGGAGTTGAGGCAACGCAGGACGCAGTTGCCCGATGTGCTGTCGGCGAACCCCCGTAGCCGGGCGCGGACCCGCCGGCTCGCAGAGCCGGTGGGCGCGAACGCAGGGTGCCCCTCTCTTGGGTTACTTTCTCTCGGGCAAGCGAGAGAAAGTGACTCGGCCACCGGCAGGTGGGCGAAACCCCGTCACCCTAGGAGCGTGGGCGGTAGAAACTTTCGAGGCGAAAAAGTGGCTGCGTGAGGACAGATTTTCGACGATTCGCCGGCCCATAGTGGTTCTATGGGCCAAGAAGCGACGAAGCGCTTCATAACAGCGAAGCTGGTCAAATATGGACCACGCAGACACTTTTGCAGCCCGGAAGATTTCTGCCGCCCACGCTCCTAGGTGGCGGCACGTTACCCAGGCATTTGAGTCAGGGCGGAACGCCCCAAAGCATTCCGGGCAGCAAGCGCTCACAACGTGACCAGAAGAGGAGCATGCTCCCTCCCGGCCATATGCAACGCCTCCGATCAGCGTGCCGATGCAAATCCCGACGAGCGCCGCCCCGCTCGCCATGCCCGCGACACCGCGGCCAACGCAAACAGGCGCGCCAAGCGCATCCAGCCCACCACCAGCACCATCAGCTGACCCAGCAACAACGCCAGCAGGAAGCCGCCATCCACTGCCGTGGAGTGGATGCGTGCCAGGCCGAGTGCGCCGAAGATCAGCAGGCCGATCACGCTCACCACCAGATAGAACAGCAAGGTGCCCAGCGGTCGGCGCAACAGTTGCAGGAAGCCGCGGCCGAACGCGCGGGTGGCCGAACGCAGTTCGGGGTCGGCGATGAACGCGGCGCGCATCGACTCCACGATCGCCTGCGCCAGCACGAACACCACCAGCAATACCCACTTCGCACCATGCGCCCAGGCATCCGCCTGCGATTGCAGCACGGCTTCCGCGGCATGCTTGTCGGCCAGGTGCGAACCCGCCCCAGCGACCACCAGCACCACCGCGTAAGGCACCAGCGCCCACAGCATCACGCGGAACATCCGCCCGTATTCGATCCAGCCGTTCTGCAGCAACGCGCCGAAGCCCAGGGTGCGCCCGGCACGGCCGCTGCCGACCATCATGCCGTCGAGGAACGGCGACAGCAGCAGGGTCAGCACCACTCCGAGCAGGGCCGTGGCGCCAAACCACGCGGCGTGTCCGCTCAAGGCCATCATCGTGTCGCCGAACATCGATGCATTGAAGTGCTGCGCCCATTGGGCCGAGTGCACGGAGTGATCGAGCAGCCCGGCCAGCGTGCGCCACAACGGCAACGCCACCACTGCCACCGGCAGCAGCAGGAACAGCAGCCACAACAGCAGCAGGCGCCACTGGATGGCCGCCAGCATGGCGGAGAACAGGGCCCCGGGACCCACGCGACGGGAAGTGTTGTAGGCCATCATCACAAGGTCACCAGCATCGAGTAGAAAGCCTGCAGCACGGCAGCCACGTCGGCGCTCCAGCGACGCGACGCGGCGCTGTTCGGCTTGGTTGCGTAACTGTCGTTGAGCTTGTTCGCATCGAGGTAGACCTGCTGCTGCGGATCGAGCTCGGCCGACACCACCTTGCCCGGCTTGACGAAGTCGAAGCGCGCCCAGCGGCGATCATCGTTCCAATGCACGTCTTCGTGGCTGCCGTCGGCAAAGGTCACGCGCAGCAATTCGGGCACCTGGGCACCGTCGCGCAGCACCGTCACCGTGCTGTGCCAGGGATAGGCCCCGCCGCTGCCCGGCTTCGCCTTGGGGTGCGCCTTCTTCCAGTCCGACTCCTGCTTGGCGATCTGCTTGTCCAGCGCGGTGCCGTCGGCTTCCACTGGCTTGCCGTCCTTCCACGTCACGCCAGCCTGCGGCAGCACCTGGCGGGTATCGATGGAGGCCACGCGATCGTCGATGTGTTTGGTGCCGTAGACGAACTGGTCGAAGATTTCGTTGACGTCCTTGGCGTCGCCCGAGCCGTCGATCATCGCCTGGCGGAAATCGGCCACCGAAGGATGGCGGAAACGCCAGCGCTGGTAGTACAGGCGCATGGCCTTTGCCATGGTTGCCTTGCCCATGCGCAGCTCCAGGTCGTGCATGGCCGTGGTGGTGCGCGTGTAGACCGTGCCGTAACTGGTGCTGGACAGGCGATCCCAGCTGTTCTGCGCCAGCGGATCGGCCGGCTGCCTCAAGGTGGCGCCCAGACGTTCCATCTGGAAGGCGGTGAGTGTCGGTGTGATGCCCAGCCATTTCATCAGCGGCGAGGCAGCGGTGATGTCCTCATGCGTGTCGCGCAGCATGCGGTCATCCCAGTACTCGTTGAGGCCTTCGTCGAGCATCGGCTCCTCGAATTCGTCCGAAGCGATGATGCCGTAGAAGTAGCCGTGACCGAACTCATGGATGTTGACGAAATCGCTCTCGTACTGGCTCAGCGTGCCCGGCTCCACCTTCTTGTAGCCCTCCGAGGTGAAGAAGGTGGGGTATTCCATGCCACCGGCTTCCTGCGCGTTGTACGGCGGGATCACCGCGGTCACCGTGTGATACGGGTACGGCCCCAGCGTCTTCGAGAAGTAACCCAGCGCGGCGATGGTGGACTTCAGCGTCGGCGCAGCGCTGCCCACGTATTCGGGCGGATAGATCACCCGCACGTCCACCTTGGGGCTGCCCGGGCCGGTCCAACTGCCGTCCAGCGTCTTGTAGCCCTTGGCGGCTACCCAGGCGAAGTCGTGCACGTCGCCCTGCACGAAGTGGTAGGTGGTCTGGCCATCCTTCGATACCGGCGCGCCCTGCTCCTGCCCCACCGCACCCACGGTGTAATCGCTGGGTACGGTCAGGTGTACGTCGTACAGGCCGAAATCGGCGTAGAACTCGCTGTTGAAGTGGAACTCGTGCACGTTCCAGCGCACTTGCGTGGCGCCGCGTTCGCCCGGCAATTCCAGCACGCCGATCTTCGGAAACCACTGTCCGACCAGGTTGAAATCGCCCCACCAACCAGTGCGCTCGACCACGCGTGGCAACTGGCTGAGGAAGTTGATGTCCAGCGCGAGCGTGCCGCCGGCGGGCACGGGTTGGGCGAGGTCGAAGCGCACCACCGTCTCGTCGGTGGCGGGGCCACCATCGGGGTGCACGAAGCTCCATTTCAGCGCCGTGCCGTCCTGTTCGACCTGTTGCAGGTGGACCCAGCCCCACTGGTCCTTCTTCAGCCGGGCGTTGCCGCGCGAACGGCCATGCGCGGTAAGCACCCTGCGCTCGGTGAACCAGGTGCTGCCGTCATTGGCGAAGGCGTTGAGATACAGGTGGAAGTAGACGTGGCTGACCGGGCGATCGCTGCGGTTGCGCCAGGTCATGTGTTCCTTGCCGGTCACCTGGTGCTTCGCTGCATCCAGGCTGGCATCGATGGTGTAGCTGACCACCCGGTCGGACAGCGTCGGCTCGCTGCCAGTGCGTTGGCCCCCCCAGGCATTCGGCGCGCTGGGCGTGGTGATGATGGTCTGGTGTGCCGGT
Organism: Rhodanobacter sp. FW021-MT20; assembly: GCF_041107475.1. Classification (NCBI taxonomy): domain Bacteria; kingdom Pseudomonadati; phylum Pseudomonadota; class Gammaproteobacteria; order Lysobacterales; family Rhodanobacteraceae; genus Rhodanobacter; species Rhodanobacter sp. FW021-MT20. The sequence goes on along the minus strand of NZ_JBGBPX010000021.1, from coordinate 42,924 downwards.
GCGAACGGAATCGGTGCGCTGCTTGCCACCGCCGGTGCCGCCGTACTGGCTGCCGGCACCGGCGCCGACTGGGCCCAGCCCAGCACCGGCCAGCCCAGGCCACACACCAGGGCCGCGAGCCACAGCCCGCGACTGCCCGTCATTCCTGCCATCGCACGTCTCCCCCACGAGTGATTCCTCCAGCGTGCGCCGCATGCGGCGTTTCGTCATAGGCCAGAGGTCATGGAGGGGCGGATAAAGTCAGTCGCGATCGTCCCGGGTAAAGATCGCGCCATCCTCCTCGCGCACCGGGAAGCTGGCCACCGGTTCGTAGGCCGGCGGTGCAGTGACGGCACCGGTGCGCACGTCGAAGCGGGCGCCGTGGCGGGGGCATTCCACCTCGAACCCGTGCACCTCTCCGCCGGCGAGATCGCCGCCGTCGTGCGTACAGACATCCTCGATCGCGTAGAGGTCGCCGTCGATGTTGTACACCGCGATCGGCGTATCGCCGTCGTACACGGTGCGGAACTCGCCCGGCAGCATTTCACTACGCGTGCCTACGCGCACCCAACCTTCGGATTCCAGGCTCATGCGGGAAACTCCTTGATCAACACCTCGAAACGCAGATCGTCGCGCAGCGGGATGCCGAAGCGCTCGTCGCCGTACGGAAACGGCTTGTACTGGCCGGTGCGACGGTAGCCGCGACGTTCGTACCAGGCGATCAATTCCGCACGCTGCTCGATCACGGTCATGTGCATGGCGCGGCATTGCCAGCGTTCGCGCGCCATGCGCTCGGCCTCGGCCAGCACCGCCTTGCCCACGCCACCACCCTGCTGCAGCGGATCGACCGCGAACATGCCGAAGTAGCCGCCGTCCGCCTGCCGCTCGACATGGCAGCTGGCAAGCAGTCGGCCATCGCGTTCAGTCATCACGATCAGGCTGTCGGGACGCGCCATCACCTCGGCGATGTCGGCGGCGTCCGTGCGCTGGCCATCGAGCAGATCCGATTCGGTGGTCCAGCCGCGCCGGCCGGAATCGCCGCGATAGGCCGACTGGACCAGCGCCAGCAACGCGGGGATATCCGCGGCAGTAGCGATGCGGAAAGCAAAGGGAAGCGGCTGTGTCGACATGCGGCAAATTCCGGAAAGGTCAGTTGGTCTGGCGACGGGCGCGGCCCGCCTCGTAAGCCTTGAGATGGGCATAGGCCACGGCCAGCATCGAACCATCGCCAGGCGCGTGCCCCGAGCGTGCCAGCATGTCGCCGATCACGTGGTCGGCCTCGATCGGATGACCCTGCTGCAAGTCGCGCAGCATCGAGGCAGTCAGCGAGGACTGGGCATCGGTAAGCAGGCCACGGGCGTGTCCGAGCGCGGCGTCGCTGGGCGCATGACCGGCGCGCTCGGCGGTGGCGCGGCAGTCCTCCAGCAAGGCCAGCGTGGCCTCGGCGCCGCCGGGTGCGGCCATGATGTCGGCTACCGAGGCGCGCATCAGGCAGGTGATGCCGGCCAGCGAGGCCAGGAACACCCACTTGTTCCACATAGCCTGCAATGCATCGTCGCTGGCATGCGCGTCGAAGCCGGCATCGAGCATGACCTTGGTGATCGCCTGCATGCGTTCCGATTTGCGCCCGTCGCGCTCGCCGAAAACCAGGTTCTGCATGGTGTTGAGATGACGGATCGCGCCTTCGTCATCCAGCGTGGCGGCAATCGAGCATTGGCCGGCCAGCACCTTGTCCGCGCCGAAGCGCGCATCGAGCCGATCCATGTGGCGCATGCCGTTGAGCAACGGCAGGATCGTGGTATGCGGACCGACCGCGGGAGCAAAGTCCTCCATCGCCTGCTCCAGCCCGTAGGCCTTGCAGCTCAGCACGATCAGATCGAACGGTTCGTGCAGCTCGCGCGCCAATACGGTGGGTGGCGCCGGCAATGTCACGTCACCCGTGCGGCTGTGGATCACCAGGCCATGACGCGCCAATTGTTCCGCGCGACGCTCGCGCACCAGAAACGTGACATCGCGTCCATGCTGCAGCAGACGGCCGCCAAAATAACCGCCGGTGGCGCCCGCACCTACAAACAGGATTCGCATTGCTCAGTCTCCTCTTGCCGTCTCGTTGGCCGGCCCGGACATGCGTTCGATGCACGCATCCTTGGCCCGCCACAGTTCATTGACCCATGTCTGGAAATGCTCACGGAAAACCGGGTCCGCTTCGTAATCACCGCGCAGCGATGCCTCGATCGGCCGCTCGCTCACATGGACGCGGACTTCGTGCACCCGGCCGGCGACCAGGTCCTTCATGCTGCAGGGGCCTTCCGGGTAGACGATGCTGACGTCGAGAATCGCGTGCAATGCATCGCCCATCGCATCGAGCACGAACGCCAGTCCACCGGCCTTCGGCCGCAGCAGGTGGCGGTACGGCGAAGCTTGCGCATCGTGCTTGGCCGGGGTGAAGCGCGTGCCCTCGGCGAAGTTCATCACCGACACCTGCATGCGGCGGAATTTTTCGCAGGCGCGGCGAGTGGCTTCCATGTCCTTGCCGCGCAGCTCCGGATGCCGCTCCAGCGTCTCCCGCGAATAGCGCTTCATGAAGGGAAAATCCAGCGCCCACCAGGCCGGTCCGAGCAACGGCACCCAGATCAACTGCTGCTTGAGGAAGAAGCGCAAGAACGGAATGCGTCGGTTGAACACCTTCTGCAGCACCGGGATGTCCACCCAGCTCTGGTGGTTGCACAGCACCAGGTAATTGCCGTCCGGACGCAATCCGTCCAGGCCTTCCACCTGCCAGCGGATGCGGGTGAACAGGTCGAACAGGAGATTGTTGAAGCCGATCCAGCTTTCCGCGATGGCCACCAGCCCCTGCGAGCATGCGCTGCGAGCGGCGCGCCATGGCAACACCAGCTTCACCAGGGTCAGCGCGAACAGCAGCAACACATGCACCACGACGTTGACCGTCAGCAACAGCACGACCAGCGGAACGCGAATCAGGCGGGGCAACGAGGCGAACATCGAAGACCTTGGGGCGAGCGGGAAATCAAAGGGTAACCGGTCGCCCGCGTGGCAGCACGCATCGCGACCATCGTCCAATACCGGAGCCGCTGTCGGCGCACAGGCGCCGGCCCGGCATTCACATCAGCAGCTTGCGTACCTTCAGCAAGGCCGCCACGAAGGCATCCACTTCCTCGTGCGTGTTGTAGAACGCCAGCGAGGCACGCAGCGTGGCCGGCACGCCGTAGAACTGCATCAGCGGATGTGCGCAATGATGGCCGGAACGCACCGCCACGCCTTCCAGGTCCAGCAGCGTGGCCAGGTCGGTCGCCTGGGCGCCATCGAGCAGGAACGAGATGACCGGTTCCTTGTCCACGGCTTCGCCGAAGATGCGCAGGCCGGGGATCTCGCGCAGGCGCGCGCTGGCGTAGTCGAGCAGTTCGCGCTCGTGTGCGCGGATCGCGTCGAAGCCGATCGACTGGTAGTAGTCGATCGCCGCCGCCATGCCGGCGAAACCGGCTATGTTCGGCGTACCGGCCTCGAACTTGTGCGGCGCCTCGGCAAACGTGGTGCCGGAGAACTTCACTTCGCGGATCATCTCGCCACCGCCGAAGAATGGCGGCATCGCATCCAGGTGTTCCTTTTTCGCCCACAGCAAGCCCGTGCCGGTGGGCGCCAGCATCTTGTGGCCGGTGACCGCATAGAAGTCGCAGCCCAACGCCTGCACGTCCACCGGACGATGCGGCACGGCCTGCGAGCCGTCCACCAGCAGCGGAATCCCGCGCTTACGGCATTCCTTCGCGATCTCGCGCACCGGATTCACCGTACCCAGCACGTTGGAGACGTGGGCCATGCAGGCCAGCTTCACTTCGGGCGTGAGCAGCTCGATGAATTTCTCGACGATCAGCTCGCCGCGCTCGTTGATCGGCGCCGCCTTCACCGTGGCGCCGCTGCGTGCAGCCACCAGCTGCCACGGCACGATGTTGGCGTGATGTTCCATCACCGTGGTGAGGATCGCGTCGCCGGGCTTCAGCCGCGGCAAGGCATAGCTGTAGGCCACCAGGTTGATCGACTGCGTGGTGCCCGAGGTCAGCACCACTTCGTTGCGCGACGGCGCATTGATGAAACGCGCCAAGGCATCGCGCGCGCCTTCGTAGGCGCTGGTGGCTTCCTCGCCAAGTTGATGCACCGCACGTGCCACGTTGGCGTTGTGCTCGCGGTAATGACGGTCCACCGCTTCGATCACCTGGTGCGGCTTCTGGCTGGTATTGGCGTTGTCGAAATACACCAGCGGCTTGCCGTGCACGCTGCGCGCAAGCAGCGGGAAGTCCGCGCGGATGCGAGCGAGGTCGAAGGCTGGCGCGCTGGCTTGCATGTTCGTCTCCAATGTTCCGTGATTACTCTTTACCGCAGTACGCCGCGTGCAGGAGTGCGGCCGGTGCGCGATGGCTCTGGCGTTGCTGGAAGCCGAGAGCATTCGCGCACAGGGTGCGCTCCTACCGCATCTTCAAACTCTGTGTCGTCAAACTGGCAGCCTGATCGCCAACAACGAAGCAAGATGCTCGCGCAACGTCGCGTTTGGCAGGTCATCGAGCACGGCACGGCAGAACGCCGCGGTCAGCAGGGTGCGCGCCTCGGCCAACGGAATGCCACGCGAGCGCAGGTAGAACAGTGCGCGTTCGTCGAGCTGGCCAACCGTGGCGCCATGCGCGGCCTGCACTTCATCCGCATAGATTTCCAGTTCCGGCTTGGTGTCGATCTCGGCGCTGCCCGACAGCAGCAGGTTCTTGTTGTTGAGCCGGGCGTCGCTGCCATCGGCACCGGGCGCCACCAGGATCGCGCCGCGGAACACGCCGCGCGCGCGGCCATCCGCCACGCCGCGCCAGGTCGAGTCGGACGTGGTGTTCAATGCCTGGTGGCGAATCGCCAGTTGCGTGTCGATGTGCTGACGCCCGCGCGGCACGAACACGCCGCGCGTATCCAGCCGCGCGCCGTTGCCGACCAGATCGGCCTGCAAATCGTGACGCACCAGTGCACCGCCCAGTTCCAGCACGTGCAGCAAGGCCTGCGCCTGCGCGCCCAGTTGCAACGCATGGCGATGCACCAGCGTGGCGTCCGCCGATGCATCCTGCGCCACGGTGTGCTGCAGGCGCGCGCCGTCGCGCAGTACCACGTCGGCCACCAGCGTGCCCAATTGGCGTGCGGTGCCGCTGCCCACGTGCTGCTCGACCAGGGTGAGTTCGGCGCCCTCGCCCAGCTCGATCACATTGCGCAGATGCCATGCCAGCTCGGCATCCGCCGCCACACCAACGAAGACCAGTCGTACCGGCACATCGATCTTCGCGCCGGCCGCCACCCGCAGCACCACACCATCGATGGCCTGCGCCGCATTGAGTTGCGCGAAGGCGTCACCGCGTTCCTTGTAGCGACGCGCCAGCGCAAAACGCAGCGGCTCGGGGTCTTGTGCCAGAGCCTGCGACAGCGGCCTCAGCGCGAGCCCGGCGGGCAGAGCAGAAAGATCGGAAAGGTCGCCGCGGAACACGCCATTGACGAAAACCAGCCGCGGTCCGTCCAGCCCCGGCAACGCAAACGCTTCAGGATCGATGTCGCGCGTGGCAGCCTGCGCGTCACCATGGATGAAGCTGCGCTGCGACAGCGCACGTAGCGCGGTGTATTTCCACGCTTCCACGCGCGTGTCGGGCAACCCGGCTTCACCGAAGGCGGCCAGGTTCTCGTGTCGAGCTTCGTCCAGCCAGCCGATGCCGCTGCTCGGCGGCGGCACCGCCAGCGTGGAGGCCACAAAGGGAACGGCCGACTCGCTCATGCCTGCGCACCGGCCGGCTCGCCGTGCTGGGCAAGCCACGCATAACCGTGTTCTTCCAGCTTGTGCGCCAGCGTCTTGTCGCCGCTCTCGACGATGCGTCCGTCCGCCAGCACATGCACGAAGTCGGGCACGATGTAGTCGAGCAGGCGCTGGTAATGCGTGACCACCAGGAAGCTGCGCTCCGGCGAACGCAGCGCGTTGACGCCCTCGGACACCTGCTTCAACGCATCGATGTCCAGGCCCGAATCGGTCTCGTCCAGGATCGCCAGCTTCGGTTCCAGCACCGCCATCTGGAAGATTTCGTTGCGCTTCTTCTCGCCGCCGCTGAAACCTTCGTTCACCGCGCGATGCATCAACTCGTCGGAGATCTGCATCACCTTGAGCTTCTCACGCACCAGCTTGAGGAACTGCATGGAATCCAGCTCCGTTTCGCCGCGCGCCTTGCGCTGCGCATTGAACGCGGTGCGCAGGAAATAGGTGTTGTTCACGCCGGGGATTTCCACCGGATACTGGAACGCCAGGAACACGCCGGCCGCGGCGCGCGCCTCCGGCTCCAGCGCCAGCAGGTCGACGCCGTTGTAGGTGACGCTGCCGGCGGTCACTTCGTAGCCGTCTCGGCCGGACAACACGTTGCCCAGCGTGGACTTGCCGGCGCCGTTCGGCCCCATGATGGCGTGCACCTCGCCCGGGTTCACCGTCAGCGAGAGGCCCTTGAGGATTTCCTTGCCCTCGACGCGGGCGTGCAGGTTTTCGATTTTCAGCATGGTTGTTCCTGATCTTGAGCCCCTCTCCCATCGGGAGAGGGGTTGGGGTGAGGGTTCGGCTGGAACAGGATGCCCCGCTCCGCCCGTACCCTCATCCGCCCTTCGGGCACCTTCTCCCGGAGGGAGAAGGGAAAAGCATCAACCGACAGCACCTTCCAGCGACACTTCCAGCAGCTTCTTCGCTTCCACCGCGAACTCCATCGGCAGCTCGCGAAACACCTGCTTGCAGAAGCCGTCGACGATCATCGACACCGCGTCTTCCTCGCCGATGCCGCGGCTGCGGCAATAGAACAGCTGGTCGTCGGAGATCTTCGAGGTAGTGGCCTCGTGCTCGACGATCGCGCTGGGGTTCTTCACCTCCATGTAGGGGAAGGTGTGCGCGCCACAGCGCTTGCCGATCAGCAGGCTGTCGCACTGGGTGTAATTGCGCGCGCCTTCGGCGCCCTTCTCCACCTTCACCAGGCCGCGATAGCTGTTGTTGCTGCGCCCGGCGCTGATGCCCTTGGAAACGATCTTCGACTTGGTGTCGCGACCGATGTGGATCATCTTGGTGCCGGTATCGGCCTGCTGAAAATGATGGGTCAGCGCCACCGAGTGGAATTCGCCGACCGAGCGGTCGCCGCGCAGGATCACGGAAGGATATTTCCAGGTGATCGCCGAGCCGGTTTCCACCTGGGTCCAGCTGATCTTGCTGTCCGCGCCACGGCAGTCGCCGCGCTTGGTCACCAGGTTGTAGACGCCGCCCACGCCGTTCTCGTCGCCGGGGTACCAGTTCTGCACGGTGGAATACTTGATCTGCGCCTTTTCCAGCGCGACCAGCTCGACCACCGCGGCATGCAACTGGTTCTCGTCGCGGCGCGGCGCGGTACAGCCTTCCAGGTACGAGACGTGCGCACCTTCCTCGGCCACGATCAGGGTGCGCTCGAACTGGCCGGTGTTCTGCGCGTTGATGCGGAAGTAGGTGGACAGCTCCATCGGGCAGCGCACGCCCTTGGGGATGAACACGAAGCTGCCGTCGGAGAACACCGCCGAGTTCAGCGCGGCGAAGAAGTTGTCACCCGGCGGCACCACGCTGCCCAGGTATTTCTGCACCAGCTCGGGATATTCGCGGATCGCCTCGCTCATCGAGCAGAACAGCACCCCTGCGTCGGCGAGCTGCTTGCGGAAAGTGGTGCCCACCGACACCGAGTCGAACACCGCATCCACCGCCACGCCGGCCAGCGCCGCGCGCTCGTGCAGCGGCACGCCCAGCTTCTCGTAGGTTTCCAGCAGCGCCGGATCCACTTCGTCCAGCGACTTCGGCGCCACCTTGGGTGCGGAGTAGTAGCTGATCGCCTGGTAGTCCTGCGGCGCCATCTTCAGCTTGGCCCAGTCCGGCTGCGGCATGGTCAGCCAGTGGCGGAACGCCTTGAGGCGCCACTCGGTCATCCACTCCGGCTCGCGCTTGATCGCGGAGATCTGGCGCACGGTTTCCTCGTTCAGGCCAGGCGGCAGGCCGGTGCTTTCGATTTCGGTGACGAAGCCGGCGCTGTAGCTGCGCCCCAATGCCTCGGCAACCTCGGCGTTGTCGCGAAGCACGGTGGCCCCGGTGTCACCGAGCATGTGGTCGCTGCGTTCGCTGGTCATGCGATGGTTCTGCCTTTCAATGTGCTGATGTCCACGGTCACTTCCTTGCACGGGGTGGCCGGCCGCAGGATGTCGGCCAGGCTTACCGCGCGCAGCGCGCCGTCGAGCAGGCTGTTGATGCGTTGCCAGCTGCCGCGCACGCCGCACTGCGCCTCGCGATCACACTGGCCCTGGGTGATGCCGCATTCGGTCATGCCGATCGGGCCTTCCAGCGCCTCCACGATCTCGGCCAGGTTGATCTCGCCGGCCGGGCGCGACAGCCGGTAGCCGCCATTGACGCCACGGAACGAGTCCACCAGCCCGGCGTGACCCAGCGACTTCAGCAACTTGCTGACGGTGGGCAATTCCAGGTGCGTCTCGTCGGCAATCTGCGCGGTGCTGAGCACGTCGCCGGGGTGGGCGGCGATGCAGGTCATCACCACCGTGGCGTAATCCGTGAGTCGGCTGACACGAAGCATGGGGGTACGGGGACTCGGCCTCTTAATCCAGACCAAAATGGTACTGATTCGGCTCGGCGCGGTCAAATGGACGTCCATCGGGTTTGCACCACATCGGCGCAATGCATGCACTCGAATCGGCAGCACGGCCGCCAAACGCCACCCTGCAAAGCCCGCCAGGCGTTGCCCCGCAACGCATTCCCCTCGATGGCACGCAACCTGCTGTGCTGCAACAGGGTAGCCAGCGAGGGGCAGGACATGAAGTGGATCATTGCAGTCATCAAGCCGTTCACCCTGGACGACGTGCGCGAGGCTTTGGCCGAAGCCGGCGTGCAGGGCATGACGGTCACGGAGGTCAAGGGCTTCGGGCGCCAGCACGGGCATACCGAGCTGTACCGCGGGGCCGAATACGTGGTGGATTTCCTGCCCAAGCTGAAGATCGAGGTCGCCGTGGCCGACGAGCAGGCTGAGCAGGTGATCGAGGCGATCACCGCGGCCGCGCGCACCGGCAAGGTGGGCGACGGCAAGATCTTCGTCAGTGAGCTGGAACAGGTGATCCGCATCCGCACGCAGGAGGTCGACGCTGATGCGCTTTGATACGAAAACGCCACGATGCGCCGGCGGCCATGGCCGCCGGATCGCCGGATTCGCCACGCTGATCGCCGCCGGCATGCTGGCGGCCACGCCGGTTTTTGCGCAATCCACCGCCCCTGCCATCAACAGCGGCGATACCGCCTGGATGCTGGTCGCCAGCATGCTGGTGCTGATGATGACGATCCCCGGCGCGGCGCTGTTTTACGGCGGCATGGTGCGCACCAAGAACCTGCTCTCGGTGATGATGCAGTGCTTCGCGATCACCGCGCTGGTGACCGTGTTGTGGATGCTGTACGGCTATTCGCTGGCCTTCAGTACCGAGGGCATGCACGCCGGCGTATTCAACCTGCACTCGATCGTGGGTGGACTCGATCGCGCGCTGCTGGCCGGGCTGACCCCGGCATCGCGCTACCAGACGGTACCGGAAAGCGTGTTCGTGATGTTCCAGCTGACCTTCGCGATCATCACGCCGGTGCTGATCATCGGCGCCTTCGCCGAGCGCATGAAATTCAGCGCCATGCTGTGGTTCAGCGCGCTGTGGTTCACCATCGTCTACCTGCCGGTGGCGCACATGGTGTGGGGCGGCCCCGGCTCGTTGCTCGGTGACCTGGGTGTGATCGATTTCGCCGGCGGCACCGTGGTGCACATCAATGCCGGCATCGCCGGGCTGGTCGCCTGCATCGTGATCGGCAAGCGTCGCGGCTGGCCGCACACGCCGATGCCGCCACACAACCTGGGTTACACCGTGATCGGCGCCAGCCTGCTGTGGCTGGGCTGGTTCGGCTTCAACGCCGGCTCGGCGGTGGCGGCCAACGGCAGTGCGGGCATGGCGATGCTGGTGACGCAGATCGCCACCGCCGCCGCCGCGATCGGCTGGACTGCGGCCGAATGGATCGCGCATCGTCGCGCCAGCGTGCTGGGCATCGTCTCCGGCGCGGTGGCGGGGCTGGTCGCGGTCACCCCCGCTGCTGGCACCTGCGGACCGGGCGGCGCACTGGTGCTGGGCCTGATCGCCGGCGTGGTGTGCTTCTTCACTGCCACCAAGCTCAAGTACCGCCTGGGCTATGACGATGCACTGGACGTGTTCGGCGTGCATGCCATCGCCGGCATCGTCGGCGCCCTGCTCACCGGCCTGCTGGCCTCATCGAAGCTGGGCGGTTTCGGCACGGTCACGTCGCTGGGCGGGCAGTTGTGGACTCAGACCAAGGGCGTGGCATTCACCATCGTCTGGAGCGCCGTGCTGAGCTGGGTGTTGCTGAAACTGATCGATCGCACCCTGGGCCTGCGCGTGAGCACCGAACAGGAACAGATGGGCCTGGACCTGGCCGAGCACGAGGAGCGCGCGTACAACCTGAGTTGAGAACTCCGGCCAGCATCAAGGCAGGACGGAAGCGGATGGAGGAGCCCGCCAGCGGGCTCCTCCATCCGCATGTTCGTTACCGAAGCGTTCGAGCAGATCCTCAGATCGCGGGCGACAGCCGCGCCACGGCCACGTCGCGCTTCGGCGGCGTGCCGAACATGCGTGCGTACTCGCGACTGAACTGTGAGGCGCTTTCGTAACCGACCTGGTAAGCCGCGCCTGACGCGTTGGCCTCGCCCGCCAACATCAACCGCCGCGCTTCGAGCAGGCGCAATTGCTTCTGGTATTGCAGCGGCGTCATCGACGTCAGCGTCTTGAAGTGCTGATGGAACGTGGAGGGGCTCATGTTCGCGGCGGCCGCCAGCGCGTCGATGCGCACCGCCCGCGTGATGTCTTCGCGCAGCTGATGGATCGCCCCGGCGATGCGTTCGGTCGGCCCATTGGGCAGCGCGATCTTGCAGACCTCGCCCGCGTTGGGCCCGGTCAGCAGCCAGTAGCAGATCTCGCGCATGATGCCCGGCTGGATCACCGGGATGGCCTCGGGTGTATCCAGCAGGCGCAACAAGCGCAGCACGCAGTCGCTCAACGCTTCGCCAAGATGACCGACGAATACGCCGGACGCGTCCGGGCCCGGGCGCGGTGGCGGATCGAGCTGGGCCAGCACATCGCGCATGACCTGCACGTCCAGATCCAGGTTGAGGCCAAGGAAAGGCTGTTCGGCGCTGGCCTGGACCACCCGCCCCAGCACCGGCAGCTCCAGGCCAATCACCAGCGCCTGCCCTTCGCGGTAGTTAAACGTCGACTCGCCCAGCATCACCTGCTTGGCGCCCTGAGCCACGATGCACAGCGCCGGGCGATAGATTCGCGGTGCCGGCAAGGTCGCGTCGGTGGCACGCATCAAATACAGGCCATCAACGGCGGTGGCGAAGGGACCATCGCCGCCGCCCAGTCGATTCATCTGGCGATTCAAGGCAAGTTTCAGGGCCGAGGACATCGCTGGAACACTCCGCTTGCCGGCCACACCGGCCGAGAACGCATTGTGCAACGGATACCAGGCGCCATCCGCCGCTCCCGCAGGATCAGGCAAGAAACTCGTCAGTTCCGGCATTCAGTCCGCGCCACCCCGAGCCTAGAGTGACTCCCTTCCCGCACCCCACTCCCGGAGACACCCATGACAACGGAAAGCGCAAACAACGCGTCGAAGATCGCCCTGATCACCGGCGCCAGTCGCGGCCTTGGCCGCAACGCCGCCATCGCGCTGGCCCGGCGTGGCGTGGACGTGATCCTCACCTATCATTCCAACCGCAGCGAAGCCGACGCCGCCGTGGCGGAAATCCAGGCGCTCGGCCGCAAGGCCGTTGCCTTGCAACTGGACGCCGGCAACGTGGCCAGCTTCGGCGGCTTCGCCGATGAAATCCGCCGCGTGCTGCACGCGCAGTGGAACCGCGAGCGCTTCGACCATCTCGTCAACAACGCCGGCAGCGGTTACCACGCCAGCTTTGAGGAAACCACCGAAGCCGGCTTCGACGACATGTGCAACGTGCACTTCAAGGGTGTGTACTTCCTCACCCAGACCCTGCTGCCGCTGATCCGCGACGGCGGCCGCATCGTGAACATCTCCAGCGGCCTGGCGCGTTTCTCGTTGCCCGGCTATGCGGCCTATGCGGCGATGAAGGGCGCCATCGAAGTGCTTACGCGTTACCTGGCGAAGGAACTCGGGCCGCGCGGCATCGCCGTCAACGCCGTGGCCTCCGGTGCCATCGAAACCGATTTCGGCGACGGCGCGGTGCGCGACAACCCCGAGCTCAACCGCTTCATCGCTTCGATGACGGCCATGGGCCGTGCCGGCGTTCCGGACGACATCGGTCCGATGATCGCCAGCCTGCTCGACGACGCGAATCGCTGGGTCACCGGCCAGCGCATCGAAGCCTCCGGCGGCACGCTCCTGTAACTGCGCCCGGCGCCACCCGGATCACCGCCGGGTGGCTGCTCGCCAGACCAGCAACGTGCGGCTAAGCTGGCAAAGCCGTTCGATGCCAGCTTAGCCATGCCCCCATTGCCCGATCGCACCACCGCCCGCCTCGCCTGGACCCGCGCCACCCTTGGCGACGATTCGCTCGTGCTGGAGCCCGCCTCGGCCGACGCCAGTTTCCGCAGCTACTGGCGTACCCGGCACGACGGCAAAAGCTGGATCGTGATGGATTCGCCGCCGGCGCAGGAAGATCCACGCCCGTGGCTGGCCATCGGCGAGCGACTCGCCGCCGCCGGCCTGCACGTGCCGGCGGTGCAAGCCACCGATCTCGTGCAGGGCTTCCTGCTGATCGAGGATCTCGGTTCGCGGCTGTACCTTCCCGCATTGAACGACGCCAGCGCGGACCGGCTTTACGACGACGCGATGGACGCGCTGTTGCGCATGCAGACGCAGGTGTCCTGCGACGAGCTGCCACCCTTCGATCACGCCATGCTGGTGCGCGGGCTGGAGACGATGCCGGAATGGTTCCTGCAACGGCATCTGGGCCACACGCCCGATTGCGCCGAATGGGACGTGCTGGAGGCGGCCTTCGACGTGATCATCCGCAACGTGCTGGAACAGCCACGCGTGTTCGTGCACCGCGATTTCCACAGCCGCAACCTGCTGATCGTCGAACACAACACGCCCGGCATCGTGGATTTCCAGGGTGCGCTGGCCGGCCCCGTCACCTACGACCTCGCCTCGCTGTTGCGCGATGCCTACATCGTCTGGCCGCGTGAACGCGTGGAAGGCTGGGTCGAAACCTATCGGCAGCGACTGCTGGACGCCGGCGTGATCGGCACCGCTGTCGACCCGAAACGTTTCCTGCGCTGGTTCGACCTCACCGGCTTGCATCGCCACGTGCGCGTGCTGGGGCAGTTCTATCGGCTGTGGTATCGCGACGGCAAACCCGGTTATCTCGCCGATGTGCCCACGGTCTACCACTACGTGGTGTCGGTGGCGCGCAGCTATCCGGAACTGGCCGACTTCGTCGCGTTGCTCGAACGCCACGCCAAAGGCCGCGACCTGACCCAGGCCGCCGGCGCATGAGGCACGCGCTGATCTTCGCCGCCGGCCTTGGCGAGCGCATGCGCCCGCTCACTGAACGCACGCCCAAACCGCTGCTGTCGGCAGGTGGCAAACCGCTGATCGAGTGGCATCTGGAACGACTCGCCGCGGCAGGCCTGAACTACGTGGTGATCAACACCTCGCACCTGGCCGAACAGTTTCCCGAAGCGCTGGGTGACGGCTCGCGCTGGGGCCTGCGCATCCGCTATGCCTACGAAGGTCCGGTTCCACTGGAAACCGGTGGTGGCATGTTGAACGCGCTGCCGTTGCTGGGGCACGAACCGTTCCTGGCCATCAATGGCGATATCTGGTGCGACCTGGACCTGACCACCCTGCCCGCCGAGCCGACGGGACGGGCGCACCTGGTCATGGTCGACAACCCGGCCCATCATCCGAACGGTGATTTCCGGCTGGATGAGCAGGGTCAATTGCACGATGACGGCGCCCCCCGACTGACCTACAGCGGCATCGGCGTATTTCGCCGCGAGCTGCTGGACGGCTGGCTTGAAACCGTGGGCCATGCCGCAGGTGCGGATGCGAAACCGCCACGCTTCAAACTGCGACCGTTGCTGGAAGCGGCGATGGCGGTGAACGCACTCGGCGGCAGCCACTATCGCGGCGACTGGACCGATGTAGGCACGCCGCAGCGACTGGCCGAGCTGGAAGCCGACTTGTCCCACGCGTAGGAGCCCGCACGCGGGCGATGCTCTTCGGCATGCTGCAAAAACATCTCCCGCCGGCGGGCTCCACACATGCGCATCGCGTCGCGGACGTGCAAAAGAAAACGGCCCGGTGTGAGACCGGGCCGTTTTTCGTTTAGGAGGGCTGCCTCACCCACCCATCGGGCATCATCGCCCGCTTTGCGGGCGATGCTGGCTCAAGGCCTTCTTGCAAGCTCCGGGTTTTCCTTGGTCACCGGCATCAGGTCTTTCTTCGACACGCCCAGCCACAACAGGATCGGGCTGGCCACGAAGATCGACGACAGCGTACCCACCACGATGCCGATCAACATGGTCACCGCGAAGACGTGCACGCTCGGACCGCCGAAGAAGAACAGCGCGCCCATCGCGATACCGGTGAACAACGAGGTGATGATGGTTCGCGACAGCGTGCTGTTGATCGAGCGATTGAGGATTTCCTCCGGCTCGGCCTTGCGCGCCAGCCGGAACAGCTCGCGGATACGGTCGAACACCACCACCTTGTCGTTGATCGAGTAACCGATCACCGCCAGCACCGCAGCCAACGCAGTCATGTCGAACTCACGCTGGAACAGCGCGAGCACGCCCAGCGTCACCAGCACGTCGTGCACTTCGGTCACCAGTGCGGCGACCGCGAAGCGGCGTTCGAATCGGATCCACAGGTACAGGCCAATGCCGACGATCACGAAGATTGCCGCCACGATGCCGCTGCTGCGCAACTCGGCACCCACCTGCGGGCTGGCGTAACTGCGGCTGACCACCTTGGCGTCCGGCCGTACCGCCTGCAAGGCCTTGCTGACATCGGCAGCGACCAGGTCGAGATTGACCTTGCCGTCTTTCGGCGGGTTGTGCGTGTCGTCCTTGGGCTGGAAGCGGATCAGCACCTGCCGGGTGCCGCCCAGGCTTTGCACTACCGGGTCCTCGATACCGCCCTTGATCAACGTGTCGCGCACGCCATTGGTATCGACCGCCTGCGTGTAATGCGCCTCGATCGATACGCCGCCGGTGAAGTCCAGGCCGTAGTTGAGGCCCTTGGTGGCGAGCAATGCGATCGATGCGACGACCAGCAACACAGCCAGTCCGACGCTGAACTTGCGCAGGCCGAGGAAGTGGATATTGCTGTTGTGATTGAAAATTTCCATAGCGTCCGCTTCCCCGTTACACCGAAAGTGTCTTGAGCTTCTTGCGACCGCCATGCAGCAGCGCGGTGATCGCATGCGTCATCGTCACCGAGGTGAACAGCGAGGTAAGAATACCGATCAGCAAGGTCACGCCGAAGCCGCGGATCGCGCCCGAGCCCATCGTGGTCAGTGCCAGCGCGGCGATCAGGTGGGTGACGTTGGCGTCGAGAATGGTCGACCACGCCTTCTCGTAGCCGGCGCGGATCGAGGCCAGCGGCGTGGAGCCGTTGCGCAATTCCTCTCGCACGCGTTCGCAGATCAGCACGTTCGCGTCGATCGCCATGCCCAGCGTCAGCACGATACCGGCAATGCCCGGCATGGTCAGGGTCACGCCGATCATCGACATCACCGCGATCAGGATCACCAGGTTGAAGAACAGCGCGATATCGGCCACCACGCCGAACAGCTTGTAGTAGATCGCCGCACTGATCAGCACCAGCGCCAGGCCCAGCAGCACCGCGTCCAGACCCTTGCTGATGTTCTGCTTGCCCATGCTGGGACCGATCACGCTCTGCCCCACGATGTCCATCGGCGCGGCAAGCGAGCCGCCCTTCAGCAGCAGCGCCAGCTCGGAAGCTTCCTTCGGACTGGACAGGCCGTTGGTCTGGAACTTGCTGCCGAACACGCCCTGGATGGTGGCGTAGTTGATCACCTTGTAGGTGATCTTCGGCGTGATGACTTCCTTGCCGTCGACCATCTTGGTGTTGGTGACGCGCTCCACGTAAACCACCGCCATCGGCTTGCCGACGTTGTCGCGGGTGAAGTCGAGCATCTTCTTGGCGCCCACCGAGTTCAACGACACGTTGACGCTGGGCGAGCCATTGTCCGGGTCGCTGCCTGACGAGGCATCCACCAGTTCATCGCCGCTGACGATGATGCGCTTGCTGACCAGGTACGGCTCGCCATGGCTGCCGTAGTACAGGTGCGCGTTCGGCGGGATGTTGCCGGTACGCACGGCATCCTGGGTGGCCGGGTCGCCGGGGCCACCGAGGCCGGCGACGTATTCCAGCGTGGCCACGGCACCGATCACGCGCTTGGCTTCGGTCGGATCCTGCACACCGGCCAGCTCGACCACGATCTGGTTGTCGCCCTGCGCCTGGATCAGCGGTTCGGACACGCCCAGCTGATTGATGCGGTTGCGCAACGTGCCAAGGTTTTCCTTGATGGTGTTCTGCGCCAGCTCGCGCAGCTTGTCGGGTTTCACCACCGCGTTGAGCACATAGCGGTCGCCCGTATTGGGGCCATTGGTGACATCGAGGTCGGGGAAGCTGGTGGCGATCTCGTCGGAAGCGGCCTTGCGGTCGGCCTCCGTGGGCAGCACCACGACCACACCCTTGCCATGCACGCTGTTGCGCGTAACCGAGGTGTAGTGGATCTTCTTTTCCCGCAGCAGCGCGGTGATGTCCTCGGTGTAGCGCACCTCCTGCTTGTCGACCACGTCGCTCTGATCGACCCGCATCAGGAAGTGCACACCGCCCTGCAGGTCCAGGCCCAGCGGCATCGAACGCGCGCCAATCGCCTGCAGCCAGTGCGGCACGGTGGATTCGAGGTTGAACGCCGCGGTGTAGTCATCACCCAGCACCGGCTTCAACGCATCGGCCGCGCTCTTCTGCAGGTCGCCGTTGGCAAAGCCGATCAGGATGTTGTCGCCCTTGGCCTTGTCGTGCCGAAGGGTGATGTTCTGGTAGGCGATCTTGTCTTTCTGCAACTCGGCGACAATCTTCTGCTCCAGCGCCGCGTCGACCGGGGCGTTGTGCGTGGCAGCGACCTGCACGGCCGACAACGGCACAAATGCATTGGGCAGCGCGTAAAGAATGCCGAGCACCATCGCAATGGCGACCAGCGCGTACTTCCAGCGTGGAAAATCACTCATGTCTGGGAAATCCCTGGGCAACCGTCCGTGGCCGCTAAAGTCAGGAGGCGGCCGTCCTGGCCGCGTTTCACAATGAAAGCCCGATCCGTGGGCAACCTTTGTCTCAGGCCGACTTCAGCGTGCCCTTGGGGAGCACCTGTGACACCGCCCCCTTCTGCACCTTGATCTTCACGTTCGCCGCGATCTCGACGGTGATGAACGATTCGCCCACCTCGTCCACGCGACCGGCGATACCGCCGTTGGTCACCACCTCGTCGCCCTTGGCCAGGGCTGCGACCATCGCGCGATGCTCCTTCTGCCGCTTGGTTTGCGGGCGGATCATCATGAAATACATGGCGCCGAAGATCACCACCATGAAGATGATCATGGACACACCACCGCCAGCGGCACCGGCAGGTGCGGCCTGGGCGATCACGAAGGGCAACGAAAGACTCATCAGCTTGTCTCGCAAGTTATGGAGCCGGCAGGATTTTCTGCCGGGCACCCGGTAAAAGACCGTGGATTATGCCACGCCCCCCCAAGCCATGCACTGCGCCAATGGGCATGCACGGTCACGTCCGTCCGGTATCGGGGCGGGCAAGCCACGATACAAGTGGGAACCCTGGCAGCCCCTGCGGGTTCCCCGATGCAGCGACCAGAGGGGTGGCCTGATGTTGTTCGTCACCCCCGATTTTGCTCGTCATCCCAGCGAAAGCTGGGATCCAGTGACTTTTGCGTTCAACGGATTGGAGGCGCTGGATTCCAGCTTTCGCTGGAATGACGGGCAAAAAACACGTTGTTCGTCGTGCTCTCCCTAAACGACAGCCCCCGCTCGCCGCGCATGAAACGCGGCCACGAAGTCGTCCAGCTTGCCCGCGGCAATCGCCTCGCGCAAGCCGGCCATCAACCGCTGGTAATGCCGCAGGTTGTGCATGGTGGCCAACTGGCTGGCCAGGATCTCGTTGCAGCGGTCCAGATGGCGCAGATAGGCACGGCTGAAGCCGTTGGCGCAGGCGTAGCAGTCGCAACCCTCTTCGATTACCCGCGTATCGTCGGCGAATTTCGCGTTACGTATGCGTAACGTGCCTTCCGGCACGAACAGGAAGCCATTCCGCGCGTTGCGGGTAGGCATCACGCAATCGAACATGTCGACGCCACGGCGCACCGCCTCGACGATGTCCTCGGGCCGGCCCACGCCCATCAGGTAGCGCGGCTTGTCCGCCGGCAGCATCGGCAGGGTGAAATCCAGCGTGCGATTGCGCTCTTCCTCCGGCTCGCCCACGGCCAGGCCGCCCACCGCATAACCGTCGAAGCCGATGTCGACCAGCCCCTCGGCCGAGCGCCGCCGCAGCGGCTCGTAGACACCGCCCTGCACGATGCCGAACAGGTTGTTGGGATTGCCCAGTTCATTGAAAGCCTGGCGCGAACGCGCGGCCCAGCGCAGGCTGAGCTCCATCGAATCCGCGGCCAGCTTCTGCGTCGCCGGCGCGCCATCGACCAGGTACGGCGTGCACTCGTCGAAGATCATCGCGATGTCCGAGTCCAGTACGGTCTGGATCTTCATCGACACTTCGGGCGACAGGAACACCTTCGAACCGTCCACCGGCGAGGCGAAGGTCACGCCTTCCTCGGTCAGCTTGCGCTTGTGCGCCAGCGAGAACACCTGGAAACCGCCCGAATCGGTGAGGATGGGCTTGTCCCAGCCGATAAAGCGATGCAGCCCGCCGAACTTGCCGATGATGTCCAGCCCGGGGCGCAGGAACAGGTGGAAGGTGTTGCCGAGGATGATCTCGGCGCCGATATCGGTGATGTCGCGCGGCGTCATCGCCTTCACCGAGCCATAGGTGCCCACCGGCATGAACGCCGGCGTCTCCACCGTGCCGCGGGGAAAATTCAGGCGGCCACGGCGCGCCGCGCCGTCAGTGGCGAGAAGGTCGAATTTGAGGGAAGTCATTCCCCCATTATCGCAGGTCGCACGACTGTCTCCCTCTCCCCTCCGGGGAGAGGGTTGGGGTGAGGGGCCAATCTTGCGCCGACGCTCTCCTTTGGAGCGCTTCCGCGAGCACCCGCCCCTCACCCTGCCCTCTCCCCGCAGGAGAGAGGGAAAGTTTCAGGCGCCTTGGGGCAAAATCAGCATCGCATCGCCATACGAGAAGAAGCGATAGCGCTGCTCCACCGCGTGACGGTACGCATCCAGCATGTAATCGCGACCGGCCAGCGCCGAGACCAGCATCAGCAGGGTCGATTGGGGCAGGTGGAAATTGGTGATCAGGCCGTCGATGCTGGTGATCTTGTAACCCGGGAAGATGAAGATCCGCGTTTCGCCGGCAAACGGGCGCAGTTGCCCTTCGGCAGTGGCACTTTCCAGCGCGCGCACCACCGTGGTGCCCACCGCGATCACCCGGCCACCCGCGGCGCGGGTGCGGTGGATCTGCTCGATCAGGCCCGCCCCCACGTTCAGCCATTCGCTGTGCATGTGGTGGTCGCTGATGTCGTCCGCCCGCACCGGCTGGAAGGTGCCGGCGCCCACATGCAACGTCACATAGCCGAAATCCACGCCGCGTTCATGTAGTTTGGCCAGCAGGGCTTCGTCGAAATGCAGCCCCGCCGTGGGCGCGGCCACCGCGCCGGGCTCACGCGCGTAGACGGTCTGGTAGCGCTCCATGTCGCTGGCATCGGCGGCCCGCTCGATATACGGCGGCAGCGGCATCTCGCCGAGCTTCAGCAGCAGCCGTTCCAGCGACTCCGGCGATTCGAAGCGCAGCCGGAAGAAGCCCTCGTCGCGCCCCAGCACGGTGGCGTGGCTGCCGTCGGCCAGCTCGATCCGGCCGCCCTCCTTCGGCTTCTTGCTGACGCCCAATTGCACTACCGCCTCGTGGGCGCCGGTAACCCGCTCGATCAGGATTTCCACCGCGCCGCCGGTGTCCTTGCGGCCGTACAGGCGCGCCGGCAATACCCGCGTGTCGTTGAACACCAGCAGATCGCCCGGATTCAGGAACTCCGGCAGCTCGCGGAACATGCGATCTTGCCGCTTCGCCGCGGCGGCATCCAGCAGCAGCAGGCGGCTGGCCGAGCGTTCCGGCAACGGTGCCTGGGCGATCAGCTCGGGCGGTAAATCAAAATTGAAATCGGACTTCTTCAAGATCGGCTCAAGGGGCGCCCGCGACCTACGGGCAGGCGCGCATTATCCCGCAGCCACCGACCGCTGGCACCCTCCGCGCACTCGCCCGCATGGGCAGCGATGCACGGCGGATGGGAGAATGCCGCGACCCGGGCAACGGTTTTTCCATGCAATCACTGCAGCGCGACTGGCTTCACCGGCCCACGCACCGTCAGGTATGGCGGCTGGCCGGCCCGATGATCGCCTCCAACCTGACGGTACCGCTGGTGTCGCTGGTCGACAGCATCGTGGCCGGCCATCTGCCGCACGCCGAGCAGCTTGGCGCCGTGGCCGTCGGCAGTGCGGTGTACAGCTTGCCGGTATTGATTTGCGGGTTCCTGCGCATGGGCACGATCGGCTTCGCCGCGCAGGCCGCAGGTCGCACCGACGGCGACACGCTGCGTCGCGTGCTGTTGCAGGCGCTGCTGCTTGCGGGCGCCTTGGCCAGCGTCATCCTGCTGCTGGCACTGCCACTGCTGCCCAGTGTGCTGGAGCTGATGAAACCTTCGGCCGGACTGGATGGTTTCACCGTCACTTATCTGCACGTTCGCCTGGCCGGCCTGCCGGCGGCGCTGCTCGGTTATGCACTCGTCGGCTGGTACCTGGGCATGCAGAACGCTGGTATGGCGCTGCGCGTCACGGTGATCACCAACGCGGTCAATATCGCCTTCAACCTGATCCTGGTGCTGGGCCTGCACCGCGGGGTTGGCGGTATTGCCCTGGCCTCGGTCATCGGCGAATGGACCGGCGCGCTGGTCGGCCTGCTTGGTGTATCAGGGCAACTGCGTCGTTATCCGGGCCGGCTGCATGCCTCCGTCATGGGTCGGTGGAAAAGCTGGCAGCCGTTGCTGGCAGTCAACCGCGACATCCTGATCCGCAGCCTGGTGCTGCAGGGCGTGTTCTTTGCGGTGACCGTGCTGGGCGCGCGTCTGGGCGACGGCATGGTTGCCGCCAATGCGCTGCTGCTCAACGGCTTGCTGGTGGCTTCGTTTGCGCTGGATGGCCTGGCCAACGCCATCGAGGCACTGACCGGCCACGCGCTGGGGCGTGGCGACCCGGTGGCACTGCGCCGAGCGCTGGTGGTCGCGGGTGGCTGGTCGCTGCTTGGCGGCGTGCTGTTCGCAATGTTCTTCGCGCTGTTCGGAAAGGTTTTCATCGACCTGCAAACCGACATCGCCAAGGTGCGCAGCCTCGCCTACCCATACCTGCCTTATCTTGCCGCATTGCCGCTGGTGGCCGTAGGCAGTTATCTGCTCGACGGCCTGTTCGTCGGCGCCAGTCGCGCGCGTGAAATGCGCGACAGCATGCTGATCGCCGGCATCGCCTTCGCGCTGCTGGCAGCCGGCCTTCGCCCATGGGGCAACCACGGCCTGTGGCTGGCTTTCCTCGGTTTCATGCTGGTGCGTGCCGCGGCGATGGGGTGGACCGCCAAGCGAATCGCCCGACGTGGCGAATGGGTGACGGCAGCGGATCACCAGGCCGGCGAACCGGCTTCGTGAAAACACGGCTGCCGCCGGCACTCGCACATGTTGCGCGAACCAGGACAGCGCCTATAGCCAGCCTTTCTGCCTTGCCAATCGATACGCCTCGATGCGGTTGGCTGCCCCGAGTTTGCCAATCGCCTCGGACAGGTAATTGCGCACGGTGCCGTGGGATAGGCTGAGCTGCGTGGCGATATCGTTGGCCGACTGCCCTTCGCCGGCCAGACGCAGTACCTGGCGTTCACGATCGTTCAACGGATCGGCTTCCGACCAGGCTTCCAGCGCCAGCTGCGGATCGATCGCGCGGCCGCCGCGGTGCACGGTACGCAAGGCCTCAGCCAGGTTCTCCGCCGGCGCGTCCTTGAGCAGGTAACCGGATACACCCGCGTCCAGCGCGCGACGCAGGAAGCCGGGGCGTGCGAAGGTGGTGACGATGATGACCTTCACCGGCAACTCGTCGTGGCGCTGGATGCGCTGCGCCAGCTCCAGCCCGGTCAGGCCGGGCATCTCGATGTCGGTGACCAGCACGTCGGGCTTCAGCCTTTGCAGTTCGCGCCAGGCTTCCTCGCCGTCCGCGGCGGAGCCGAGCACCTCGATGTCGGATTCCAGGTTGAGCAGCGCGGACAGCGCACCGCGCACCATCGCCTGGTCCTCCGCCAGCAATACGCGGATCATGCGACGCCCCCCGGACCCGACAGCGCCATCGATGCGACCGGCGCATCGCGCTCGACGGACTTCGGCGAACGCTGCAGCGGTATGGCCACGTCGAGTGCAGTGCCGCGCCGCGCGGGCGAATCGATGGCGAGCGTGCCGCCCAGCGCGCGCACGCGCTCGCGCATGCCGCTGATGCCGTTGCCGTGGGCGGCGAGACCGCCGCGTCCGTTGTCGCTGATGCGCATGTGGAAGCCTTCCGGGCTGCTGGAGAAATCCACCCGCGCCGCCGTGGCGCGCGCGTGGCGATGGATGTTGGTGACGGCCTCGCGCAGCACCAGCGCCAGCGAGGCCTCGGCGTCCGGCGGCAGCTCGCACGTCGCCGGCGCGTCGGTACCGAACGCGATGTTCGAGGCTTCCAGCATCAGCCGTGCGGAGACCAGTTCGGCAGCGAGATCGCTGCGGCGCATGCCGGTGACCGCCGCGCGCACCTCGGTCAGTGCGTGGCGCGAGACGCGCTCGACTTCTTCCATCTCGCGCTGCGCGCGCGGCGGGTCGACCAGCGCCAGCTTGCGCGCCAGCTCGGATTTCAACGTGACCAGCGATAGCGTGTGGCCGAGCAGGTCGTGCAGGTCACGGCCGATGCGCTCGCGCTCGGCCAACACCGCCAGCCGGCGGATCTCGTCCTGCGACAGGCGCAACGCCGCGTCCTTTTCCTTGTAGACGCTCTCGACCATGACGATGGCGCTGACACCCATCGCCGAGGCGGGGATCACCACCAGCAGGGCCACCGGATAACCGACCCGCCATGCCAGCACCGCGAACATCGCGTTGAGCGTCAGCAACTGAGCCAGCCGGACGCGCAGAGGCATCCGGCAATGGCTCAACATCACGCAGGCATAGACGAAATAGCTGAGGCTGCTCGGGTACCAGCGCAACAACGCGAAGCACAGTGCCGCCATGGCCCAGGCGTAGAAATGCGTCGTACGCCGCGACGCCAGCTGGATTCTGGCGAACAACAGCAGGAACACCGGGTAGCTGGACAGTGTGAGCAGCCACCAGGTCCGCGTGTAGCCGCCGTCCGTGCCCTGGTCGAACAACGGCGTGACGAAGATCCACACCGACCACAGCAAGTGCACGCTGTCGGCCCACGGCGACTTGCCGCAGCGAAGGTCGTCGGCCACGCCGGAATCCGGCGCCGGGGTGAACCAGCGGGCGAGGAAGGCGGGCATCATGTGGCGTGCCGCACCCGTGCGGATGCCAGCGTACCGGCGCGCGGCATGTCGACGTCCCGCACGATGGCGGGCGCCGCCAGCGGCACGTCGATCTCCAGCCGCGTACCACCGCCCGGCGGCGAATCCAGTTCCAGGCGGCCGCCCAGCGCCTGCACGCGCTCGCGCATCCCGCTCAGGCCGTTGCCGGCGGCGCGGATGCCGCCGTGGCCGTTGTCCTCGATGCACAACCGCACGCTGTCGCCGGTGCGGGTGAGCGACACCCGCGCCAGCGTCGCACGCGCATGCCGCGCGATGTTCGTGGACGCCTCGCGCAACACCAGCGCCAAGGTGCATTCGATCGATTCGGGAAGGTTCGCGACCTGCAGGTGCTGGTCGAGCTGTACGCCGGAGGTCTGCAGCAACAGCGCGGCCGAAGCCAGCTCGGCGGCGATGCCCGCGGCACGGATGCCGGTGACCGCCGCGCGCACTTCCGCCAACGCATGGCGCGCCACCTCCTCGGCTTCGGCCAGTTCGCGCCGCGCCGCCGCCTGGTCGCGATCAAGCAGTCGGCGCGACAGCTCCAGCTTCATCGTGATCAGCGACAACGTGTGGCCGAGCAGGTCGTGCAGGTCGCGGCCGATGCGCTCGCGCTCGGCGGTGGCGGCCAACTGGCGGATCTGCTCGTGCGACAGGCGCAGCCGGGTGTTCTTGTCCCAGTTGATGCGCCCCGCCAGCGCGCCAGCGCCGGTACTGGTGCATACGCCGACCAGGATCAGGAAGGCGTACCACGGCCAGTGCAGGAAGATGCCCTCCAGTACCAGCAAGCCCTGGATGACCGCCATCTTCGTCGCGCTGGCCAGCCACGAACCCTGGTACGGCACCATCGCGCAGGCGAACACCGCGTACGTCCACCCGGCGGGATTCCACGGCATCGACAGCGCGGTCAGGACCACCAGCGCGCCGACGTAGCCGCCCACCTCGGCGACCGGCCGCACCCAAGAAAGCAGGAAGATCAGCAGGAACAGCGGATAGCCCAGCGCCAGCGACCACCAGAAGCCCGCTTCCACGGGCTGGAAAAAGGGGCCGAGGAACACCCAGAACGACCACAGCAGGTTCCATGCGTAGGACCACGGCGAATGGCCCGCGGCGCGCATCGCCGCCGCCGAAGAACCCGGCGCCGGGCGCAGCCAGGCGGGCCATCGCGTGTTGCCGGAACGGTGATCCATGTTGCTCATGTCCGCATGCTACCGCCAGTCAAGGCAACACTTCAGCCGTGCCGGCGCAGCCGCCGCGCCGCCAGCTGCAGGAACACCGCGGCGAATCCGACCAGCACCAGCACGTGCGGCCACGCCGCATCCTGGCCCATGCCCACCGCGGCCAACGCCAGGCGGTCCAGGTGGTAGCTCGGCCACACCGGCGCGATCTGCTGCAGCACCCGGGGCATCATCGACAGCGGGAACCACAGGCCGGACAGGAACGACATCGGCAGGTAGATCAGTTGCAGCATGGCCGGCGCGGCCTGGCCCTTGAACAGCGTGCCCACGAACATGCCCAGCGCGCAGAACGGCAGCACGCCGAGCACGCCGGTGAGCAGCAGCAATGCGACCTGCCGCGGGGCCAGCGCCACGTGCGCCAGCCCCGCCGCCATCGCCAGCAGCAACAGCACCACCACCGCGGCGGCGGCCATCGCCATCAGCATCTTGCCCAGCAGGTAGGCGCCCGGCGGCATCGGCAGGGCGCGCTTGAGGGTGAGCAGGCCGCCTTCGCGCTCGATCGCCAGCGACACGCCGAAGCCGAACAGGCCCGGGCTCATCACCCCGAACACACCATAGCTGGCGAGCAGGTAGCGCGCCGCGTCGGCGCCCTCGGACTTGCCCATGACCACGCCGAACAGCAGGTAGAACATGCCCGGGAACAGCAGGATCGGCAGCATGAAGCCGGGCGCGCGCATGTAGCGCAGGCATTCGCTGCGCGCCTCGGCGAGATAGGCGCCGAGCACGCGGTGCGGCGGCATGCCGGCGGTCACGGACGGCGCGGCAACGGGAACGGTCACGGCATTCATCAGGCAGCCTCCGGCAGGTCGGTGTCACGGGTGAGTTCGGTGAACGCCTCGGCCAGGCCGGCGCGCTGCACTTCCAGTTCGCGCAGGGCCGGGTCGGCGTCGAGCAGGCGGCGCACCACCGCCACCGCGTCGGCGGTGGCGACCTGCAGCCGGCCGTCAGCGCAGGACACCGAGGCCACCTGCGGCCAGCGCGCCACGGCGGCGGCATCGAGATCGCTAACGCAACGGATGCGCGACAGCGCCACCTTCGCGCGCAGCTCGTCCACGCTGCCCTCGCTGAGCACGCGGCCCTTGTCCAGCACCACCACGCGCTGCGCCAGCGCCTCGGCCTCCTCCAGGTAGTGCGTGGTGAGCACCACCGAGCAGCCGTCGGCGACCAGCCGGCGCATCGCCGCCCACAGCTTCTGGCGCGCGTCGATGTCCATGCCCACGGTGGGTTCGTCGAGGAACAGCAGCTCGGGCCGGCCGCACAGCGCCAGCGCGAATTGCACGCGCCGCTGCTGGCCGCCGGAGAGCTTGCCGTAGGGCCGCTTCAGCAGGTCGGCGATGCCGGCCAGCGCGGCGCTTTCGGCCAGCGGGCGCGGCGCGGGGTAATAGCTGGCGGTGAGGCGCAGCAACTCGCCCACGCGCAGGGTCGGCGGCAGGTTCGACGACTGCAGCATCACGCCGATGCGCCGGCGCGCGTCGATCCGCTGCGGGTCGACGCCGAACAACTCAACGTGGCCGGCGTCGGGCCGGATCAGCCCTAGCAACAGGCCGATGCTGGTGCTTTTCCCGGCCCCGTTGGGGCCCAGCAACGCCAGCAGTTCGCCGCGGCGCAACACGAGGTCGACGCCATCCAGCGCGAGGTGTTTGTCATAGCGTTTCACGGCGCCGGCGAGGCGAGCGACGGCTGTGGGCGATTCGGTCATGGGGCCTTCCTCCTTGCATTGCAGCGTAGGCGGATCAAGGGCTTGGCCGCAGTCACCGGCGTCAGTCATCGCGCATGACAGCCGTCATGCCGGGGGTACCGGCCACCCCGGCCGGCGCGTTATGCTCGGCGTTCATGAGCGCGCAGTCCCCACGACAACGCCCGCTCACGCACAGATACACATCGGCCTGCTTCGCGCTGGGTGCGAGAGGCGCCGATGGATTTCGAGGAGGAAACCATGGGTTTGATCGAACAGTTGCGCGAGCTGCGCGAATTCGGCGGCAAGCCGCGTACCACCGGCCTGGACGACGCCACCATCGAGCGGATGGCTGCCGTCGATCCCATGCTGGGCGAAGCCGTGAGTGCCGCCGTGGCGCATCATCGTGAATTGCGCAGCGAGCTGGCCGACTTCCTGAAGCTGGATGAAGCCGAGCAGTTGACGCAGGCGCAGACCGGTTTCGTCAATTTCTATCCGGACGATGCGATCAACCCGTACCTGCCGGCGGCCGCGCGCGGCCCGTGGATCGTCACCCTGAAGGGCGCGGTGCTGCACGACAACGGCGGCTACGGCATGCTCGGCTTCGGCCACAACAACCCGGCCATCGACGCCGCGCTGGCGCGTCCGCAGGTGATGGCCAACGTGATGACACCGAGCGTGGCGCAGCTGCGCTTCACCAAGGCGCTGAACCGCGAACTGGGCCGCACCCGCGGCGGCAACCCGTACGCGCGCCAGTTGTGCCTGAACTCCGGCTCCGAATCGGTGACGCTGGCCTGCCGCATCGCCGACGTCAATGCCAAGGCGATGACCGACGCCGGTGGCCGCTATGCCGGCCGCACGATCAAGCGCGTGGCGGTGAAGGGCGCCTTCCACGGTCGCACCGACCGTCCGGCGCTGTACTCCGATTCCTCGCGCAAGGCCTATCAGCAGTACCTGGCCAGCTACCGCCACGAAGACAGCGTGCTGACCGTCGAGCCCTACAACGTGGCCCAGCTCGAAGCCGTGTTCGCCGATGCCGACAAGCACGGCTGGTTCATCGAGGCGATGTTCCTGGAGCCGGTGATGGGCGAAGGCGACCCGGGTCGCGCGGTGACGCCGGCGTTCTACGAAGCGGCGCGCAGGCTCACCGAGGCACACGGCTCGCTGCTGCTGGTGGATTCGATCCAGGCCGGCCTGCGCGCGCACGGCGTGCTGTCGATCACCGACTACCCCGGCTTCGAGAAGCTGCCCGCGCCGGACATGGAAACCTTCTCCAAGGCGCTCAACGCCGGCCAGTATCCGCTGTCGGTGCTGGCCGTGAGCGAACGCACCGCCGCGCTGTACCGCAAGGGCATCTACGGCAACACGATGACCGCCAACCCGCGCGCGCTGGACGTGGCGCTGGCCACGCTCGACCAGCTTTCCGATGAAGTGCGCGCCAACATCCGTGCCCGTGGCAAGGAGTTCGTCGACAAGCTCAACACGCTGAAGGACGAACTGGGCGGCCTGATCACCAAGGTGCAGGGCACCGGCCTGCTGTTCTCGTGCGAGCTGGCCCCGCAGTTCAAGTGCTACGGCGCCGGCTCCACCGAGGAGTACCTGCGCGAGCACGGCGTGGGCGTGATCCACGGCGGCGCCAATTCGCTGCGTTTCACCCCGCACTTCAACGTCACCAGTGCCGAGGTCGACCTGATCGTCGCCCACGTGCGCCACGCCCTGCTGGAAGGTCCGCGCAAGGCCGAAAGCAAGGCTGCCTGACACCCTCGGGCAAACCACCGGCGGCCCGGAGCCCATGCTCCGGGCCGTCGACGTTTCCGCTTCCTGAACATGGGTCGCAGATCCCGTACAAGACCGCTTCCGCTGGCCCATCGCACAGGCATAAACTGCGACGGCCGGCACCCGCCGGTCCATCTTCAGGAGGAAGCACCATGACCATGCGACTCAGCCTGTTTGCCGCCAGTGCCGTGCTGGCACTCGCCACTGTTACCGCCTACGCCGCTCCGGCCACCAAGACACTCACCCCGCAGCAGCAACGCATGGCCGATTGCAGCCACCAGTCCAAGGGCAAGAAGGGGGCCGAGCACAAGGCGTTCATGAGTGCCTGCCTGAAGGGCAAGAGCACGGCCTCGACCAGCGCGGCGGCCGCACCCGCCGCCAAGCCGGCCGCGTCCAGCGCCAAGATGGCCCAGCGCGAAAAGATGAAGACCTGTAACGCCGAAGCCAAGACCAAGGCGCTCAAGGGTGCCGATCGCAAGACCTTCATGAGCAGCTGCCTCAAGGGCCACTGAGCCCGCCTGTCATGAGCACCAGGGCGTCGCCAGCTTGGCGGCGCCCTTTTCTTTGCGGCTATGCTTTGGGGCAGCCACGCATGCGAGCCGCCCATGAAAATCGTCGAAGTCCGCCACCCACTGATCCGCCACAAGCTCGGCCTGATGCGCCGCGCCGGCATCAGCACCAAGGAATTCCGCGAGCTGGCTTCGGAAGTGGCCTCGCTGCTGACCTACGAAGCCACCCAGGATCTTGAGCTGGTCGAGCAGACCATCGAAGGCTGGGCCGGCCCGGTGGACGTGCAGCGCATCAAGGGCAAGAAGATCACCATCGTGCCGATCCTGCGCGCCGGCATCGGCATGCTGCCCGGCGTGCTGGAGTTGATCCCGTCGGCCAAGGTCGGCGTGGTCGGACTGCAGCGCGACGAACACACGCTGCAACCCGTCGCCTACTACGAAAAACTCACCGGCCGCATGGACGAACGCATCGCGCTGATCGTCGATCCGATGCTGGCCACCGCCGGCACCCTGATCGCCACCGTCGACATGCTCAAGGCCGCCGGCTGCACACGCATCAAGGGCCTGTTCCTGGTCGCCGCACCGGAAGGCCTCAAACGCATCGAAGCGGCGCACCCGGATATCGAGATCTACACCGCCTCGATCGACGAACGGCTCAACGAGCAGGGCTACATTCTGCCCGGCCTTGGCGATGCCGGTGACAAGATCTTCGGCACCAAGCAACTATCCGCGACTGATTGAACCCATCACCGCCCGAAGCGATCCGTCGCCTCGATCAATTCATGCAGGTTGCCCGGCTCGAACGCCGAATGGCCGGCGTCCTGCACGATGCGCAGGTCTGCTTCCGGCCACGCGCGATGCAGGTCCCACGCGCTGCGCAGCGGACACACCACGTCGTAACGGCCCTGCACGATCACCGCGGGAATCTTGCGGATGCGATCCACGTTGCGCAGCAACTGGTCGGCCTGCTCGAAGAAACCGCCGTTGACGAAGTAATGGCATTCGATACGGGCAAAGGCCAGCGCGAACGCGTCCTCGTCATGCGAGCCGATGCTGGCCGGATCCTGGTACAGGTAGCTGGTCGAGCCTTCCCACACCGACCAGGCCCGCGCCGCAGCGACGCGCACCGCCGGATCGTCGCTGGTCAGGCGGCGATGGTAGGCACTCATCAGGTCGCCGCGCTCCACTTCCGGAATCGCGTTCAGGAAGGTTTCCCACGCATCCGGATACAACGCATCGGCGCCCTTCTGGTAGAACCATTCCAGTTCCCAGCGACGCAGCATGAAGATGCCGCGCAACACCAGCTCGGTGACCTTGTCCGGATGGCTCTGCGCATAAGCAAGCGCCAGGGTGGAGCCCCATGAACCGCCGAACACCTGCCAGCGATCGATGCCCAGGTGCTCGCGCACGCGCTCGATGTCGGCCACCAGATCCCAGGTGGTGTTCTCGCGAAGCTCCGCATGGGGCGTGGACTGGCCGCAGCCGCGCTGGTCGAACAGCACGATGCGATAGACCTTCGGGTCGAAGAAACGCCGGCACTTCGGGTTGGTGCCGCCGCCTGGGCCACCGTGCAGGAACACCACCGGCTTGCCGTCCGGATTGCCGCTCTGCTCGTAGTACAGCGTGTGCAGTTCCGAGACCTTGAGCATGCCGCGGTCATACGGCTCGATCTCGGGGTAAAACGAACGGCGGTCCTGCGACATGGCGCAACCTCTGCGGCGATGACTGTGGCCGCAAAGATTATCACGCCCGTTCCCGCCTCCCGGCTTGGCGCGTGACAGGCACAATCTGCGGGCGAGTCGCACGATTTTCCTGCTCGTCATTCCAGCGAAAGCTGGAATCCAGTGCCTTGCACCACGGAGTCAGAGCCCCCGGTTCCAGCTTGCGCTGGAATGGCAATGCTCGACCTCGAAGCATCGAGTCGCACCGTGGTGGCAACGCAGACGGCTACGCAGGCGGCTACGCGTCGACGAACACCTTGCCCGGATTGAGGATGCCGTTAGGATCGAACACCTTGCGCACGCCGCGCATCAGCGCGATTTCCGCCACGCTGCGGGTGCTTTCCAGGTACGGCCGCTTGACCAGGCCGATGCCGTGCTCGGCCGAGATGCTGCCGCCATGCTCCTTCAGCGTGGCCGCCAGCAGCTTGGTCGCCCGCTCGCACTGTGCGATGAAATCCGCGTCAGCCATGTCGGCAGGCTTCAGCACGTTGATGTGCAGGTTGCCGTCGCCGATATGGCCGTACCACACCACTTCGAGCTGCGGGTACTCCTGCGCCAATCGTGCCGGCATCACGCGCAGGAACGCCGGCACCTCGCCGATGCGCAGCGACACATCGTTCTTGTAGGGTTTGTACGGCACCAGGCTCTCGGTGATGCCTTCGCGCAGGCGCCACAACGCGGCGGCCTGCGCCTCGCTCTGCGCGACCACGCCATCACTGACCCAGCCCTTTTCCACGCAATGGCCGAAGACTTCCAGCGCACGTTCCTGCGACGCCTCGTCGACGGCATCGAACTCGGTGACCACGTAATACGGATGCTCGCCATCGATGGCGCGCTGTGCACCGTTCGCCAGCACATGCTTCAACGCCACATCGGTGAAGAACTCGAAGGCCTGCAACGAAAGCTTCGCGCGGAATGCCGCAAATACCTGCGTCAGCGCATCCAGGTCCAGCAACGCCAACAGCATCACCTGCGACGACGGCGGCGGATTGGTGAGCTTCAGCGTCGCCTCCACCACGATGCCCAGCGTACCTTCCGAGCCGATCAGGAGGTGGCGGAAGTCGTAGCCGCTGGAGTTCTTGACCAGGCCACGGTTGAGTTCCAGCAGCTCGCCATTGCCGGCCACCACCTTGAGCCCGGCGATCCACTCGCGCGTATTGCCGTAGCGGATCACCCGGATGCCGCCGGCATTGGTGGCAATGTTGCCGCCGATCGAGCAGGAGCCGCGCGAGGCAAAATCCACCGGGTAAATCAGCCCGTGCTCGCGGGCGGCGGTGTGCACGGCTTCCAGCGCAATGCCCGGTTGCACCGTGAGGGTCCGGTCCACGGCATCGAAACCCAGCACGCGGTTCATCCGCGCCAGGCTCAACACCAGCTCGCCATTCGCCGCCACCGCACCACCGGAAAGCCCGGTACGGCCGCCCGAAGGCACGACTGCCACGTGGTGCTCGTTGGCCCAGCGCATGATGCCCTGCACCTCCTCGATGGTCGCCGGCAAGGCGATCGCCAGCGGCGCGGGCGTCCAGCGGCGAGTCCAGTCGCGGCCGTAGTGCTCCAGGTCGCCGGCATCGGTGAGCAGGCGCAATCCGGGCAGGCGGCGGGCAAGGTCGGTCAAGGGGGTGGTCATGGCTACTCCATCGTCGTTATGACCAGACTGCCATTTGGATGTCCAAACGTCCAGTGTTGCAGCGCCACATTTCTGGCATAGTGTAGGTCTCGTTCGCCAAGGAACCGCCATGAAGACCTCGTTTCCCAAGCAAGACATCCGGGTATTGCTGCTGGAAGGCGTAAGCCAGACCGCAGTGGATGTCTTCCAGCGTGCCGGCTACAGCCAGATCGAGTACCACAAGAAATCGCTGCCGGAAAACGAGCTGAAGGAGCGCATCGCCGAGGCGCATATTGTCGGGCTCCGCTCACGCACCCAGTTGACCGCCGAAGTGCTGGAACATGCGCGCCGGCTGATTGCGGTGGGCTGCTTCTGCATCGGCACCAACCAGGTCGACCTGGGCACGGCCGAGCGGCTTGGTGTTCCGGTATTCAATGCGCCCTACTCCAACACCCGCAGCGTGGCCGAACTGGTGATCGCCGAAGCCATCATGCTGCTGCGCGGCATTCCGCAGAAGAGCATGCAATGCCATCGCGGTGGCTGGGCCAAGTCGGCCAACGGCAGCTACGAGGCGCGCGACAAGGTGCTGGGCATCATCGGTTACGGCCATATCGGCACCCAGGTCGGCGTGCTGGCCGAAAGCATGGGCATGCACGTGATCTTCCATGACGTGGAAACCAAGCTGTCGATGGGCAACGCCCGCGCCGCCGCCAGCCTGCAGGACCTGCTGCAGCGTTCCGACGTGGTGACCTTGCACGTCCCCGAAACGCCGTCCACCAAGATGATGTTCGGCGCACGGGAAATCGCCGCCATGCGCAAGGGCGCAGTGCTGATCAACGCCTCTCGCGGCAGCGTGGTCGACATCGAGGCACTCGCCGAAGCGCTGCGTTCCGAGCACCTGGCCGGCGCCGCGGTGGATGTGTTCCCGACCGAACCCAAAAGCAACGACGACCCGTTCGTGTCGCCACTGGTTGGCCTGGACAACGCGATCCTCACCCCGCACATCGGCGGCAGCACGCTGGAGGCGCAGGACAACATCGGCATCGAAGTGGCCAGCAAGCTGGTGCGTTACAGCGACAACGGCTCCACCTTGTCGGCGGTGAATTTCCCCGAGGTATCGCTGCCCGAACACCCGAAGAGCCGCCGCCTGCTGCACATCCACAAGAACGTGCCGGGCGTGTTGTCGCGCATCAACGAACTGTTCTCCGCCGGCAACATCAACATCGATGCGCAGTTCCTGCAGACGGACGCGGAAGTGGGCTACGTGGTGATCGACGTCAGTGCCGGCGAGGATCAGGCCGACGAGCTCAAGGCAAAGCTCGCCACCATCCCGGGCACGCTGCGCAGCCGCGTACTGTACTGATCATCGAGAGTGACCAGCCGCAGCGCGCTGAAACGCGCGCTGCGGCAGCATGGGCACCCAAGCGCTCTCGCGCCTTCCTTTCCGGGCGTCCTAAAGCTCGGCTGCGATCGACTGCGGCACCTTGATCGTCAAGTCGAGCAGCATCTGTGCCATGCCCTTGCCCAGCGGATCCATGCGCGGCGATGCCGGACCACCGCCGGCCAGCGCGTCATGCAGAACCAGGTTCAGCGCTGCAATACCCGGCAGGTAATGGCGTTCGACGGGGCCACTGCACGCCGGCCCAATTCAACGCGCTGGTCGACGCCCTGACATTGATGACCTGGAATTCGCTGTACACGCCAAGCCAGGCGTGACCGAGCACGCCCTCCGCAAATACACGAGTGTTTCAGGTACTCGGCCCGGCCGCGACAAGGGCGCCAATGCCGGGCTTACGACAACGCGGCAGCCGTTGGGATGGCAGGTCACGCGTTCGCGACTTTCCCGTCATGACGAACGACGGAAGTCCCGCCCGGCATGTCAGCCGAACGATCCGGCTCGATCCAGGGGATAGCCATAAAGTGCCTGACAGACCCATGACAAAAAACCGCGCCAAGGCGCGGTTCGTGTGACATTCCAGGTTGTCTGACAACACCGAATTGGTCGGGGCGGCCGGATTCGAACCGACGACCCTCTGCCCCCCAGGCAGATGCGCTACCAGGCTGCGCTACGCCCCGACGAAACACGGCGAGCTGGCGAGTTTAGCAGCTCGCGAAACACTTGCGGAAGACTCCGCGTCGATCGCGTCGCTCAGCGACGCAGCAGGCCCAGCACTTCTTCCAGTTCCATGCGCACCTGGCGCACGATCTGGTGCGACATGCTCGCTTCCACGCGCGCCTGCGGGCCTTCCAGCCGGGCGCGGGCGCCGGTGATGGTGAAACCCTCGTCGTACAGCAGCGAACGGATCTGGCGGATCATCAGCACGTCGTGGCGCTGGTAGTAGCGGCGATTGCCGCGGCGCTTGACGGGATTCAGCGCCGGGAATTCCTGTTCCCAGTAGCGCAGCACGTGCGGCTTCACGCC
The DNA here is from genome assembly GCF_041107475.1 of Rhodanobacter sp. FW021-MT20. Lineage (NCBI taxonomy): Bacteria > Pseudomonadati > Pseudomonadota > Gammaproteobacteria > Lysobacterales > Rhodanobacteraceae > Rhodanobacter > Rhodanobacter sp. FW021-MT20. The sequence continues at coordinate 8,059 of NZ_JBGBPX010000021.1, read as the reverse complement.
GCACAATTCGCTGACTTCGCCGATGGTGAAGTAGCGTTTTGCCGGGATGGCAGGCAGCTCGGTGTTATTCCCTTGGTCCAGCATAGCTTTCGACTCTCACCTTGAGTTTCTGCCCGGGTCGGAACGTTACCACGCGACGGGCGGAGATGGGGATCTCCTCGCCAGTCTTGGGGTTGCGCCCCGGACGCTGGTTCTTCTGACGCAGGTCGAAGTTGCCGAAACCGGACAGCTTCACCTGCTCGCCGTGCTCAAGAGCCTCGCGCACCACCTCGAAATAGGCGTCCACGAATTCCTTGGCTTCCCGCTTGTTCAGGCCCACCTCGAGAAACAGGCGCTCGGCCATCTCCGCCTTGGTCAGCGCCATCTTATCCTCGCAACCGTGCCATGCATGTTTTCTCCAGCGCCGCGACTGCATCGCGCACGCAACGATCTGCATCGTCGTCGGTAAGGGTGCGTGAAGCGTCCTGTAAAATCAAGCCCATAGCGACACTCTTGCGCCCGTTTTCGACGCCCTTGCCGCTGTAACGGTCGAACAGGCGCACTTCCTTGAGCAGCTCGCCCAGCGTGCCCCGAACGGTCTGCTCGATCCGTGACCAGCTCACCTGTTCAGGCAGCTCCACGGCAATGTCGCGACGCACCGACGGGTGCCTCGGCACCGCCCTTGCCTGCGGCATGCGACGGGCCAGCAATGGCTCCAGGGCCACCTCCAGCACATGCACGTCCGGCCCCAGGTCCAGCGCCTTGGCCAGTTGTGGATGCAGCGCACCGAGATGACCCACCGTCACGCCGTCGCGCAACACGCGTGCACTGCGACCAGGATGCAGCCAGCCCGGCAACTCGTCGGTCTGCAGGCTCCAGCGCCGTGGCTCGCCGCCCCACGCGATCATGGCATCCAGATCACCCTTGAGGTCGTAGAAGTCGAGCGCGCGCGACGGCTCGCCCCACTGCTCGGCGCGCGCGGTGCCGCTGGCGACGATGGCCAGGCTCGGCGTCTCGAGGGGCGGATCGCCCGCCGCGAACACCCGCGCAACTTCGAACAGACGCACGCGCTCCTGCTGCCGCGCACGATTGTGCCGCAGCGACTCGACCAGGCCCGGCAGCAAGGCGGGACGCATCACTGCCAGGTCCGCCGACAACGGATTGGCCAACGCCACCAGTCCGTCGTCGAAACCCCAACGCGCCAGCAGCTCGGCCGGCACGAAGGACAGGTTCACGGCCTCGTAATAGCCGCGCGCCGCCAGTTGCTCGCGCAGAGCCAGTTCGCCAATGCGTGCCTCGGGCTCGACTGCCAGGGTCAGCGCGCCGGCCGGCGTGGCCGTGGGGATATTGTCGTAGCCGAAGATCCGCGCCACTTCCTCGATCAGGTCTTCCTCGCGCACGATGTCGAAACGGCTGCTCGGCGCCACGACCTGCCAGCCCTCGGCCGTCGTCGTGACCTGCATGCCCAGCGCGGTGAAGATGCGCGCCACCTCGGCATCGGGCACGGCCACGCCCAATACGCGGGCCAGCCGCGCGCTGCGCAGCGCGACCGGCGCGGGTGGCGGCAAGTCGGCCAGGTTCTCGGCCATCGATATCGGCCCGGCGTTGCCACCGGCGATGGACAGCAACAGCTCGCTGGCCCGCTCCAGCGCGCGACGCGGCAGTCCGGGATCGACGCCGCGCTCGAAGCGATGCGACGCATCCGTATGCAGCCCGAGCTTGCGCGCACGGCCCATGATCGCGGCTGGCGCGAAATGCGCGGCTTCCAGGAAGATGTTGCGGGTGGCGTCGGTCACCCGCGAATCGTATCCGCCCATCACGCCAGCCACGGCCAGCGCCGTCTTCTGGTCGGCGATCAGCACGAAACCCGGGTCGAGCTTCGCTACACTGCCGTCGAGGATCTTCAGCGTCTCGCCCGCACGCGCATGACGCACCACGATGTCGCCATCGAGCTTGTCGTTGTCGAAGGCGTGCAGCGGCTGACCCAGCTCCAGCATCACGTAATTGGTGACGTCGACTACGGCACTGATCGGACGCAGGCCGGCACGGCGCAGGCGCTCGGCCAGCCACAACGGCGTGCGCGCGGCGGGGTCGATACCTTCGATGATGCGCCCCAGGTAACGCGGCGCATCCTTGCCGGCTTCCAGGCGAATGCCGCGCTGCGCGTGGCCGGTCACCGCGACGGCAGGCTGCTCGCCCACCTTCACATGGCTGTCGAACAGCGCGGCAACGTCGTGGGCCAGACCCAGCATGCCCAGGCAATCCGGGCGGTTGGGCGTGAGATTCAGCTCGATACTGGCGTCGGGCAGCCCCAGGTAAGCGGCCAACGACTGGCCGACCGGCGCATCCGCCGGCAATTCGAGCAGGCCGGAAGCATCGTTGTCGATGCCCAGCTCTTTCGCCGAACACAGCATGCCGAACGATTCCACGCCGCGCAGCTTTGCAGCCTTGATCGCAATCCCGCCCGGCAAGCTGGCGCCCACCGTGGCCAGCGGCACCTTGATGCCCACGCGTGCGTTCGGCGCGCCGCAGACGATCTGCAACGGCTCGCCCTGCCCCGCATCGATCTTGCACACCTGCAGACGATCGGCCTGCGGATGCTTTTCAGCGGCCACGATCTCGGCCACCACCACGCCGTCCAGGCTCTCGCCCAGCGGCGTGAGTTCTTCCACTTCCAGCCCGGCCATGGTCAGCGCATAGGCCAGTTGGGCACGATCGGCCTTGATCTCGACCAGTTCGCGCAGCCAGTTTTCGGAGAATTTCATCGAGGTTTTCCTTGCCGGCTTATGCGAACTGCTTGAGGAAGCGCAGGTCGTTCTCGAAGAACGCGCGCAGGTCGGAAACGCCATAGCGGAGCATGGCAAAGCGCTCCACCCCCAAGCCGAAAGCGAAGCCGGTATAGCGCTCGGGATCGATGCCGCAATTCTTCAGCACGTTCGGATGCACCATGCCGCAGCCCAGCACCTCGAGCCAGCGCGAGCTGCCGTCCTCGGCCTCCCAACGGATGTCCACTTCGGCCGACGGCTCGGTAAACGGGAAATGGCTGGGGCGCAGCCGCATCTCGAAATCGCGCTCGAAAAACGCGCGCACGAACTCGGCCAGCGTGCCCTTGAGGTCGGCGAAGCTCGAGGTCTCGTCGACCAGCAGGCCCTCGATCTGGTGGAACATCGGCGAGTGGGTCTGGTCCGAGTCGCTGCGGTAGACCTTGCCCGGCGCGATGATGCGGATCGGCGGCTGGCGTCCCTTCATCGAACGGATCTGCACCGGCGAGGTATGCGTGCGCAGCAGGCGCCCGTCACCGAAATAGAAGGTGTCGTGCATGGCGCGCGCCGGATGGTGCGGCGGGAAGTTCAGCGCCTCGAAGTTGTGCCAGTCGTCCTCGATTTCCGGGCCGTCGACACGCTGGTAGCCGAGCCGCGCGAAGATCGATGCGATGCGCTCCAGCGCGCGGGTGATCGGATGGATGCCGCCGCGCTCGCCATCGCGACCAGGCAGCGAGACATCAATCGTTTCGGAAGCCAACCGGCGGTCCAGCTCGGCTTGCTCCAGCGTTGCCTTGCGCGTGGCGAGGGCCTCGGCAAGACGATCCTTGACCCGGTTTACTTCGGCACCGCGCGCCTTGCGTTCATCCGGCGCCAACGCACCGAGCGCTTTCAGAGCGGCGGTGACGATACCGCTCTTGCCCAGCAGGCCCACGCGCAGGGCGTCGAGCGCATCGAGTGAGGCTGCGTTCTCTATGTCAGCCAAGGCTTGGCTGATGTGGCTATCCAGATCGTCCATCGGTGCGAGTTCCGCTTTGGCTGTCAGCTCCCTCTCCCCTCCGGGGAGAGGGTTGGGGTGAGGGGCGCTCTTGCGTTGGCGTCGGGAGTGAAGCGTGCTTTCGGTGCAGGTTGTCGCGAGCACCCACCCCTCACCTCAATCCTCTCCCCCGGATTCAACAAGAGACGGGGAAGAGGAGGCCAACGCGAAAAGCGACGTTATCAAATAAAAACGGGGAGAAGGCGTTGGCCTTCTCCCCGCTTGCTTTACATCATATCGTGCTGGCGCCGTAGCGCCCGACGATCAAGCGGCCAGACTGGCCTTCGCTTTCTCGGCGATGGCGCCAAACGCCTTGATGTCGTTCACGGCGATATCAGCGAGAACCTTGCGGTCGACGGTGATACCGGCCTTGCTCAGGCCATTGATCAGGCGGCTGTACGACAGACCGAACTGACGGGCGGCAGCGTTGATACGCACGATCCACAGCGCGCGGAACTGACGCTTCTTCTGCTTGCGACCGATATAGGCGTACTGACCGGCCTTGATGACGGCCTGGTTGGCGACGCGGAAGACCTTGCGACGGGCGTTGTAGTAGCCCTTCGCGCGGCCGATGATCTTCTTGTGACGACGACGGGCGGTGACGCCACGCTTTACACGAGCCATGGTCTATCTCCTTACAAGTACGGCAGCATGCGAGCCACACCCGGGGCGTCACACGCCTTGAGGTGGTTCGGGGCACGAAGACCACGCTTCAGCTTGGTCGACTTCTTGGTAAGGATGTGCGACTTGAACGCGTGTCCGCACTTGATCTTGCCGGAAGCGGTCTTGCGAAAACGCTTCGCCGCCGCCCGGTTGGTCTTGATCTTGGGCATGGTGATGCTCCATGAGTGGGGATGAACCCCGGTTTCTGACGGATTCGGCGGTGACCCGGGAGCCACGCTTTCCTTCCTGCCGACATCGGTGCACGACCCATCCTGGCGGGTCGAACGGGTGATTATACGGAAGAAACCAGCCTCACGCCAGCCCGCGCGCCCTACTCCCTCCCACCATGGGGGAGAGAGCTGAGGTGAGGAGCGGGTGTTCGCGAAAGCACAGCCCAAGGCAGGCCCTGCAGCCCGCCCGCCTCAGCCTTCGAGCAGGCACTGCCGGCCATACGAAACGGCGGCCCTGAAGGCCGCCGTTTGCGTCACTGTTTCTTCTTGGGGCCGATCATCATGACCATCTGCCGGCCTTCCAGCCGGGGCCACGACTCGACCTGGCCGTTATCGCCCACGTCTTCCTGGATCTTCTTGGCCAGGTTCTGGCCCAGATCCTGGTGCGACATCTCGCGACCGCGGAAACGGATGGTGACCTTGACCTTGTCGCCCTCTTCCAGGAATCGCAGCATGTTGCGGAGCTTGATCTGGTAGTCGCCCACGTCCGTGACCGGACGGAACTTCACTTCCTTGATCTCGACCTGCTTCTGCTTCTTCTTGGCGGCCTGCGCCTTCTTCTGGGCTTCGAACTTGAACTTGCCGTAATCCATGATGCGGCAGACCGGCGGGTCGCCATTGGGCTGGATCTCGACCAGATCCATGCCGGCTTCCTGTGCCAGTGCCAGCGCCTCGTCACGGGTGAGAATGCCCAACTGTTCCGAGTCTGCGCCAATCACACGTACACGCGGCACGCGGATATCTTGGTTACGACGATTGCCCTTGTTGTCGGTGGTAGCGATACCACGATCCTCCAGAAGTGTTGACAGAATGCCGAGAAAACGCGTTCCTGCGCCCTTTCGGCTAGCCGATTCCGGCATATGCCCGGAATCGGCTCCGACGGATCGGGCAAGCCCGATCCGCGTGCGGCGCATCCTGCACCGCTTGAATCATGACCGCTGCGGCATCAACGCCGCGTGTCGGTTTCCAGTCGCTCGATGAAGCTGGCCAGCGGCATGCTGCCCAGATCCTCGCCTGAACGGGTACGTACGGAAATCGCGCCATTCTCCTTCTCGCGGTCACCGACCACGAGCAGATAAGGCACTTTCTGCATCGTATGTTCGCGGATTTTATAGCCGACTTTCTCGTTGCGCAAATCCGATTGTACCCGGAAACCTTTGTCGACAAGGGCTTGCGTCACCTGCCTGACGTAATCGGCCTGCGCATCGGTGATATTGAGGACCACCGCCTGCACCGGGGCCAGCCAGGTCGGCAGCAGGCCGGCGTGATGCTCGATCAGGATGCCGATGAAGCGCTCCATCGAGCCCACGATGGCCCGATGCAGCATCACCGGATGCTTTTTCTGCGAATGTTCGTCGACGTATTCGGCGCCCAGGCGCTCGGGCATCATGAAATCGACCTGCATGGTGCCGACCTGCCAGTCGCGGCCGATGGAGTCATGCATGTGGTACTCGATCTTGGGACCGTAGAACGCGCCCTCGCCCGGCAGCTCGGTCCATTTCACGCCGGCCGCCGACAACGCGCCGCGCAACGCGGCTTCGGCGCGATCCCACACGCCATCGTCACCGATGCGCTTTTCCGGACGCAGCGCCAGCGCCACGTCGATGTTCTCGAAGCCGAAATCGGCATAGACCTGCATCGCCTGCGCGTGGAACGCCGTCACTTCCGACTGGATCTGCTCGGGGGTGCAAAAGATGTGGCCGTCGTCCTGGGTGAACGCACGCACGCGCATGATGCCGTGCAGCGCGCCGGATGGCTCGTTGCGATGGCAGCCACCGAATTCACCGTAGCGGATCGGCAGCTCGCGGTAGCTGTGCAGGCCGGTGTTGAACACCTGCACGTGGCCCGGGCAATTCATCGGCTTCAACGCGAACGTGTGCTTCTCCGACTCGGTGAAGAACATGTTCTCCTGGTAGTTGTCCCAATGACCGGACTTCTTCCACAGCGACACGTCCAGCACCTGCGGGCAACGGACTTCCTGGTAGCCACTCTTGCGATACACGCCGCGCATGTACTGCTCGACCTGCTGCCAAATCGCCCAGCCGTTCGGGTGCCAGAACACCATGCCTGGGCTTTCTTCCTGCTGATGGAACAGGTCAAGCTGCTTGCCGATCTTGCGATGGTCGCGCTTCTCAGCCTCCTCCAACTGGAACAGGTAGGCCTTCAGGTCCTTGTCGTTGAGCCATGCCGTGCCGTAGATGCGGGTCAGCATCGCGTTGTTCGAATCGCCGCGCCAATAGGCGCCGGCCACCTTCATCAGCTTGAACGAATGCAGCTTGCCGGTGTTCGGCACGTGCGGGCCACGGCACAGATCGGTGAACTCGCCCTGCGTATACAGCGACAGATCCTGGTCGGCCGGAATGCCTTCGATGATCTCGGCCTTGTAGGTCTCGCCCAGGCCACGAAAGAACGCCACCGCCTCGTCGCGCGACTTCACGCTGCGCGTCAGCGGCAGCTTCTCCTCGACGATCTTGTGCATCTCCGCCTCGATCTTCGGCAGATCATCGGGCGTGAACGGGCGCTCGTAAGCGAAGTCGTAGTAGAAGCCGTTGTCGATCACCGGGCCGATGGTGACCTGTGCGCCCGGGAACAGCCGCTGTACGGCCTGCCCCATCAGGTGCGCGGTGGAATGGCGCAGGATCTCCAGCGCCTCGGGGCTCTTCTCGGTGATGATCTGCAGGCTGGCGTCGTGCTCGATCGGGAAACTGGCGTCCACCAGCTTGCCGTCGACCTTGCCGGCCAGGGTGGCCTTGGCCAGGCCGGCGCCGATGGAAGCGGCCACGTCCTGCACGGAAACGGGGTGATCAAACGGCCTCTTGCTGCCGTCGGGTAGCGTAATCTGGATCATGTCGGTCTGGTCTGCTGCATCGCCCTGCACGGGCGGACGAACGGGGAAAAGGCGGCCGAAGCCGGCCAACAAAAAAGGGCGCACAGCGCCCTTCGACAAGCTCAGGCCTGGCACCGGAATCAGCTGGGGAATCGGCTAGTGTCCATGTCGCACGCTCGACCGGCAGATGGCTGCGGGTCACCTTTTCGCTGGTGTCGGAGAGAAGCAGAAAGCTAGCCCGGCCGAGGCGGGCTGTCAACGGAGGAGGTGATCCGAGGCCAGGCCTTCCGCTCGCCATTCCTTTCGCACGGGACTCGAACTTCGGCGCCATCGGCCCATCGATTGCCGTCATCCCAGCGAAAGCTCACTGCTGTCCGGAATAACCCGGGCATGGCTCCGAGGAACGAAGGCGTGGCGATGTTTGCCCGGAATGCGGCAAGGAGGTGACTCCACATCGGCAGGCGATAACCTATCGTGCTCGTCAGCCCGGCGAAGGCCGGGATCCAGTGACGACCACGCTTGCTCAAGCCACACAGTCACTGGATTCCGGCCTTCGCCGGAA
>NZ_JBGBPX010000020.1:0-61167 GCF_041107475.1 Rhodanobacter sp. FW021-MT20 | reverse complement strand
CTGCCGAAAAACCCGTGGACGCATGCGGCTCAACAGGTGGTCGGGTAAAGGTCAACCACACGAATCGAGAGAGAGCCACAACACGCCGCTGACGACTTATTACAACTACCCCGATACGTGGGGCTTGGTCGGCAATCCACAGTCGAATCCGAAGAATTACTACCTCAACGGCCTTTATCAGCAGTGGAGCAACAACAAGGCCACGGAATGGGCGTGGCGCGGGGATGGCAACTATTACTTCGGTGGAGACCTCGTCAGTTCGATCGACTTCGGTTTGCGCTATGCGAATACCAAGGCTACCGCCGAGGGTGCGTTCTATGACCAGGCACCTCCGGGTGGAGCCTATCTACCGAATGGGGCTCCGAATCCGACCAATAATGTCTTCAATCTGTTCGGTTCGAACTACTTCTGCCCGATTCCCACCGACTCTTCGGTGCCTGGCGGCGCGCTCAGCGGTTGCTACAACTACCTGATGAAAAATCAGAATGCCTTGCGCGAATACTACGGCGTGGCCGACGGCAAGCTGCCGGCACAGCAGGGGCAGTATTTCGACATCACCGAGAAGAAATACTCGGCCTATGCGCAGATCAATTACGGCAACGAATTGTTCGGTATTCCGTTCGACGGCGTGGTTGGCATGCGGGCCGAAAAGATCAAGCGCAACCTGGGTGCCTACACCTACGACACTGCCTCCAACGTGTATTCGCCGATCGGCCTCAACACGAGCGCAACGCAGTGGCTGCCGAACGCAACCTTCAACCTGCATTTCACCAACGACTTGCAGATGAGGCTGTCGGCCGGCAAGACGATCAGCTATCCGGCTTTCGGCAGCCTGAATCCATCCTTGACCCTGAGCCCGGCCACGGCCAACACCATTGCTACGGGAGGTGGCGGCAATCCGAACCTCAAGCCGACCAAGTCCAACAGCTATGACGCCACGCTGGAATGGTATTTCGGCGAGGCCAGCTCGTTGACCGGCGGCGTGTTCTATCACGACATTTCCGGGTACATCGAAAACTACTCGGCAGAGGAAACCATCAACGGCACCGAGTATCTGATTTCGGGGCCGAAGAGTTCCGGTGCCGGACATCTGGACGGTGTCGAGCTGGCTTATCAACAGTTCTTTACTTTTCTTCCGGGTGCGTGGAGCGGGTTGGGCTTTCAGGCCAACTACACTTATATCGACAGCTCGCTCAAGACGCCGGCGATCGATGGCACGGGATACATCACCACATCGTTCCAGAACGTTTCGAAGAACAATTACAACCTGGTGTTGATGTACGAGAAGTACGGGTTCTCTGCACGGTTGGCATACGACTATCGCAGCCGCTATCCGGAATTCTTCCTGGCAGCCTCCAGCGTCATTGGCAACAATGCGCAGATGTACGACAAGCCGGCCAATATGCTTGATCTTTCGCTCAGCTACGACATCAGCAAAAACCTGACCGTGGTGCTGAATGCCACCAACCTGACCAACGCTCACTTCCAGTCCTTCGCGGGGCCGGGCACGATCCTGCCACAGGATTATCGTTACCAGGACCGGTCCGTGGGCTTGGGCGTGCGCATGAAGTTCTGATCGGGCGCTCCTGACATGCATCTGCCTGTCTTCCTTCTGAAACAGCCACGATCTCGTGGTGGGCAGATGCGCGTCCGGAAGCCGGCATGGAGGCGGTGCCTGTCGGTGGCAACCTGGATGACTGCCGCGTTGATCTTGACGCTACCGGTGGTTGCGTCGACGACAAAGGGCCCGACTTTCACCAATCCGTTGTTTGCGGGTGGTGACCCCTGGGTCACGCAGGTCGGTGGCGTCTATTACTACTCGGCCTCCAATTGCGGGGTGGCCGACATCTGCATCAAGCACTCGCGCAGTCTGTCCGGACTGGCGATCGCTCCGTGGATTGGCGTCTGGAATCACACTTCTGCGGATGCACCGAATGCCCATGAGATATGGGCTCCCGAGCTGCACCATATCGATGGTCGTTGGTACATCTATTACGCGGCCGATGATGGTGACAACGACCATCACCGGCTGTACGTGCTCGAGGCCGAGCGGCCGGAAGGCCCGTTCAGAGAGGCTGATACCGGCTATCCGCATGGGCGTCTGGCGGAATCGAGCGGGCACTGGGCCATCGACCCAGACGTGTTCACAGACGCCGACGGAAAGCTCGACCTAACCTGGTCGTGCACCAATTACGCGGACTCGCGTTTTCCACAACGGATCTGCCTGGCGCAGATGCGCGATCCTTTGCATGTCGCCGGGGCCACAGTCGCGCTTTCCACTCCAACAGAGTCGTGGGAAACGCGTGGCAAACCGATCCAGGAAGGGCCGGTCGGCTACACCCGCAACGGGCGCACGTACATCACCTATTCGGCCAGCGCGAGCTGGATTTCCGATGATTATGCGGTGGGTTTGCTGACACTCGTACCCGGGGCCTCACCGTTGAAACCATCGGCCTGGACCAAGTCCGGACCGATCTTCGACCATCACGGCACGGTCTATGGACCTGGCTCCGTGGTGTTTGTGCCGTCACCAGACGGGCGCCAGTGGTGGAACGTGTATCACGCCATCGAGCGGCTCGATTGCAATCCTGCTTACCGCTGTCGCGACATCCGCATGCAGCCGATGCATTTTGACAGCCGCGGCGCCCCCAGCCTCGGTCAACCCCTGGAGGCCGGCAAAGCGGTTTCATTGCCATCGGGTGACGTCGAGGCGAAGTCACATTGACTTCTCATTCGATCCCAGTGCTGAAATCTTTGACGGAAGGATTGGTTGCGCTTGGCTGAATCGGAATGCAGTCAGGTGATGGCTGGATTTACAAGGTCTTGAACATGAAACCAGTCTCACGTCTCGTTCTTTTCGGTGCCTTGATGGCAACTGCGACAGTTGCGTGCGCTGTGGCCGGGCCATCGGGCACTCTGCATTGGGTGGGCGCCTGGAGTGCCGCCATGCTGCGTTCGCCGACACCCGCGAATAGCGTGATCGGTCCGCAGCGAGCCCTCTCTGTGTCGAATCAGACCTTGCGCGAGACGGTGCGCGTGGGGAGTGCGGGCGAACGTTTGCGCCTGGTGCTGGATAACCGCTTTGGCGATACACCGGTGACGATTGATTCAGTGTCCATTGGCAGGCTCGCCGTGGGCTCCACGTTGTCGAAAGACAGCTTGCGCCAAGTACTGTTTGGGGGAAAGCGACAAGCTGTACTGGCGCCGGGGCGCCAGCTTGTCAGTGATGCAGTCAACGAACGGGTTCAAGCCGGGGAGCAACTGGGTGTGAGCCTGTACGTAGCCGGATCTGCCAAAGTGCAGACTTGGCATCCGGATTCCCGCGTGATGCAGTTTATTTCGGGCCAAGGCGACCGTACCGATGCCGCAGCGATGAACGACGCCGACAATGTCTCGGGCATCGCCTGGTTGACCCGGATCGATGTGGCGACTACCACCCCAGCCAAGGCCGTGGTCGCTTTGGGTGATTCCATTACCAACGGGTATCGGTCCAGCGCTATGACCGGCTGGACCGACATACTGCAGGATCGTCTCGACGTGGCAAAGTGCTCTCGGCCCGTGCTCAATGCGGGCATCGATGGCAACCAGGTGGCTGCATCTCGCGGCACATTTGGACTTGGCCATGCGATGGACCAGCGAGTTGGCCACGATGTACTGGATGTTCCCGGGGTGCGTTATGTGTTTTTGCTCGGTGGCATCAATGACATTGGGCTCTCGACAATCGATGCGCGCGCCAGGCATCAGCCCACCCCCTCAGCTGCGGCTCTGGCCGATCCGGTGATTGCGGCACAGAAAAAAATCATAGCGATGGCACATGCAAAGGGCTTGCTGGTTTTCGGCGGAACCGTGCTGCCGTTTGAACAGACCACACGAACCTATACGGCGCAGGGCGAGGCCGCGCGCGAAAAGATCAACGCCTGGATTCGCCGCTCGGCGGGGTTTGACGGAGTGGTCGATTTTGACGCCTTCATGCGCGATCCAGCGCATCCAGAGAGGCTCAAGGCTGCTTTCAACAGTGGTGATGACCTGCATCCGAGCGATGCCGGCTATCGGGCGATGGCCGAGCACATTCCACTCAAGCTTTTTGGTTGTCCGTGACATCAAAGGCACGGAGGCTTTCTGTTCAAGGAAATGCTTTCAACATGGAGTGGCCGTGGCAGAAAGGTTCTGAAAACACGCGGACGAAGTAGTGGGTTTAGCGATTTGAACCATCCGGCGCGCCTCTTCATGGCGCATCCAAGGTCAGGAGTTGTCCATGAAAATTTTCCATCCATCTTCCAAGACAATATGTCTGGCACTGTTGCTGGTGCTCGACCCCTTATTGGCTTCGTCAGCTACCGCTTCAGCTGAATCGCCACAGGATCTGCTGCAATTGGGGTTGCTTTCCCGGACTTACAAAAACCCCCTTCAACTGGATACGCCAAAAGGGCCGGCAACCAGTTGTCCCGACCCTGCCATTTACAAGCAGAAGTCCTTCGGTGGGGATCTCTGGTATTTGTATTGCACGGGTGACCCGCTCAATGCGAACGACGTCAATGGCAGCGGTGGTCTCAACAACCATCTCATCCCGACATATCGCTCGGTTGACCTGATTCACTGGAAGTATCTTGGCGATGCTTTCCAGCGCACGCCTCAATGGGTCGGCAGCGCAACGGATCAGTTGTGGGCTCCGGTGGTAAAGCATTTCAACGGCCGGTACTACCTTTATTACGTCGCGCCGAACACATTGGCTGGAGGCAGCGCGATCGGCGTAGCTACCAGCGACAGTCCTGCCGGCCCCTGGACCGATAGTGGCTCGCCGGTGTTGCCGCCGGAGAACAATCCCTATAACGGATCTCCCGGACGAGCGGTGATCGATCCGGATGTGGTGCAGGGTCCCACCGGGCAACGCTATATCTCCTACGGCAGTTTTGATGGCGGCATAAGTATCCGCAAGCTGTCGGCAGATGGCTTGCATTCGGATGCCTCGAGTGAAAAGCAACTTGCCGTTGACAATTACTTCGAAGGCGGCAGCTTCTTCGAGCACGCGGGTTACTACTACCTATTTCTTTCGACATCCAGTTGCTGCAATGGGCCGCTCAGCGGATACGGCGTTCGTGTGGGGCGTGCCCGCACCCCGGAAGGGCCGTTCCTTGACCAGAATGGCGTGGCGTTGAACAGTTTCGACCCGGGTGGCGAGGTGGCGATTGCCCCCAATGGCAACAAGTGGGCCGGGCCCGGCGGAAACATGGTGTTCACCGATGACGCCGGCCACGACTACATGCTCTACCACGCGATCAATCGCAAGCATCCCTATTTCAAGGGGTTTGCGGGCTTCACACGGCGTCCGGTATTGATTGATCGTATCGAATGGATAAAGGGATGGCCGCAGGTGCGCGCTGGCCGTTGGGCGTCTACACGCCCGCAACCAGCTCCTGCGGCACAGCCTTGGCAGCTTGATCGCTTGATCCCGGATGCGCCGGTGCCGGCGGTTGAACCCGGCAAGGAGATCGCCGCACTGTCAGACGAATTTGATGGTGGCACGCTATCTCACCAGTGGCACTTCATCCACCCCGGTGCGGACAACAGCTACGTGCTTGCGGGAGGCGCCTACCAGGTTGCTACCCATGGTCCCGACGAAAACAGTGATGCCCAAGGCGTATCGATACTCGGCGAGGCAGCCCCCGCCAAGGGCGACTGGATGGTCGAGACCAAACTGACCAGCAGCGTTCCGTTTGACGACTCCTGCTGCTACAACTTCGCGCAGGGTGCCCTGTTCATTTATTTTGATGATCAGAACAGCATCAAGCTCGATGTCTTTCCCGAATACGACACGCGCCAGTCCGAATTTGGCAAACAGATGGGTCCGGTCCCCGCGGGATACCCCACCTACGACCATCAGAGCGTGGGTCCGGTGGGCCCGACTACCTGGCTGCGCATTGTCATGCATGAAACACGGAGTGGTGATCAGGACTACACGGCTTATACCTCACCCGACGGTCAGGCCTGGACCAAGGGTGGTACCTGGCGTCACCTGAAAAGCGAGGCTGCCGGAGCGGCTCCACAGATTGGTATAGCAGCCCAGAACACTGCAGGCTTCACCATGGATTTCGATTATGTCCGTGTTTATCGCCTGAGTCGCAATGGAGCGTATTCGCGTTAAAGCAAGGATCGCCTGCAACCGTAAATTCCCCCGCGCATGGCTGGTGGCGAAGCAGTTCAATCTCTTTGTAAGGTCTCCCCATTTGGGGGCGGAATATACGCCCCCTTTTTTTGGTGCGCCCGGCAGGGCGCACCTGCTTGGAGGTGAAAGTCCTCTATCCACCCGGCAAGGGGAAGGATTAGCGGAAGGCAAGGGCATCTCAGGTGACTGGGCGTCTGGAGGAAGCCGGAAGCAAAACGCTGGCCTGACGAACAGGAAGCGGATACGAGGCGGGACGTTGGGGTGAGGTAGCCAAAATTGCCAAAGCCCGGTACTTGCACAGACAACGTGACGTATATCCGACAGGCATAAGCGGGAAGGCAGGTGCGTCATACCCGGGGAGATCTCGCCTCGTGCCTGAAAGGGCGACGCTGCAAGGCGGAGCGAGAAGTCAGCAGAGGCCATAGTAGGTGCGGTATGACTGAAGGGCCGAACCTGTCACGAGTGGTAAGTCACGCGTGATCTCTGCGCGTCTTGGGCAGAAGTTCCGACGAAAGTCGGGAGCCTGGGGTCAGTACTGGAAGGGCCAGTAGTCCGGAAGGTGATCCAGGTGTTCATAGGACGACAGGCGACACGACGAACGAAACAAGCTCACTGCTCTGCCATCCCCATGGATGGTAGGGTCGACAGGAACCGCCGTATGCGGAACCGCACGTACGGTGGTGTGGGAGGGGGCCGGAGGATTCCGGCTCCCTACCCGATGAATCTTTCAAATGGGTGCGAGGCGGAGGTGCTGGTAATGGGGCAGCCAGTTCATCAATGAAGCAGCAGGAGGTTGTTCGTGAAATCAGCGATGCAGCACAGCGTGTTCGTAGTGGCATTGATGATGGGTATGGCCGGCACCGCTACCGCGTCCGGCGATAGCGGTGCTTCGGGAATGCATCTGGCTGCAGGCACAGGCTACCCCTCGGTGGTGCGCTTGTCGCACCAGTCCGATGCATCAGCCAATGGCCGGCTGCTGCTGGTTTTCGAGCAGCGCCCCCTGAATGGGGGTGTCCCGCTCTATCAAAGCCTTGACGATGGTGCGCACTGGCAATTCATGCAGGACGTTACGGATCAGCCTCATCATGGCGATCACCACTGGCAATTGCGCTGGCAGCCGAACATCACCGAGATGCCCCGCGCCAGTGGCCCGTTGAAGGCTGGCACCGTACTGTTGGCCGCCAATGCCACCGGCAATAATGCGAAAGGGCGGTTGATCAGCGAGGACTTGCAGCTTTATGCATCCACAGATCAGGGGCATAGCTGGCATTACCGCGGTTCCATTGTGCGTGGCGGTGGCAATCCGTCGGACAAGGACAACAAGGGGGTGTGGGAGCCGAATATCCATATCCTCGACGATGGCCGCATGGTGGCGTACTACTCCAGCGAGCAGCACAAGGCCGAAGGGTTCAACCAACTTCTGGCGCACAAGGTCTCGCGCGACGGTGGTCGAACCTGGGGAGCAGAGCATGTCGACGTGGCGATTCCCGGCGGCGTGGAGCGCCCCGGCATGGCCGTGGTCGACCGTTTGCCGGATGGTCGTTACGTGATGAGTTACGAGGACATTGACGGACCGCAGAATGGTCACGTCTACCTGAAGTTCAGTCGGGATGGCCTGGATTGGGGCGATGCCTCCAAGCGCGGCACGCCAGTGCAGACGGAAGCTGGCGCATGGCCGGCGGCGTCACCGATCGTGAAGTGGCTACCCGTGGGCGGGCACGACGGCGTCATCGTGGTGCTGGCGGAGCGTGCCGGCGGTGGTGGCGATCCCGGCGGCCGCTCGATGTACTGGAACAACGATCTTGGTCGCGGCCCGTGGTGGGAGGCGCCGGCGCCGGTGCAGAAGCAGACCGGCAACATTCATGCGGGCTGGACCCAGGCGTTGTTGCTGCAGAAGAATGGCTCCTTGCTGCACATCACTTCGTCATCCACGGCCAAGGCACCGGCTGAAGCGGGTGACAATGTCATCCTGTATGCCACCGCTCCGGCCCGTTTCGATCGTTACGAGGCGGAAGACGCTGCGCGCCACTGGGCCGTGCAGATCGGTGATTCCACCGCATCGAACCGGAGCAAGGCGCGTGTAGCTGCATGGCCGCAAGGTCGGCTCGATTTCACCGTGCATGTCGCTACGTCCGGGCCAAAATCGTTGCGCGTACGTTGGCAGGACCTTGGCTTCACCACGAAGCCGCTGATGCGTGTCGATGGGCACGCCATCGACGCTGGCGATGATCATGGCGACCATGATGGCTGGCACGTGACCACGTTCCACACGACGCTGCATTCCGGTGATCACACGATCACGCTGGGTGGCGAAGGGCACGCGTTGGACATCGACTATTTGCAGATCGATCGTTCGGGTGCAATTGCCGAGAGTGGGCCGAATGCGTGACTTCCGCAGCGCGATGCATGCTGAAAGTAGTTGATTGCGTCGTCGAGATCCATCATTGATCTGAACTGGCTGCGAAGTCGCATCCTGCTCGCAGATGTGATCGTGAAGAGTTTGGGCTGAACAGACCAAGGCGAGCGCGGCGTGCCGCCGCACTCGCCTTGAATGTCACGGCTTGGTCGTTTGTCCCGATGGCACCGCCATCGGCACGCCCGCCTTCACCGGCACGCCGAAGTCAGGCGTGCCATTCGCGCGCCAGTGCACTTGTTGCATGCGTGGCGAGCGGCGCGGACCGCACTTCCAGCCGGGGCCGCTGTTGGCGTGGTAGATGATCCACGTCTGCTTGCCGTCGGGCGATTTGAAGAAGCCGTTGTGGCCGGGTGCGAATACGCCGTTGGCCGGTGACTCGGCGAATGCCGGCTGTGGCGACTTGTGCCACGACGCAGGGTCGAGCGGGTCGGCGTCCGGCGCGGCGCTGAGCAGGCCCAACGCGTAATGATCGGACCAACAGGCGCTGGCCGAGTAGCTGAGGAACAGCTTGCCGGTCGGTCCCTTGAGAAACTCCGGTCCCTCGAGGATCTTGCGTCCGCCGTGCATCTCCCACGCATATGTGGGATGAGCGATATCGACTTGCGGTGCCGCCAGCGTCCACGGGTTGCTCATCGGCGCGATCACCAGATCGCTGTGGTCGCCGACGTAGGCGGAGTAGACGAAGTACAGCTTGCCGCGCAACTGGAACACGGTGCCATCGATGCCGTTGTAGCCGGTTTTCAGCATGCCACGCGAGGTCCAGTGTCCCGTGGTGGGATCGGGCGAGGCGTTTTCCAGTACGTACAGATGGCGATGGGCGTCGTCGTCGTGCGCCTTGTCGGCGGCGGTGAAGTACAGGTACCACTTGCCATCGAGGAAGTGCAGCTCCGCCGCCCATACCGACGCCGAACCCGGCCCGCTGGCCGGGGCGCGCCAGACCACGGTGACGGGCGCCTGTGCCAGGCGCCCCATGTCGCGTGTCTTCCACAAGGCGATGCGGTCGCCCAGCGTGTTGGTGTAGTAGTAGGTGCCGTCATGTTGCGCCACCCACGGGTCGGGTCCCGAGGGCAGCAACGGGTTGGTGAAGGTCTCGCCGGCGCGGACGTGGCCGGGTGCCACGCCCAGCGCAGCAAGCAACAGGGCAACCAGCGCGACCCTCCGGTGCTTCCGTGCACCGTTGTGCGTGTGGGTCACGGCAGGCGGCAGCATGCCCATCGGCTTACTGCCCGATCCGGCGCAGCGGCTTGCCGGCCATCAGGTTGCGCTCGATGTGCTCCAGCGAGATGTTCTTGGTTTCCGGCACCAGCCAGAAGGTGAGCAGGATGAACACGGCGTTGAAGGCGGCGTAGAGCCAGAAAGTGCCGGCGTCGCCGATGCCGTTGAGCAGGCTGAGGAAGGTGCCGCCCACGATCATGTTGGCCACCCAGTTGGTGATGGTGGAGCAGCCGATGCCGAAATCGCGGCCCTTCAATGGCTGGATTTCCGAACATACGGTCCAGATCAGCGGGCCGGCGGACATCGCGAAGCCGATGATGAAGATCAGCAACATGCCGACGGTGAACAATTGCTCGGCGTGGGTGTGGATGCCCAGATGCATCATGGTGCCGACGATGCCCAAGCCGATGGTCATCACCACGAAGCCCGCATACAGGATCGGCTTGCGACCGAGCTTGTCGACGAAGGCGATCGCGATGAAGGTGGCCAGCACGTTGGTCAGGCCCACGATGGCGGTGAACCACAATTGCGATTCGGTGTTGTAGCCCATGCCCTGGAAAATGCGCGGCGCGTAGTACATCACCACGTTCATGCCGGTGAGCTGCTGCATCACCTGCAGCACGATGCCCAGGCCGACCGAACGACGGAAATTGCGGTTCTGGAAGAACAGGTGGAAGCCACGCTGCGGCACCTTCAGCTGTTCGGTGATCTCGGCCAGCTCCAGCGCGACGGCGCCCTTGTCGGCGCGCAGCTTGTGCAGCACGCGTTCGGCCTCTTCGTGCTGGCCGCGCATCATCAACCAGCGCGGGCTGCGTGGCAGGAACACCACGCCGAACAGAAACAGCACGCCGGGAATGGCGATGACGCCCAGCATCCAGCGCCAGTTGCCGGTGTAGCTGAAGGCGGTGTCGGACAGGAATGCCACCAGGATGCCGATGGTGATCATCAACTGGTACAGCGAGATCATCGCGCCGCGGATTTTTTCCGGCGCGATCTCGGCCAGGTACAGTGGCGCGGTGAAACTGGCGATGCCGATGGCCACGCCAAGAACGATCCGGCCCACGATGAGGATGGCGGGTGAGCCGGCCGTGCCGCACAGAATCGAGCCGATCACGAACAACACCGCACCGATGATCAGCGAGCGCTTGCGTCCCAATGCCGACGACATCCAGGCTGCGCCCAGCGCACCCACCGCCGCGCCGGCCATCATGCTGCTGACCACCCATTCGATGGTGTGGTCGCTGATGGCGAAGTCTTTCTGGATGAATTGCTGTGCGCCGGAAATGACGCCGACATCCAGGCCGAACATCAGTCCGGCCAGGGCGGCGAGTATGCAGGTGAAAACGGCGGTGGCTTTCGAGTGGGTGGCAGCGGGTGGTGCGGTGGCGTTCATCGATCTCTCCCCGAGGAATGGCGTTGGTGCAGCATCGTTTGTGATGGTTCGATCAACCGGTTTTTTTGCCCGTCATTCCAGCGAAAGCTGGGATGACGAGCGAGGTCGAGGCATTCACAAGCATGAATCGGATCACGGAGTGCCGCCCATTGGCGGCCTGCCGGCAAAGCGAGGTTCAGGCAAGCCGCGCGCGTCGATGCGAGCGGCAAACAGCGCGCCGGCCAGCGGGTCGCGCGCGAGCGCGACCTCGTCGAGCCCGTCGCGCGCGCTGGTGACATAGAGTGTATCGAGCGCCGCACCGCCGAGGGCCGGTCGCGTGGGTTGGCGTGCCGGCACCGGGATCACGCGATCCTCGCGGCCGTCGGGGTGGTAACGCACCACGCGGCCCATGCCCCATTGTGCGTTCCACAAACCGCCGTCGGCATCGACGCAAGAGCCGTCCGGCTCGCCGCTGATGCCGCGCAGGTCGACGAAGTTGCGCGATGGGCCGACGGTGTCGCCGTACTCGCAGCAACGGATGATGCGCGTGGGGGAATCGCAGTAGTACAGGGTGCCACCGTCGGGACTGAAGGCGAGGCTGTTGCTGATCGCCACGCTTTCCAGCGGCAGACGCTGCAGCGAGAGATCGGCATCGAGTCGCCAGAAACCGCCGATGGCCTGCTTCGGCCCGCGGCCGGCGGGTTCGTGCAGGGTGCCGAAGACGAAGCGGCCCTGGCGATCGCAGGCGCCATCATTGCAACGCGTGGGCAGGCCAGATTCGACCTCGCACACGGTATGCAGTGCGCCGTCGGCGAGGCGAAAGAAAGCCAGTCGCGAAGCCAGTGCCAGCAGCAGCCAGCCATCGGCTTCGCACAACGCGAATGAGGCGAGGCGTTCGGGCAAGACCCAATGCTGCGTTTCGCCGCTGGCCGGTGCGTGGCGCCACAGCGTGCCGGCCTGGATATCGGTCCAGTACAACGCCTGCGCCCGGTCGCACCAGACGATGCCCTCGCCCAGCACATTGCCCGCTTCCAGTACGGTCTGCATGGGAGCGGGCGACGAATTCATACCCAGCCGCCGTCGACGATGAAATCCTGGCCGGTGCACATGCGGCTGTCGTCGGCGCCGAGGAAGAGCGCCATTCGCGCCAGATCGTCGGCCATCAGATAGCCAGGCATGCATTGCACGCGCGCGATCTCGGCTTCGCCTTCGGCGTCCAGCCACAGCGTGCGCTGCTTTTCGGTGATCACCCAGCCGGGTACCAGTGCGTTGATGCGGATGCGTTGCTGGCCGAGCTCGCGGGCCATGCCGTTGACGAAGCCGTGGATCGCAGCCTTGGCCATCGCGTACAGCGGGTAGCCGGCGTTCTTCTTCATCCAGCCGGTGGAGCCGAGGCAGATGATCGACCCGCCGCCGAGTCCGTGCATGTCCGGAATCACCGCCTGCGTGGCGAAGATCTGGTGGCGCAGGTTCACCGCCACGTTGCGCTCGAACGCGGCGGCATCGATGTCATCCAGCCCGTGGCGGGCGTCGTTGGCGGCATTGTTGACCAGCACTGCGATCGGACCGATCTGCTTGCGCGCTGCGTCGATGGCGCGTTGCAGTGCCGCCAGGTCGGTCACGTCGCAAGGCAGGAAGTGCGGGGCGTGCGTCACGTCCTCCAGCGTGGCGAGCAGCGCTTGCGCGCCGGCTTCGTCACGGTCGAGGAAGGCTACCCTGGCGCCTTGCCGCGCGAAGTGTTCGACGAAGGCCGCGCCGATGCCGGTGGCACCGCCGCTGATCAGCACGCTGCGATCGCGCAGGCTGGGGTAGTTGGCGTACTGGGTGGTCACGTTGCTCACCATTCCGCCACGCTGCCGTCGTCATGACGCCAGATCGGGTTGTGCCACTGGTGGCCGATCTTGGCGCGCTCGACCACATAGGCTTCGTTCACCTCGATGCCCAAGCCGGGACCCTTGGGCATTGCCACGTAGCCGTCGGCATAGGCGAATACACCGCTGTCGCTCACGTAGTCGAGCAGATCGTTGGTGGCGTTATAGTGGATGCCCAGGCTTTGTTCCTGGATGAACGCGTTGTGGCATACCGCATCCAGCTGCAGGTTCGCCGCCAGCGCGATTGGGCCGAGCGGACAGTGCAACGCCAGCGCCACGTCGTAGGCCTCGGCCATTGCCGCGATCTTGCGCGTTTCGGTGATGCCGCCGGCGTGCGAGGGATCGGGCTGGATGATGTCCACGCCACCGGTCTGCAGCACGCGCTTGAAGTCGTAGCGCGAATACAGGCGCTCGCCCAGTGCGATCGGCGCGGGCGAGATCGCCGCCAGTTCGGGCAGGCATTCCAGGTGTTCGGACAGCACCGGCTCCTCGATGAACATCAGCTTGTAGGGCAGCAGTTCGCGCATCAGCACCTTGGCCATCGGCTTGTGCACGCGGCCGTGGAAATCCAGGCCGATGCCGATGTCCGCGCCCACCGCGTCGCGGATCGCCTGCACGTTCTCCAGCACCCGCTCGACCTTGGCGTGCGTGTCGACGTACTGCATTTCCTCGGTGGCGTTCATCTTCACCGCGGTGAAGCCGCGCGCCACGGCATCTTTCGCCGCGCGGGCGGTGTCGGCCGGACGGTCGCCGCCCACCCACGAGTACACGCGGATGCGATCGCGCACCGGGCCGCCGAGCAGTTCGTAGACCGGCCGGCCCACGTCCTTGCCCTTGATGTCCCACAGCGCCTGGTCGATGCCGGCAATGGCGCTCATCAGGATCGGGCCGCCGCGATAGAAGCCGCCGCGATAGAGCACGTTCCAGTGATCCTCGATATGTCGCGGGTCCTTGCCGACCAGATAGGTCGACAACTCCTCGACGGCCGCGGCGACGGTCTGCGCGCGCCCCTCGACGACCGGCTCGCCCCAGCCGCTGATGCCGGCATCGGTATCGATGCGCAGGAACAACCAGCGCGGCGGAACGAGGAAGGTGGTGATGGCGGTGATCTTCATGCGTGCGTACTCAGCGAGTGCCAGGCCTGCGCGAAGGCGCGGGCGCGGGAAGCGGTGTCGTCCAGGCCGCGGCCGTGTGCGTACAGTGCCGAGCCGATGCCGAAGCCGGCGGCGCCGGCGGCCACCCACGGGCCCATGTTGTCGGGCGTGATGCCGCCGACCGGCAGCACCGGCACGTCGCGTGGCAGCACGGCGCGCCAGGCCTTGAGCACGGCCGGCGCGGCCTGTTCGGCCGGGAACAGCTTCAGCCCGTCGGCGCCGGCGGCCAGCGCGGCGAAGGCTTCGGTGGGCGTGGCCACGCCGGGCACGCAGAGCAGGCCGGCGGCCTTGGCAGCGCGGATCACCGCGGTGTCAGCGTGCGGCATCACGATCAGGCGACCACCGACGGCGGCGATGGCTTCGACGTCGGCCGTGCTCATCACGGTGCCGGCGCCGACCAGCACGTCGTCGCCGAGTGCTTCGGCGAGCTGGGCAATGCTGTCCAGCGGCTGCGGGGAGTTGAGCGGCACTTCCAGTACGCGAAAGCCGGCGTCGACGAGGGCATGGCCGACGGGCGTTGCTTCGTCGGGTGTCAATCCACGCAGGATCGCCACCAGCGGCAGCGGCGTGAGCCAGGGGGTCAGCATGATGCAATGTCCTTGGGGGCCTGATGAACCAGGCCAGCGTGCAGGGCGAGCTGCCACAACCCGTGGGCGGCGGCATCTTCCAGCGGTGGGTCCAGTTCGATATCGAAATGCGTGGCGGCGCGACGGTAGCGTTCGCAGAGCGCCACGTCGCCGATCAATTGCAGTGGCGTGTCGCGGTGGGCGAGGCCATCGGCCAGCGCGGCACGAAACTCTTCGCCGACCAGCAGGCCGGACAGATAGTCGGGCGCGCCTTCCGACGCCAGCGTGCCGTCGAGCATCAGCGTGCGGGCGGAGAACAATCGGCTCAGCGCGCCGGCGGCGCCGCTGTCGCGGGCCGTCACCACGCCACGCGCGAAAGCGTCCGGGTTTGCCGCGGCCGAAATGGTTCCGGTGCCGAGGATGGAATGCTGCTGCAGCAGCGCGAACAGCTCGCCGGTCATCAGGGTGCGAAAACCGGTGACCTTGCCGTCGCGCACCGTGACCCACTTGCTGTGCGTGCCGGGCAGGATCCAGCTGGATGTGCCGGCGAGCGCCGGACGCAATGACAGGGCGCCGACCAGTTGGGTCTCCTCGCCACGCATCACGTCCGGCCCGTGCGGATCGCGCAGACCGGGAGCGATATGGACGTCCATACCGTCGGCAGCCGTCAGTCGACCCAGGGCGTGGCCGATCTCCGCCGCGCCGGCGGGCAGGTCGAGATAAGGCATTTCGCGCCAGCCATTGCGACTGCCAACCATGCCGCAGGCCAGCCGCGGCAATGCGGGCCAACCCTTGGTGACGGCGGAGAGCGCCGCATCGAAGCCGCCCTCCGGCAAGTGACGCAGGCCCCATGGGCGGTGGCGGGTTTCCTCGATGCGCCCCGCGCCATCAAGACGGTAGGCGCGGAGGCTTGAAGTACCCCAGTCGAGTCCGATCAGGCCGTTCATGCGCAGATTCTTCTCAAGCCTTCTTCGAATGGCGGCGAATGTTGCTGCGCGAATCGCTCACCATCTTGACCATGGCCTGACGCGCCACTTCCGGCTGGCGCCGGCGGATCGCATCGAGCACCTTCTTGTGGTGCGGCAGCGAGTACTTGAAGTTGCTGGCGGTGCGCGCCGACAGCACGAAGTAGGTGCCCAGCGCGGTTTCGACCACCGAGAACAGCGAGACCATCAGCTCATTGTTGGTGGCGTGCAGCATGGCTTCGTGGAAGGCCAGATCCGCCTCGGTCCATGCATCCAGGTTGGCCGAAGCGGCCATCGCCTCGTAGGCAGTGGCAAGGGTCTCCAGTTGTTCGGCGGTGCGGCGGCGTGCGGCGGCGGCGGCGGCGGCCGGCTCGATGATCTCGCGCATTTCCACCAGTTTCTCGACGAAATCCTCGGTAGGCATCGAGGCGCAGCGCCAAGCCAGCACGTCGGCATCGAGCTGGTTCCAGTAGATGGTGTCACGCACGCGGGTGCCGGTTTTCTGGCGCGACTCGATCAGCCCCTTCGCCGACAGCACCTTCATCGCCTCGCGCAGCGCGGTGCGACTCACGTTCATGCGCTCGGCCAGCAATTCCTCGCGTGGCAGGCCCTCGCCGGGTGCCAGTTCGCCGCTGACGATCAAGCGACCCAGCTCGTGGATCACCTGATTGTGCAGGCTGCGCACGGCCATGGGTTTCACCATTGTTGCTCTCCTTGGAAGGTGCCGGGCGTGCCACGATTCCGGGCCGCCTTGTTGCCTGTCGAAGGGTGGGGAAGCCAAAGCCCCGGCCCGCCCTTATTATTTGTACTACATAATTACCTTATAGCAGGTCACTTGGGAAGCGTCATCTGTTCGAAGCCGCTGATCTGCTGCATCAAGGACGTATCCCGGCCCGGCGTCGTGCCGGGTGGACGTGCGCGGGAGTTCGCCCAGGATCCTCCTGCAAGGATTGCGATCGGGGCCGCCTGCAGGCGGCTCGCAGGAGCCCGCTCGCGGGGGATGCTCTTGGCGTGGCATCCGAAAAGCCGAAAGCATCGCCTGCGAGCGGGCTCCTACAGGCCGCTGCTGCATGCACCGGGAGGAGGCTCGGGACGGGCGACGCGGGGTGGCGCGTCAGGCGGGGCGGAGCAGAGTGGCCAGTTCGTGCGGATGGGCAGCTAGCGCCTGTGCGCCGGCCTGCTGCAGCTCCTCGCGGCTGCCGAAGCCCCACAGGACGCCGATGCCGGAAACTTCATTGGCCACCGCCCCCTCGATGTCGAAACGGCGGTCGCCGATCATCACGGTGTCTTGCGGCGCCGCGCCGAAATCGGCGAGCGCGGCGGCGATCATGCTGGCCTTTTCGCTGTGCGCGCTGCTCGGGTCGGGCCCGTACAGCTTTTCGAAGGCATCGCCGAACGGCAGCGATTCGATGATCGGCGCGGCATGTTCCATCGGCTTGCTGGTGACGATGGCGAGCTGATGGCCGGCACCGCGCAGCGCGGAGATGGCCTCGGCAATGCCGGGATAGATCGCGTGTTCGCGCCAGCCCTGCGCCGAAAAGCGTTCGTGGTAGTAATCCACGGCGGTTTCTATGCGCAGCGCATCCCGGTCGAGCAGCGGTGCGAAGCTGTGGCGCAGCGGCGGGCCGATCCACGGGCGCAGGTCGGCAGGTGCCGGCACGCCCAGTTTGGCCAGGGCATGCCGGATGCAGGCGGTGATGCCCGGCTCGGAGTCGATCAGGGTGCCGTCGAGGTCGAACAGGCAGAGCATTACTTCGCGGCCCGGGCCTTGAGTGCGGCGACCGCAGGCAGTTCCTTGCCTTCGAGGAATTCGAGGAAGGCGCCGCCGCCGGTGGAGATGTAGGACACCTGTTTTTCGATGCCGTACTTGTCCACCGCGGCCAGGGTGTCGCCGCCACCGGCGATGGAGAACGCACTGGAATCGGCAATGGCGTGGGCCAGCGTTTCGGTGCCCTTGCCGAACGCGTCGAACTCGAACACGCCGACCGGACCGTTCCACACCACGGTGCCGGCCTTGGCGATCAGCTCGGCGTAAAGCGCGGCGGTCTGCGGGCCGATGTCGAGGATCATCTCGTCATCCTGCACCGCGTCCACCGGCTTCACCGTGGCCGGTGCATTGGCGGAAAACGCCGGCGCCACCACCACGTCCACCGGCATCGGCACTTCGGCGCCGCGGCGCTTGGCGTCGGCCATGACTTTCTTCGCGGCATCGAGCAGGTCCATCTCGACCAGCGAATTGCCGACCGAATAGCCCATCGCGGCGATGAAGGTGTTGGCGATGCCACCGCCCACGATCAACTGGTCGACCTTGCCGATCAGGTTGTCGAGCAGGGTCAGCTTGGTCGAGACCTTGGAGCCGGCGACGATCGCCAGCAGCGGGTGTGCGGGATGTTCCAGCGCGCTGCCCAGCGCGTCCAGTTCGGCGCACAGCAGCGGGCCGGCCACGGCGATGGGGGCGAAGCGGATCGCGCCATGGGTGGAGGCCTGCGCACGGTGCGCGGTACCGAAGGCATCCATCACGAAGATGTCGCACAGCGCGGCATATTTCTTCGCCAGGGCCTCGTCGTCCTTGCCTTCGCCCAGGTTCATGCGGCAGTTTTCCAGCACCACCACCTCGCCGTCGGCAAGCTCGACACCGCTGAGATAGTCGCGCACCAGCCGTACAGGCTTGCCGAGCTTGTCGCCCAGCCAGGCGGCGACCGGCGCCAGCGAGGCGGCTTCGTCGAACTGGCCTTCCTTCGGGCGGCCCAGGTGCGACAGCACCATCACCTTTGCACCGGCGTCGCGCGCGGCGGCGATGGTGGGCAGGGCGGCATCAAGGCGCTGGGTGGAGGTGATCTGGCCGTGATCGTCGAACGGCACGTTCAAGTCTTCGCGGATCAATACGCGCTTGCCGTTGAGGTCGATGTCGCTCATGCGTAGGACGGTCACGTGGGAACTCCCGTGGATTACAGATGGGCTGCCATGCGGCAGGAACCGCGCATTGTCGTGCCCGTCCCATGGCTATGCAAATTACACTGGGCGCTTTCCCGTCACAGGAAGGGCACATGGCCTCCGATCTCGTGCTGTACGGCTACTGGCGTTCCACCGCCGCCTATCGCGTCCGCATCGCCCTGAATCTGAAGGGGCTGGCCTTCGAGAATCGCCCGGTGCACCTGGTGCGCGGCGGTGGCGAGCAACATGCGCCGGCGTACGCGGCGTTGAACCCGCTGGAGCTGGTGCCCAGCCTGCGCGATGGCGAACGGACCTTGACCCAGTCGCTGGCGATCATGGAATACCTGGATGAAACCCGCCCCGAACCGCCGCTGCTGCCATCCGATGCCGCCGGACGGGCGCGCGTGCGTGAACTGGCGCAGATCGTGGCCTGCGATATCCACCCGATCGGCAATTTGCGCGTGCTGCAGCGGTTGGTCACGCAGTTCGAGGCGCCGGAAGGCGAAAAGGTCGCCTGGTCGCGGCACTGGATCGCCACCGGTTTCCACGCGCTGGAAACGATGCTGGCGCGCGATTCCGCCACTGGTCGGTACTGCCACGGCGACACCCCGGGCCTGGCCGACGCCTGCCTGATCCCGCAGTGCTACAACGCCCTGCGTTGGGGCGTGCCGCTGCAGGATTACCCCACGATCCAGCGCATCCACGCGGCTTGTGGCGAGCTGGACGCGTTCAAGGCTGCCGCGCCGGAAGCGCAGCCGGATGCACCGGAGAGCTGAATGTAGGAGCGCACTCTGTGCGCGATAAGCTTTACCGCATTTTTGCGGAGGCGCCGGCGGTCCATGTCAAAAGCATCGCGCACAGGGTGCGCTCCTACGCTCCTTCAGAACCCCATGCCGTAGGGGTCGTTGGTCAGCTCGGCAGAGGCGCCGGCATCGCTGCCACCCTCGGCCAGGCGCACCTTGAGTGCCAGGCCGTCCCGCGAGTCGGCCTTCGACAGCGCTTCTTCCAGCTCGATGCGGCCGCTCTTGTAGAGCCGGTACAGCGACTGGTCGAAGGTCTGCATGCCGTCCTGCAGGCTGCGGTCCATGGCCTCTTTCACTTCGTGGATCTGGCCACGGCGAATCATGTCGCGGATCAGCGGGGTGTTCAGCAGCACCTCGGTGGCGGGGATGCGGCGGCCGTCCTTGCCGATCACCAGGCGCTGGCTGATCACCGCGCGCAGGTTCAGTGCCAGGTTCATCAGCACGTTCTTGTGCGCCGATTCGGGGAAGAAGTTGAGGATGCGTTCCAGCGTCTGGTCGGCATTGTTCGAATGCAGCGTGGCCAGGCACAGGTGGCCGGTTTCGGAGAACGAGATGGCCGCTTCCATGGTGTCGGTGTCGCGGATCTCGCCGATCATGATCACGTCCGGCGCCTCGCGCATCGCGTTCTTCAGCGCCTCGTGATAGCTGTGCGTGTCCAGTCCCACTTCGCGCTGGTTGACGATGGACTTCTTGTGCCGGTGCAGGTATTCGATCGGGTCCTCGATGGTGAGGATGTGGCCGGAGCGGTTGGAGTTGCGCTGGTCGAGCATCGCCGCCAGCGTGGTCGACTTGCCCGAACCGGTGGCGCCCACCACCAGGATCAGCCCGCGCGGCTCCATGATCAGGTCACGGAAGATGCCGGGAAGCTGCAATTGGTCGATACTGGGGATCTCGCTCTTGATCGCGCGGATCACCATGCCCACTTCGCCGCGCTGCTTGAACACGTTGATGCGGAAGCGGCCGGCTTCCTTCACCGCCAGCGCCATGTTCAGCTCCAGGTCGCGTTCGAACTGCGGTACCTGGCCCTCGTCCATCAGCGAGTAGGCGATTTTCTTCACCATGCCGCTGGGCAGGCCGGTGTTGCCCAGCGGATAAAGCTTGCCCTCGACCTTGATGTTCACGGGCGCGCCGGTGGACAGGAACATGTCCGAAGCGCCCTTGTCTACCATCAACTTGAGGAAGTAACCGATGTCCACCGTGTGAGCCCCTGTTTCGTTTGCATTGCAATAAGCGATTATGCCTGCTCACAATATGCGTTGACATGCCATGAGGACTGCGTGATGGCCCACAGATTTTCCCTGTTGCCCGGGTTCGGCTGGTGCCGGACCGTTCAGGTGGCAGGTGCGCTGCCGTTGCTGGCGGCGCTGCTCGTGCTTGGCGGCTGCGCCAGCGTACCGCCGCCGGATGCGGCCATGAACCAGGCGCAAGCCGGGCTGCAGGCTGCGCGACAGGCCGGTGCGGCGGATTACGATCCGGTCGACCTGGGCTTCGCGCAGGACAAGTTCCAGCAGGCACAGACGGCCATGTCCAACCGCAAGTTCGGTCCGGCGGCGGATCTGGCGGCCGAGTCCAGCGCCGATTCCTCGCTGGCGCGGACCAAGGCCATGCTGGGCGCCGCACGGGCGCAAATCCAGCTGAAGCTGCAGGCGAACACCCGCCAGCGCGCGCAGAACGAACAAGCCAAGGCCGAGAACGCCCAGCACGAGGCGCAGCAGCGGGCACAATTGGCGCAGCAACAGGCCGCCACGCAAGTGGGGCCGGATGGCCAGCCGGCGTCGGCATCCTCCACGGCTGCGCCTGCCAATCCGGCTTCGACCGGGCTGCCGGCCCAGGCACCGATGCAGCAGGACATGCCGGCACCGTCCGCCGCGACGCTGGCGTCCCCGACCCAACAGGGCGGCAACGGTTTCCAGACCGTGCCTGATGCCGGCCAATCGGCCGGCAATCCTGCCAGCAGCTCATCGACGAACACGGGAGGCCAGCCATGAAGCGGTTCAGCAGACTTCTTGCGGTTGCCTTGCTGGCGCTGGGCCTGGTTGGCGTAGCCCAGGCGCACAAGGACGACATCGACATCAATCGCCTGAACAACAGCCTCAACCAGCTGTCCAGCGACCCCACCCTGGGCATGTATGCCCAGGCCGACCAGGCCCTGGCCCGCAACGCCATTGCGGAGCTGGCCAATGCCAGCTCGCACGACCGGCCGCATGCGCTGTACATGGCCGAGCGCCGGGTCGACCAGGCCAAGGCCGCCGCCCAGCTGGAAGATGCCCGCACCCGCCTGGCTCAGTTGAGCCGCGAGCACGACCAACTGCTGCTCCAGCGCAGCCAGATCGATGCGAATGCGGCGCAGAAGGAGCTGGAATTCCAGCGCATGCAGTACCAGATGGCGCAGGAAGAGACCGCGCGCCTGCAGCAGCAGGGTCTGGAAGCCGCGAATCAGGCGGACCAGGCGCGTGCCGAAGCTGAACATGCACGCAAGCTGGCGGCGGCGCAGAGCCGGGTGGCTCGGGCGGCCCGGCGTGAAGCGGCACTGGCGGCCGAAGCGGCGCGGGCGATGCGTTCGCAAATGCAGCAGGACAGCGGGTCGGCGGCCCCGGAGCCCGTCAAGAAGAAGGCTCATCACGCGGCCGACAGCGGTCACTGAGCTCGCCAGGGCGTTGTTGCAACTTGCGGTTTTTACGGGTTTTTTACGTCGAATCGTGTGCTGGTGCGGGCTGCCGCGGGGTGCTTGCGCCCCCTGTGGACGGGGAGTAGGGTCAAGTTGCCGTGGGGCATTTTCGCCGCACGGCTTACTGACCTGAAACATGCGCCCATCCTTTCTCCATCGATGGTTCCGTGATCCGCCGAAGCGGCACGGAACGCGGGTGTGCGCGTGCTTTCTTCCGTTCGAGGGCGCACCGGTCAGGCGCCCGCCGTCCCATTGCGAGGAGGTCGGATCATGTTTGAAAGCCAGCAGCGTGACGATATCGAGGCATTGATGAAGGCCGATGCGGAGTTCCGCCGGCTCTACCAGCATCACAAGGAACTCGACAGCAAGGTGCACGACGCCGAGATCGGCGTACTCCCCATCGATGACGCCACCCTGATGGGCATGAAGCGGGAAAAGCTCCAGGCCAAGGAACGTCTGCAACGCATGTGGACGGACAAGGCCCACCTCATCAACTGAGCCTGCACGGTTTCGCATGACATGCGGCCCCGGGGCACTTCCGAGCAGGAAGTGTTGCCGGGGCCGCCGCGTTTCAGCCTGAAGCGTTCCGGTACGAGGT
This sequence comes from Rhodanobacter sp. FW021-MT20, assembly GCF_041107475.1. Taxonomy (NCBI): domain Bacteria; kingdom Pseudomonadati; phylum Pseudomonadota; class Gammaproteobacteria; order Lysobacterales; family Rhodanobacteraceae; genus Rhodanobacter; species Rhodanobacter sp. FW021-MT20. The sequence continues at coordinate 38,442 of NZ_JBGBPX010000020.1, read as the reverse complement.
GTTCCGGGTCGCTGCAGTGGCTCGGGTATCATGAACGTTCATACCGGAACGCCACGGCGTTCCATTGCCTTGGCCACGGAGCCCCCATGACTGTCCATGCAAGTGTCCTTGAACTGATCGGCCGTACCCCGATGGTGCGCGCGCAGCGCCTGGAGGCTGGCTCGTGCGAGCTGTTCCTCAAGCTCGAGAGCGCGAACCCAGGCGGTTCGATCAAGGATCGCATCGGCTTGTCGATGATCGAGGGCGCGGAGAAAGCCGGGAAGATCCAGCCGGGCGCGACCCTGGTCGAAGGCACCGCCGGCAACACCGGCCTGGGCCTGGCGCTGGTGGCGCAGGCCAAGGGTTATCGGCTGATCCTGGTGGTGCCGGACAAGATGAGCCGCGAGAAGATTTTCAATCTCAAGGCGATGGGTGCCGAGGTGGTGCTGACCCGTTCGGACGTGGCCAAGGGCCATCCGGAGTACTACCAGGACATGGCCGAGCGGATTGCCCGCGAAACGCCCGGGGCGTACTTCATCAACCAGTTCGGCAATCCCGACAACCCGCGCGCGCACTACGAAACCACCGGTCCGGAAATCCTCGAGCAGATGGACGGCAAGGTGGACGCGGTGGTGGTGGGTTGCGGCTCGTCCGGCACCATGACCGGGCTGTCGAAGTTCTTCGCCGAGCACTCACCGTCCACCGAGATCGTGCTGGCCGACCCGGTCGGCTCGATCCTGGCCCAGTACATCAACGAGGGCACGCTCTCGACCAAGTCGGCGAGCTGGATGGTGGAAGGCATCGGCGAGGATTTCCTGCCGACCATCAGCGACTTCTCGCGGGTGAAGAAAGCCTATGCGGTATCCGACAAGGACAGTTTCCTCGCCGCGCGCGAACTGCTGGCGAAGGAGGGCGTGCTGGGTGGTTCGTCCACCGGCACCCTGCTGGCCGCGGCATTGCGTTATTGCCGCGAGCAGACCGCGCCGAAGCGCGTGGTGACACTGGTCTGCGACACCGGCAACAAGTACCTGTCGAAGATGTACAACGACTACTGGATGCTGGACAACGGCTTCCTCGAGCGCGAGCGGCATGGCGATCTGCGCGACCTGCTGCTGCGTCCGTTCGCCCAGCGCGACACCGTGGTCGTCGGTCCCAACGAATTGCTGATGACCGCCTACACCCGCATGAAGCTGTACGACGTATCGCAATTGCCGGTGATGGATGGCAGCAAGCTGGTCGGCATCGTCGACGAGTCCGACGTGCTGATGCACGTGCATGCCGACGAGGCGCGTTTTCGCGACCCGGTGTCGGTGGCGATGATCAGTGACCTGCACATGCTGGACGTGCGCTCGCCGATCGAATCGCTGCTGCCGGTGTTCGAGCGCGGTCATGTGGCGATCGTGGTCGATGGCGAACAGTTCCTCGGCCTGATCACGCGCATCGACCTGCTCAACTGGCTGCGCCGCAAGGTGCATTGAGCAGTCAGTGTCGATTCGGCTCGCATAGGCATAATGCGCGGGCCTGAAAGCCCTTTGAAATGGTCCGTCGTTATCTTCCCGGAAAGCGACGGCACCCGTTTCGCTTCGACCTTAAGGATGATTGTCCATGTGTGGAATTGTTGCTGCCGTCGCCCAGCGTGATGTGGCCCCCTTGCTCATTGCCGGCCTGAAAGAGCTGGAATACCGCGGCTACGACTCGGCCGGCCTGGCCGTGCTTGAAGACAACCAGGTTCGCCGGATTCGCGCCAAGGGCAAGGTGCGCGAAATGGAGTCGTTGTACCAGGCCGATCCGTTCCCCGGCGGCACCGGCATCGCGCATACCCGTTGGGCCACCCACGGCATGCCCAACGAGGCCAACGCGCATCCGCACGTCGCCGGCCGCGTCGCGATCGTGCACAACGGCATCATCGAGAATTACGCGCCGCTGCGCGAGGCATTGCAGGCGCGCGGACATGTGTTTACCTCCGAGACCGACACCGAAGTGATGGCCGCGCTGATCGACGCGCGCATCGATACCGGACTGGGTTTGCGCGAGGCCGTGCTGGCCGTGGTGCGTGAACTGGAAGGTGCCTATGCCATCGCCGTGATCAGCCGTGACGAACCCGATTGCGTGATTGGTGCCCGTCGTGGTGCGCCGCTGCTGGTGGGCGTGGGCATTGGCGAAAACTTCCTCGGTTCGGATGCGCAAGCGCTGATCCAGGTCACCAACAAGATGATCTACCTCGACGAGGACGATGTCGTCGAGATCACCCGCGAGCGCGTGCAGGTCTTCGGCCTCGATGGCCGGCCGGTCGAGCGCGAAACGCACGAGAGCGAACTGTCCGCCGATGCCGTGGAACGCGGTGAATACCGCCACTACATGCAGAAGGAAATCTTCGAGCAGCCGCGCGCGGTCGCCGACACGCTGGAGTCGCGCATCGGCCCGCATGGTGTGTTGCCGAACATCTTCGGCGTCGGCGGCGACAAGCTTCTGGCAAAGGTCCGCGGCGTGCACATCATCGCCTGCGGCACCAGCTATCACGCCGGGCTGGTGGCGAAGTACTGGATCGAGGAATACGCGCGCCTGCCGGTGGCCGTGGAAGTGGCCAGCGAATACCGCTACCGCGAGGCGGTGGTGCCGGCGGATACGCTGTTCGTGGCGATCTCGCAGTCCGGCGAAACTGCCGACACGCTGGCGGCGATGCGCGAATCGCGTCGTCGCGGCTATCTGGGCACGCTGGCCATCTGCAACGTGCCGGAGTCCTCGGTGGTCCGCGAGGCCGATTTGAAACTGATGACACGCGCCGGTCCGGAAATCGGCGTAGCCTCGACCAAGGCCTTCACCACCCAGCTTGCAGCACTGGCCTTGCTGACGTTGCGGCTGGCCCATGAGCGCGGCCTGGATGAGACGCGCTATCTCGCGCTGTGCGAACAGTTGCAAAGCCTGCCGCGCATGATCGAGCAGGCCTTGCAGCTCGAGCCGGAAATCCAGGCGCTGGCCGAGCACTTCATCCCGCGCCATCACGCGCTGTTCCTCGGCCGCGGGGTGCAGTTCCCGGTGGCGCTGGAAGGCTCGCTCAAGCTCAAGGAAATCTCCTACATCCACGCCGAGGCCTACCCGGCGGGCGAGCTCAAGCACGGCCCGCTGGCCCTGGTGGACGAGGACATGCCGGTGGTGGCAGTAGCCCCCAACGGTCCGCTGCTGGACAAGCTCAAGTCCAATCTGCAGGAAGTGCGCGCACGCGGCGGCGAGCTGATCGTGTTCGCCGACAAGGCCGCGCCGATGGACGGCAACCCTTCCCGTGGCAGCGTGCTGCGCGTGGATGCAGGCGGCGAATTCATCGCCCCGGCCGTGTTCACCGTGCCGCTGCAGCTGCTCTCCTACCACGTGGCGGTGCTGCGTGGCACCGACGTCGATCAGCCGCGCAACCTGGCCAAGTCGGTGACGGTGGAGTAAGTCGGCAGATCGCGAAAGATCTTCCTGTACGTGATGAAACGAAAAGCCGGCTATTGCCGGCTTTTCGTTGAAGGGTGCAGCCAGGGTTGGCTGCCCGTTTGATCTTCGCGATCAGGGATGACCGCAAAAATCACTCGGTGTGGTGATGGTATTGCGGCGACATCGGCATCATGTTGGTGTTCTCGTTGTACATGACCCAGATGGATGCGCCCAGCACGATCACCACCAGCACGATGGTGAAGATGAAGGCCAGCATGTTCCAGCCGTCTTCGGAATGTACGTCCAGGTGCAGGAAGTAGATGATGTGCACCAGGATCTGCGCGATGGCGAAGAGCAGCACGATGGAGATGGTCAGCCAGGGGCTGCTCAGCACGTGGCCCATCACCAGCCAGAACGGGATGACGGTCAGAATCGCCGCGAGTACGAAGCCGGTCAGATAGCCACGCAGACTGCCCTGGTGCACGTGCAGGGCATCATCGCCGTGGCCCGCCGGTGTGTCGTGGCCGGATGCAGAGGGGTGGTTCATCGCAACACTCCTGCCAGATAGACGTAGCTGAAGACGCCGACCCAGACCAGGTCCAGGAAGTGCCAGAACATGCTGAGGCAACGCAGGCGCCGGATGTTGGCTTCGGTCAGGCCGAACTTGCCGGTCTGGACCATCAGCACGATCAGCCAGAGGATGCCCACGGACACATGCAGCCCGTGCGTGCCGACCAGGGTGAAGAACGACGACAGGAATGCGCTGCGGTCGGGGCCGGCGCCCTCGGCGATCATGCCCGCGAACTCGTGGATCTCCAGCCCGACGAACGCCGCTGCCAGCAGTCCGGATACGGCCAGCCAGCCAAGCATGGCACGCTGGTTTCGGCGTGCCATTTCCAGCATGGCGAAACCGAAGGTCACCGACGAAATCAACAGCAACGCGGTGTTCACGGCCAGGCCGGGCAGGTCGAGCACCTGGGCGGCTGACGGGCCACCCGCGTAGTTGGTGCCGAGCACGGCATTGCAGGCAAACAGCGACGCGAAGATGAAGCAGTCGCTCATCAGGTAGATCCAGAACCCCAGCAGGGTTCCGTTATGTACCGGCGGCTCTTCGTGACAGATGAAGCGCGAGGGTGCCGTGCCCGCGGTGTCGATGGCGGTGGTATTCATGCGCGCGCCTCCGCGGTATCAGGCTGCCAGCTGTTCGTGTGTTCGATCTTTCGTACCTCGTCCGCGGGGATGTGGTAATCGCGGTGATAGTTGAAAGTGTGGGCGATGGCCACGGCGATGACGCCGACGAACGACACCACGGCCAGCCACCAGATGTACCAGACCAGGCCGAAGCAGCAGGCGAAGGACAGCACGCCGATGATCGCGCCGGCTGCGGTGTTTTTCGGCATGTGGATGGTGTTGAAGCCTTCCATCGGCCGCTGGTAGCCATGCTTCTTCATGTCCGTCCAGGCATCACGCTCGTGCACGTTCGGAATGAAGGCGAAGTTGTAGTCCGGCGGTGGTGATGAGGTGGCCCATTCCAGGGTGCGGCCATTCCACGGATCGTTGCCCACGGCATATGCCTCGCGCCGCTTGATGCTGATGCCGATCTGGATGACGAAGGCCAGGATGCCGATCGCGATCAGGAAGGCACCGAACGCGGCGACCACGAAATACGGTTGCAGGGCCGGGTTGTCGAAGTGGCTCAGGCGACGGGTCACGCCCATCAGGCCGAGGATGTACAGCGGGCCGAATGCCACCCAGAAGCCGATCTGCCAGCACCAGAAGCTGACCTTGCCCCAGAACTCGTCGAGCTTGAATCCGAACGCCTTGGGGAACCAGTAGTTGACGGCCGCGAACACACCGAACACCGTGCCGCCGATGATCACGTTGTGGAAGTGCGCGATCAGGAACAGGCTGTTGTGCAGCAGGAAGTCCGCAGGCGCCACCGACAGCATCACGCCGGTCATGCCGCCGATGGTGAAGGTGAACAGGAAGCCCATCGTCCAGAGCATCGGCACGGTAAAGCGCACGCGTCCCCGGTACATGGTGAACAACCAGTTGAATATCTTCACGCCGGTGGGGATGGAAATCATCATGGTGGTCAACGAGAAGAACGAGTTGACGTCAGCCCCCGAGCCCATCGTGAAGAAGTGGTGCAGCCAGACCAGGTAGGACATGATCATGATCGCGACGGTGGCGTAGACCATCGACGAATAGCCGAACAGCGGCTTGCCCGAGAACGTGGGCACGATTTCCGAGTACACGCCGAAGAGCGGCAGGATCAGGATGTAGACCTCCGGGTGGCCCCACACCCAGATCAGGTTGATGTACATCATGATGTTGCCGCCGAACCCGCTGGTGAAGAAGTGGGTGCCGAGGTAGCGGTCCAGCGAGAGCAGGAACAATGTGGCGGTGAGGACGGGGAACGTCGCGATGATCAGCCCGCTGGTGCACAGCGTGGTCCAGCTGAATACCGGCATCTTCATCAATGACATGCCGGGCGCGCGCATCTTCACGATGGTGGCCACGAAATTGACGCCGGTCAGCAGCGTGCCGACGCCGGCCAGCTGCAGGCCCCAGATGTAGTAATCGACGCCGGGCCCTTGCTGCAGCTCCGAGATGGGCGGGTAGGCCAGCCAGCCGGCGGTCGAGAAGTCACCGATGAACAGCGACACCATGAACAGGATCGAGCCCCAGAAGGTGAACCAGAAGCTCAGGTTGTTGAGGAACGGAAACGCCACGTCGCGCGAGCCGATCTGCAGCGGCATGGCGAAGTTCATCAAGCCCGTGATGTAGGCCATGCCCACGAAGAAGATCATGATCGAGCCGTGCGCCGAAAAGATCTGATCGTAATGTTCCGGCGGCAGGTAACCCATGTGCGGGCCGAAGGCGACGGCCTGCTGAGCACGCATCATGATGGCGTCGGAGAAGCCGCGCAGCAGCATCACCGTGGCCAGGATCATGTACATGATGCCGAGCTTCTTGTGGTCCACGCTGGTGAACCACTCGTGCCACAGATAGCCCCACAGGCGCTTCTTGGTGACAAACCCGAGGATGGCCAGTCCGCCGATGAGCACCACGATGAGGGTGACAAGAACGATGCGGCCTTCGAGGTCGGGCTGCAGGAACGGCAGCGAGTCGAGCGACAGCCGGCCAAACAGGAAATTCCAGATGGCGGCGCGATGAGGCATGGCTTCGGGCATGGTTTGAGTCTCTGAAAGCAGAATCAGTGCGTCTTCGCGGCTTGCGCGGGTGCTGCGGCATTTCCGGACGAAGGTGCGTCGACATGGTCAGTCGGGGCAGGCATGCCTTGCATGGCATGGCCGGCCTTGGCATCGGCGGACATCATCTGGCTTGCGCACACCTGGCCGGGATCGACGCAGCGATTGAGGATGCGGGTGTACAGGCCGGACTCGAAATGGGCGTAGTAATGCACGGGCGCATTGCGGTCGGGCTGGCGCAGTTGGTCATAGGCCGAGCGATCGAGGTCGGTGCCCTGGGCGCGAACCTTGGCGACCCAATCCTTGAAATCCTGCGGGTTCATGCCATCGAAGCTGAAGCGCATGTCGGTAAAGCCGGCGCCGCTGTAATTGGCCGAGAAACCCTTGTATTGCCCCGGCTTGTTGATGACGGCGTGCAGCATCGTCTGCATGCCGGGCATCGTGTAGATCTGGCCCGCCAATGCCGGCACGAAGAACGAATCCATCATGGTGTCCGACGTGAGCTTGAACTTGATCGGGACATTCACCGGCGCGGCCAGCTGATTCACCGTGGCAATGCCGTACTGCGGGTAGAAGAACAGCCATTTCCAGCGCAGCGAAACGACTTCCACTTCCAGCGGCTTGGTGTCGGCGGCAACCGGTTTTCCGGGAGCCACCCGGGTGAGTGAGCGATAGGGATCGAGCTGGTGGGTGCCGATCCAGCTGATGGCGCCGACAATGATGATGATCAGTACCGGCGCGGCCCACACCACCAGTTCCAGCTGCGGAGAGTGGTCCCATTCGGGGTCGTGGCGGACTTTCTCGTTGGTTGACCGGTAACGCCATGCGATAACCCCGATCGCGATCAGCACCGGCACGATAATCAGCGCGATGATAATCGTGGTGATGATCATGACATCGCTTTGCTGGCGTGCGACGTCACCGGAGGGGCTGAGCAATACGAGATGGCAACCGCCCAGCAGAAGCGCAAGGGGAAGCAACAGTAAACCGCGGAGATGTTTCACTGTCATGGGTACCTGTGTACCAAGCAACGGACCGGTGCATACACTACTCTTCGAGGTGGGTTTACACTACTCGCACGAACACCACTCCCCGAAAGTGCGTTGCTTGACCCGGCTGGTTTATCAGTGCCTGATTTGTAGCCGTAAAGGGAGCTTGTGGAGTCCGGAACAATCGGCTGCTGCGTCGTTATACCGCACCGATTTGTCTGGCACTTGTTGCACGATCACCGTCGTCGTCGCCACGGAATTGTCATGTCTACTAGCAATATCCAATCAGCCCCGGGTTCTGTGGTCCATGCGCACGGCGGTGGCTCCCACACGGAGCAACTCGCGGCAGGAGATCTTGCCGTCGGCGTGGTGGTCGGACGCATTTCCCAATCGTTCGATTTCTTCGTGTTCGGCATTGGCTGCGTGCTGGCGTTTCCGGCGGTGTTTTTCCCGTTCGCCAGTGAACTCGACGGGGTTTTCTACTCGTTTGCGGTTTTCGCGCTGGCTTTCATCGCGCGCCCCTTGGGCTCCATGTTCTTTCTGGTGGTGCAGCGGTATATCGGGCTTCCCGCGAAACTGACCATCACGCTGTTTCTGCTGGGCATGGCGACGGCTGGTACGGCGTTCCTGCCCGGATACGGCTCGTGGGGGTGGGCGGCGATCGCGGTGCTGGCAGTGTTGCGTTTCGTGCAGGGTTTTTCGCTGGGCGGAAGTTGGAACGGCCTGGCTTCGTTGATGGCGATCAAGGCGCCCAAGGATCGGCGCGGCTGGTACGCCATGCTGCCGCAGTTGAGCGATCCGATCGGCTTCATCCTTGCTGCGGCGCTGTTCGCCTACATAAGCGCGAGCCTGAGCCACAAGGAGTTCATCGACTGGGGCTGGCGCTATCCGTTCTTTGCAGCGTTCGCCATCAACGTGGTGGCCTTGTTCGCCCGGCTGCGCATGGTGGTGGCGCCACGCTATGTCGAGCAGCTCAAGGAGCGTGACCTGATGCCCTCGCCGATGGGCGAGCTGGTTCGTTCGCAAGGCGACAACATCGCGCTGGGCGCCTTCGCCCCGCTGGCGAGCTATGCGATGTTCCACCTGGTGACCATCTTCGCGTTGTCGTGGGCGTTGCTCTTCACGCAGCAATCGGTGCCCGACTTCCTCGTGGTGCAGATCGTCGGCGCCTTCGTGGCGCTGCCCTGCATGATCCTGTCCGGCAAGGTGGCGAATCGGTTCGGCCGTCGCACCACGCTGGCCGCGGGTGGCGCAATGATCGCGGTCTACAGCGGCTGGACCGCGCTGCTGCTTGCCGACGGCACCATGCACGGCTATTTGTTCATCATCATCGGCTATGCCCTGCTCGGCTTCACGCACGCACAGGCAGCCGGTGCGGTGAGCTCGAATTTCCGACCGGAATTCCGCTATACGGGCGCCATGATCACCTCGGATCTGGGTTGGCTGATCGGCGCCGGCTTCGCGCCACTGGTGGCCTTGGCGCTGGCCCGTTATGCCGGTGTGCCTTACGTGGGGCTTTACCTCCTGTCCGGTGCCATCGGTACGCTGGCAGCCCTGTGGTTCAGCCGGCGCTCGGGTGGCTTGCCCAACGATTGATGCGCGAATCCATCCTGCACGCATGACGTCAAACGACCAGGCCCGCATCAAGCGGGCCTGGTCGTCTCTGCGCACTGCGACATCATGGGCATCTTCACGAGGGTTTGGCCGGTTCCGCCATGCCACGCATGGTGCGATCATGCACAGCTATGTCAGACACAGATACTTCGCCGAACGAAAATGGCCGCAACGTACGAGGTCCGTTGGCACTGAGCCTGCTGGCCTTGCTGGGACTGGTGCTGTTTGTCGGCTTCGTGGCGTTGGGTACCTGGCAGGTGCATCGACTGGCCTGGAAGACGGCGCTGATCGCCCATGTCAACGCGCGCGTGCATGCGCCGGCGGTGCCTGCCCCGGGTCCGGCGGACTGGGCTGGCATCACCGCGGCCAGTGCCGAATATCGCCACGTGCGCTTGTCCGGCACCTACCTCGACGACCGGCAAACGCGGGTATGGACGGCCACGGACAAGGGCAGCGGCTACTGGATACTCACGCCGCTGCGTCGCGACGATGGCAGCATCGTGCTGGTGAACCGCGGGTTTGCGGCGGAGGGCTGGTGCGACCTCAAGGGGCATTGCCCGCCTCCACCGACGGGCGAGGTCACGGTTACCGGCCTGCTGCGGATCAGCGTGCCCTCCGGGCTGTTTCGCCACAACGATCCGACCACCGATACCTGGTACACCCGCGACGTGTCGGCGATCGCCAAGGCCCGTGGCCTGCACGATGTGGCACCGTATTTCGTGGATGCCGATGCCCATCCAAACCCGGACGGCAAGCCCTGGCCGGAAGGTGGCATGACGGTGATCCATTTCCCCGACAACCACCTCGGCTACCTGATTACCTGGTATCTGCTGGCCTTGATGGTGCTGGGCGCGGCGGGCTACGTGGCGCGCGACGAATACCGGTTGCGCAAGGGCAAGAAGTGAGTGGAGAGGAGTGAGAAGTGAGAGAAAAGCGTGGATGCATCGCGTGCACTGCTCTCTCTCACTTCTCACTTCTCACTCCTGCTCTCTCACGCCCTGCCGTAGACGTCGTCGAAGCGCACGATGTCGTCTTCGCCCAGATAGCTGCCGGACTGCACTTCGATCAGCTCCAGCGAGACTTTTCCGGGATTGCGCAGGCGGTGCTTGCTGCCCAGTGGGATGTAGGTGCTCTGGTTCTCGCCGAGCAGGAATACCTTGTCGTCGCAGGTGACTTCGGCAGTGCCGGACACCACGATCCAGTGTTCGGCGCGATGGTGGTGCTTTTGCAGGCTGAGGCTGGCGCCGGGCTTGACCGCGATACGTTTGACCTGGAAGCGCTCGCCGGCTTCCAGTGAGTCGTAGCTGCCCCAGGGGCGATGCACCACGCGGTGGAACGAGTGCTCGCTGCGGCCGGCAGCTTTCAGCTGCTCGACGATCTTCTTCACGTCCTGGGCGGCATCGCGATGTGCCACAAGAGTGGCATCCGGCGTGGTCACCACCACCAGATTGTCGACGCCCACGGTGGCGATGAGGTGGCGCTCATGCGAGCGCAGCAGCGAGTTGTGCGTGTCCACCACCAAGGTGTCGCCCTCGCGCAGGTTGCCTTCGGCATCGCGCTCCCCGGCTAGCCATAGCGCCGACCACGAGCCGATGTCGCTCCATGCGCAACTCACCGGAATGACCGCGGCGCGCGTGGTTTTTTCCATCACCGCGTAGTCGATGGAATCGTCCGGGACCTTGGCGAAAGCCTCCTTGTCCACGCGAACGAAATCGAGGTCGGCGTGGGCGGAGGCATACGCGGTGCGTACTGTCGCGAGCATGGCCGGTGCGTGTTGCTCCAGTTCCTCAAGATAGCGCGCGGCCTTGAACAGGAACATGCCGGAGTTCCAGTCATGCTTGCCGTCGGCCAGGTAGCCCTGGGCGGTGGCGAGATCGGGCTTCTCGACGAAGCGCTCGACCCGGAAGCCATGTGCGCCCAGCGCTTCGCTACGGCGGATATAGCCGAAACCGGTCTCGGCGCGGTCCGGGCGGATGCCGAAGGTGGCCAGCCAACCATCGATGGCCAGCGGCAGGGCTTGTTCCACGGCGGTAGCGAAGGCCTGCGTATCGCCGATCATGTGGTCAGCGGGCAGCACCAGCAGCAAGGCATCGGGGTCGCGCTTGATCGCCTCCAGCGCCCCCAGTGCAATGGCCGGGGCCGTATTGCGGGCTACCGGTTCGAGCACCAGGGTGCCGTCTTCGATGCCGGCTTCGAGCAATTGCTCGGCGGCGAGGAAACGATGGTCTTCGCTGGCCACCACGATCGGTGCGGCCACTTGGGGGAGTTGCCGCGTGCGTGCAATGGTCTGCTGGAACAGCGTGCCTTGTCCGGCCAGCTCAAGGAACTGCTTGGGCATGTTTCGGCGCGAGATGGGCCACAGGCGCGTGCCGCTGCCGCCGCTGAGGATCAAGGGAATGAGCATGGTGGATCTACCTGTGAGAAAACGGTTGCCCAGGGCATCGCGGCTCAAGCGGCAGGCGCGCAATGTGCTGCGTGCCTGCCGATCATGTCAGGCGCGCTGGTGCGAAAGCGCATCCAGCACGTCATGCAGGCCGGTTTGCCAGTCGGGCAAAGCATAGCCGAAGCGTGCGCTGAAGCCGGTGTTGTCGAGCACGGACCATGCCGGGCGCGCGGCCGGGGTGGGGAACTCGGCGGTAGTGATGGGGATCACGCGCGGCTGGCGTTCGAGCTGGCCGCGCGCATGGGCGGCATCGAAGATGGCGCTGGCGAAACCGTGCCAGGACGTGTGACCGCTGGCTACCAGATGATGGGTGCCGAGCAGGGCGCGTCGTTGCGCACCGTCAGCCTGTTGCCAAACGTCCAGTGCGGCGAGCGTGCCGTGCACGATCAGTGCCGTGCTGGTGGGGGCTCCGATCTGGTCGGCCACCACGCGCAGCTCGTCGCGCTCGGCGCCCAATCGCAGCATGGTGCGCAGGAAGTTGTGGCTGTGCGGCGCATACACCCAGGCGGTGCGCAGGATCAGATGGTCGGCGCCGCTGTCGCGCAGCGCGTGTTCACCGGCCAGCTTGCTGCGGCCGTAGGCGCCCAGTGGCGCGACAGGCGCGTCGACCGGATACGGTGCACTGGCGTTGCCGTCGAACACGTAATCGGTGGAGTAGTGCACGACCAGCGCGCCATGCTCCGCGGCCCAGCGGCCGAGTGCGCCCGCGGCATCGCCGTTGACGCGGGTGGCCAGCGCTTCTTCCTGTTCGGCACGATCCACTGCGGTGTAGGCCGCGGTGTTGACGATGACGTCGGGACGCAGGCGGTCGAGCAGGGCGGGCAGGCTGTCTGGCGCCGACAGGTCGGCGGCTTCGGCCGGACCGTCGTCGAAGCGGCGGCCGTCACGGCTGGCAGTGATCAGCTCGCCGCGTGCGGCCAAGCCGCCATCCTCGATGAAACTGCGGCCGAGCTGGCCGTTGGCGCCGAGCAACAGGATCTTCATGCCTCGAACACCGGCAGCCGTTCGGCCGGCACATCGGCGAGCAGCGGCGTCTTGCCGTCCTTGTCCGACAGTAGCGGTGCGCTGATCGGCCAGTCGATGGCCAGCGCGGCGTCGTTCCAGCGAATGCCGGCGTCGGCCTTGGGGTCGTACAGCGCGGTGCACTGGTAGCTGAAGGTGGCGAACTCGGAAACCACGCAGAAGCCGTGGGCGAAGCCTTCCGGTACCCAGAAGTGGCGGTGATTGGCAGCGGTCAGCATGACCCCGGTTGCACGGCCGAAGTTGGGCGAGCCGTGACGAATATCCACCGCCACGTCGTACACCTCACCTTCCAGCACGCTGACCAGCTTGCCCTGCGGGTTCGGCCACTGATAGTGCAGGCCGCGCAGCACGCCGCGGGCCGAGCGCGAGACATTGGATTGCACGAAGCGGCGGTCGATGCCGGCTTCGCGGTACTTCGCCTCGTTGTAGCTCTCGTAGAAGAAGCCGCGGTCATCGCCGAACACCTGCGGTTCGATCACCAGGGTACCGGGCAGCGGGGTGGTCAGCACCTTCATCGAGCCAGCCCTTGCGACACCAGTCGCTGCAGATATTGGCCGTAGCCGGTCTTGGCCAGCGGCGCGGCCAGGCGCAGCAGTTGCTCGGCATCGATCCAGCCGTTGAGGTAGGCGATTTCTTCCGGGCAGCACACCTTCAGGCCCTGGCGATTCTCAATGGTCTGGATGTAGTTGCCCGCTTCCATCAGCGATTCGTGCGTGCCGGTATCCAGCCAGGCGAAGCCGCGGCCGAGCTGTTCCAGGTGCAGCGAATCGTCATCGAGGTAGCAGCGGTTGAGGTCGGTGATTTCCAGCTCGCCGCGCGGCGAGGGCTTCAGCGCGGCGGCATAGTCGCACACGCGGCCATCGTAGAAATACAGGCCGGTGACGGCGTAGTTCGACTTCGGCTGGGTCGGCTTTTCCTCCAACCCGATCACCCGACCTTCGGCGTTGAACTCGGCCACGCCGTAGCGCTCCGGGTCACGCACCCAGTAACCGAACACGGTGGCGCCGCGTTCGCGGGTAGAGGCACGCTTCAACCGCTCGGTCAAGCCGTGGCCGTAGAAAATGTTGTCACCCAGCACCAGACAACTGGGCTGGCCGGCGACGAAGTCGCGGCCGATGGTGAACGCCTGTGCCAGCCCGTCCGGCGAGGGTTGCACGGCGTAGCGGATCTCGATGCCCCATTGCGAGCCGTCGCCCAGCAACCGCTGGAACAACGCCTGCTCGTGCGGGGTGTTGATCATCAGCACCTCGCGGATGCCGGCCAGCATCAGCGTGGCCAGCGGGTAGTAGATCATCGGCTTGTCGTATACCGGCAGCAGCTGTTTGCTGATCGCCTGGGTGATCGGATAAAGCCGCGTGCCGGAGCCGCCGGCGAGGATGATGCCCTTGGTGGTGTTGCTCATTGTCCCAGTCGCTCCATGCGGTAGCTGCCGTCGAGTACGCGCTGTACCCACGGCTGATGATCGAGATACCAGTCCAGCGTCTGCGCGATGCCGCTTTCGAAGGTCTGCGAAGGCTTCCAGCCCAGCTCGCGCTGCAGCTTGCTGGAGTCGATGGCGTAGCGACGGTCGTGACCGGGGCGGTCCTTCACGTAGGTGATCAGCGACTCGCGGGCACGGCCGTCGGCCAGCGGCCGGCGCTGGTCGAGCAGCGCGCAGATGGTCTTCACCACGGTGATGTTGGTGCGTTCGGCATTGCCGCCCACGTTGTAGGTTTCGCCCACGCGACCGGCGTCGAGCACGCGGCGGATCGCCGAGCAGTGGTCGCCCACGAACAGCCAGTCGCGAATGTTCAGGCCGTCGCCATAGATCGGCAGCGCTTCGCCGGCCAGCGCCTTGGCGGTCACCAGCGGAATGAGCTTCTCGGGGAACTGGTACGGCCCGTAGTTGTTCGAGCAATTGGTGGTCAGCACCGGCAGCCCGTAGGTGTGGTGGAACGCGCGGACCAGGTGGTCGGACGCGGCCTTGGAGGCCGAGTAGGGCGAATTGGGCGCGTAGGCGGTGGTTTCGGTGAACTGACCCTCGTCGCCCAGCGAGCCGTAGACCTCGTCGGTGGAGACATGCAGGAAGCGGAACGCCTCGCGGGCCGCGCCTTCGAGGCTGCGCCAGTAGTCGCGGGCGCATTCCAGCAGGCCTAGCGTGCCGACCACGTTGGTCTGCACGAATTCGGCCGGACCGTCGATGGAGCGGTCCACGTGCGATTCGGCGGCAAAATTCACGATCGCATCGGGGCGGTGCTCGGCCAGCAGCTTCGCCACCAGCGCACGGTCGCCAATGTCGCCCTGCACGAACACATGCCGGTCATTGCCCTGCAGCGAAGACAGCGTGTCAAGGTTGCCGGCGTAGGTGAGCTTGTCCAGATTCACCACACGCAGGCCATCGGCTACGGCTTGCAGCACGAAATTCGCGCCGATGAAGCCGGCGCCGCCGGTAATCAAGCAGGTCTTCATGTTTGGCTCCGTGAAATTTGGCTATTGTGGCATAGTGCAAATGAAGCCTGAGTGCATGGTGCAACGCGGCTTGTACCCGCGTTCATGCGCGGCCAGGCGCCGACGTGGCGCGCATGGGGTGAATTAAAACTGCTGGCAGTGGGTATGGCGTCCTTGACTATGAGAGATGTGCTTGGGTGGCCGGATCGTCTTCCGTGCTGAAGGCGCAGGGGGCGATATGGAGGAGCACGATCCTCAAGGCCTTGTCTGCCTCGGGGTTGTCCGCGGTGCGCCGCTGCATTCCCCGATCCTGGCGTCATGGCTTGCGGTCCACACTTGAAAATTCCATCCATCGCGACTTCGAGTTCGCACGTTCGATGGAATGGCAACAGCTGTCGGTGGCGATGGCGACAACGCCTGCGGGGACTCATGCCAACCATGCAGGGATGCCTCTCGTGGCGCTTCCTGCCCTGGACCTGCATGGCTATTTTTCCCGATGGCTCGGGTTGGGCGAATGCGCGCGGCTTTTCGCTCGTGCTCTTATTGCTTCCGGCAATACGGTGGTATTGCACGATGTCGACATTGATATCCCCCATGCTCGGCGGGATCGCACCTTGGCCGAGTATTTCGATGGGGCCTCCGGGTCCGGCAACGACCTGGTCTTCATCAATCCCGATTATTGGGAAGCAGCACTCCGACGCATGGGGGAGAACAGGTTGGGGCGCTGGATCATGGGGTACTGGTTCTGGGAGCTGGAGCGCTTTCCGGTGGATTGGCTGCCGGCGATTGATCGGGTGGACGAAATTCTCGTTTCATCCACTTTCGTGGAACGTGCCATGCGTCAAGTGTGCACGAAGCCGGTGACGCGTATTCCCATCCCGGTGACGCCGTGTGCCGGGAGTGGTCTGCAGCGTCGACATTTCGATCTGGGGGATGACGATTACGTGTTCTTGTGCACGTTTGATTTCAGTTCGACGATTGCGCGCAAGAATCCACATGCGGTGATCGAGGCATTCCGCTCGGCCTTCCCCGCCGGCGACGAGAAAGTTTGCCTGGTGCTGAAGTCGAGCAATGGGCAGCACCATTCACAATGGCTGATGGATCTGGCCAGGTCGGCGGGTGGGGATCATCGCATCATGATCCGTGACGACATGTTGGAGCGTGACGATCTGTGGGCGTTGCAGCGTTGTTGTGATGCTTACGTGTCGTTGCATCGATGCGAAGGATTCGGGCTGGGAATGGCCGAGGCCATGTGCCTGGGCAAGCCGGTAGTGGCAACGGCCTATTCGGGGAACATGGATTACATGACCGAAGCCAACAGCTGTCTTGTCGACTACCAGATGATTCCGGTCGTCGACGGCGAGTACCCGTTTGCGGAGGGGCAACAGTGGGCAGATCCCAATGTGGAGCATGCGGCAACGCATATGCGCCGGTTGCACCGAGAGCGCGGGTGGGGGGCGTGCCTCGGAGAGCAGGCAGCCATCGACATGGCTCGTGATTTTTCGATGGAGGCCAGTGTCCGCGCGTTGGCTGGATGCCTGCAGCAAAAGCGCGAGTCCTGCGCGACAGGTACATGAGTGCCGTGTTTCCGTGGGTGACTGACGAGGCAGAATGATGTGATGCACGAGAAGCGTGACGAAATGAGCCATGCCGAAGCACAAACGATATCGCCTCAATCCTCCGGGATGGATTGGCGCGTATTATCGGATCAGCGTCTGGATCGACTGGTCGACCTGGAGCATGACTGCTTTCTGATGCGCGAGCGCCTGGCTGCACTGCAAATGGATTATCGCGAGCTCTTTGCCGTCAGCGAGGGCAGGCAACAGCGCACCCGTGAACTCGAGCGCGCCATGGCTGTACTTGATGATCGCTTGCATGCACTGGCTTATGAGCGTGATGTCATGCGAGCCTCGTTTCTTGGCAGCCGTTCCTGGCGAATAACGCGACCATTGCGTGCCGTGCGTCATTGGCGTTCCTGGATCCCGCATGCTGCGAGTCGTGTTGCGAGGGCCGTGCTTGAAGTGCCGGTGCTGCGTCGTGTGGCCGGCCTGATCGCGAGACGGTTTCCCTGGTTGCATCAACGGATCAGGGCAAAGCTGTATTCGCGCCACGGTGGCGGTTAGCTGATGATGATCTTTGCCGCGATGGCCTGTCGGCCGCGTCCGTGTCAGCTCGACAGATAGTGACGGGATTTCGATGAGAATCGTGCTTGACCTGCAAGGCGCGCAGTCAAACAGTCGATATCGCGGTATCGGTCGTTATAGCTTGTCGATGGCAAAAGCATTTGCGGCAGAGGCTGGAGAGCATGAGCTCTGGCTGATGTTGAATGGGCGTTACGATGATGCGTCCCTCGAGTTGATCAGCCAATTCGAAGGGCTGATTCCCCGCGAGCGCATTGTGGTGGATGAGTTACCCTTCGGCATTGCCGGATGTCAGCCGGGCAACGATCGGCGCGTCGGCATGGCGGAAGCAGGGCAATCGGCTCTTCTTACTTCATTGCGGGCGGACTGCATATGGCATAGCAGCCTGTTTGAAGGATGGGGGGACGATTCGGCCGTAACCTTGGGATCGGGCCGGGACGATGCGCGGCACGTGGCCACACTGTACGACCTGATCCCGTTGCTGCATCCTGGCCGTCATCTGCGCGACGCGGGCTATCGTCAGTGGTATTACCGCCGGCTGGCACTGCTCAAACGGTGTGGGCTATTGCTGGCACTGTCGGAGTCTTCGCGGCGCGAAGCCATCGATGCCATGCAAATTCCCGAGGATCGTATCGCCGTGGTATCCGGTGCAGCCGATCCGCTATTTCATCCCGTGTCGATCGACGCGGCGTGCCGCACCCGTTGGCAACAGGCGTGGGGGTTGGCCGGAAATTTCCTGCTGTATGTTGGAGGCTACGACGCACACAAGAACGTTGACGCGCTGATCGATGCCTATGCGGACTTGCCCGCCGAATTGCGCCAGCGTCATTCATTGGTGCTGGCTGGCCGCTGTAACGAGCAGGCCAAGAATCACTTGCTTGGGCTCGGTCGACGGCACCGCCTACCCCAGGGCTCCCTGATTTTTACCGGCGCGTTGGAAGACGCCGATCTGGCCGCGCTTTATTCGGGCTGTATCTTGTTCGTTGCACCATCACTGCACGAGGGGCTCGGGTTGCCGCCACTTGAAGCGATGGCTTGCGGGGCGGCAGTGATTGGTTCGGATGCCGCGAGCCTTCCCGAGGTTATTGGTTGCAAGGATGCCTTGTTCGACCCTCGCAGCCGCAGTTCGATGACGGCCAAATTGCGTGATGTATTGATGCTTCCAGGGCTGCGCGATCATCTGCGCGAACATGCTGCGATACAGGCGCGCAAGTTCACTTGGGAAGATAGTGCCCGTCGCGCACGTGTAGCCATCGAACAGCATCATCGGATGATGACGCGAGTGGCGGGTACACACTCCGCGCGCCCCCGCCTCGCCTATGTCTCGCCGCTGCCGCCGGTTCATTCCGGTATTGCCGACTACAGTGCACGGTTGCTGCGCGAGCTGGATAGCCATTACGACATCGATGTCGTGGTGGATCAGCCTGAAGTACTCGATCCTTGGGTGCAGGCCAATTTCCCGTTGCGCTCGGTAGACTGGCTACGGCTGGAGACCGGGGTGGAGCGCGTGCTCTATCACTTTGGGAACTCTCCCTTTCATGCGCATATGTTCGGGCTGCTTGAACAGCGTCCTGGCGTGGTGATGCTGCACGACTCCTGGCTGGGTGCGGTGCGTAACTGGATGACTCAACAGTCAAGCAATCCAGATGCGTTTCCACGGTTGCTCCATGCAAACCATGGCTATTCCGCAGTACTGCACGACCAGCAACACGGTCGTGCGTCCACGCTAGACGCGTGGCCGGTGAGCCGCGACGTGATCGAGCATGCCCTCGGACTTGTCGTGCATTCGGATTATGCGGTGAAACAGGCGCGGCGATATTTCGGAGAGGATGTGGCGCGGAAGTTCACCGTCGTGCCGTTTCCGAAGAATGTCGTGCAAGGCAGGCGTCGCCTGGCGCGTCGCTTGCTCGGCTTCGCATCCGATGAGTTCATGGTGTGCAGCTTCGGCATGATTGCACCGACCAAGTTGAACCACCGACTGTTGGCAGCGTGGCTGCAGTCGCCTCTGTCTGCGAATCCTCGCTGTCACCTGGTTTTCGTGGGTGAGCATCATGGCGGGGATTACGGCCGGCAAATGGATGCCATGATCGGCTCATCGGGAGCTCGAAAGCGCATCCACATCACGGATTTCGTTGGTCCCGAAAGTTATGCCGACTATCTGGCAGCGACCGATGTGGCAGTGCAATTGCGGACGGCCTCGCGTGGTGAAACTTCGGCCGCGATTTTCGATGTATTGGCTCATGGATTGCCATTGGTGGCCAATGCGCACGGTTCGGCGGCTGAATTGCCGCCGGATGTGGCCCTCATGTTGCCCGATCGGTTCGAGGATGCAGCGCTGGCCGATGCCCTGTGCCAACTTCATGGCGACGCAGTGCGGCGCGATATGCTGGGTGCCGGTGCACAGTGCTGGATACGAGAGCACCACCACCCCGCCAAGGTTGCCTTGTGCTATCGCGACGCCATTGAATGCTTTGTTGGCGATACGCGTGAGGCAGAACAGGCTCGCATGGTGGATCGCATGCGCCGAAAGGGCATGGCGACTAATCCGGAGGGCAAGTCCGGGGATGGGGATGAGTTCGGCCTTTCGGTCAATCGGGCGCGAGTGGGCTTGCCGCGACTTTTCGTTGATGTCAGTGCCACCTCCCGCAGCGACTTGCATACCGGAATCGAGCGCGTAGTGCGAGGCATGCTATCGGAATTGCTTCGACTTGATCAGACGGTGCGCAGGGTTGAGCCGGTACGGCTGGAGTCTGGGGGCTATCGGCAAGCGGTGGACTATGGGCTGAAGATACTCGGGCTGCCCATGCTCAATCTCGCAGACACGGTTGTTCAGCCGGGTATGGGCGATACCCTGCTCGGTCTGGACTGGGTCGCCGATGCATTGCCGCAGGAAGCTGCCTTGCTGAAGGCTTGGCGAGTGCGCGGCGCAAGGTTGCTCTTTGTCGTGTACGACTTGTTGCCGGTACGCATGCCGCATCACTTTCCCGAAGGTATCGCGGATATGCATGCTCGCTGGCTGGCTTGCATCGGGCAGCATGCCGATGGCTTGTTGTGCATCTCGAGATCGGTGGCCGAAGACGTGCGCAGCTGGTTTGACGAGCATCCGCCGCATCGCGGGCGCGAATTGGCGATCGGTTACTTCCATCCCGGCAATGATCCGGCCTCGACCCGGCCAAGCACTGGTTTGCCGATCGATGCGGAAGTGTTGCTGTCACGCTGGCATGCCGTGCCCACATTTCTGATGGTCGGTACGATCGAGCCTCGCAAAGGGCATGCGATGGCGCTGGATGCGTTTGAACGATTGTGGGAACACGGCGCGGATGTCGCTTTGGTGATCGTGGGGCGGGAGGGGTGGATGTGCGGCATGTTGGCAGCCCGGTTGCGCTCGCATGAACAATTGGGTCGACGACTGTTCTGGTTGGATCAGGCCAGCGATGAATATTTGGAACGAATCTACGATGTGGCGCGTGCATTGATTGCTGCCTCTGAAGGCGAGGGCTTCGGTCTACCGTTGGTAGAAGCCGCTAGACGTGGCTTGCCCGTGATTGCGCGTGACATTCCGGTGTTTCGCGAGGTGTCATCGGGCTTCGCAAGCTTTTTTGACGGCGCTGATGTGGACAGTCTGGTCGAGGCGATTCGTCGCGCGGCCCGGATTGAAAGGGCGTCGACGAAGACAGCGCCAAATGCAGGGCCGAGCTGGGAAGCTACCACGCACACGCTGTGGTCGATGCTTGATGACGACAGGCATCCGCACTGGCTGGCTCCTTGGTGGCACCCCGAATGTGGCGAGTTCGTGACCGGTAACACGTCTCTGGCGCGGGAGCTTTGAAAGTCGGCTTAACCCGCTTAGGATGACATACTCAACCGTATGTTGGAGATTCGATGAAGGCGGCATTGATCACGGGCGTCACAGGTCAGGATGGTGCTTACCTGGCGGATTTCCTGTTGCAGAAGGGGTATCGCGTGGCAGGTGCATACCGGCGAACCAGCTCAACCAATTTCTGGCGTATCGAAGAGCTTGGGATAGCCACGCACCCGCAACTCGAGCTGGTGGAGTTCGACCTCGGGGACATGGGGGGCGCCATGCGGCTGCTGGAAAAATACCGTATCGACGAGGTCTACAACCTGGCTGCGCAGAGTTTTGTCGGTACCTCCTTCGAGCAACCGGTAACCACCACGCAGATCACCGGTCTTGGCGCGACGCACCTGCTGGAGGCGATCCGCACTGTCAATCCGAACATTCGTTTCTATCAGGCGTCCACATCGGAGATGTTCGGGAAGGTACAGGCGGTACCGCAGCGCGAGGATACGCCGTTCCATCCACGCAGCCCTTACGGCGTCGCCAAATTGTATGCGCACTGGATTACCGTGAACTATCGGGAGTCCTATGGTGTGTTCGGGGCCAGCGGCATTTTGTTCAACCACGAATCACCACTGCGCGGGCGCGAATTCGTCACACGCAAGATTACCGATGGCGTGGCGAAGATTCGGCTGGGCATGCAGGACGTTCTGGAGCTTGGCAATTTGAATGCACAGCGTGACTGGGGCTACGCCCGCGAGTACGTGGATGGCATGTGGCGCATGCTGCAAGTCGACGAACCGGACACGTATGTGCTCGCCACCCAGCGCACCGAGAGTGTTCGCACCTTTGCGCAGTTGGCGTTCGCCGCCTGCGATATCAAGATTGCCTGGCAGGGAGAGGATACCGGCGAGTGTGGCATCGACGTGCGCACGGGGCGAACGCTGGTGCGCGTCAATCCGCGGTATCAACGGCCGGCCGAGGTGGATTTGCTGATTGGCGATGCGGGCAAGGCCCGCGAGAAACTCGGCTGGTCAGCGGAGACTCCGCTGGAGACACTTTGCCAAATGATGGTTGAAGCCGATTTGCGCAGAAACGAGCATGGTCACTCCTTCTGAGGGCCGCCCGTTGCGCGTTCTTGTCACGGGTCTGGGCGGGTTCACCGGGCGATACGTAGCCGATGAGCTGAAGCATGCCGGTCATCAGGTTGTCGGTCTTGGGGCGGAGCCGGCGGGCGCCGTGGCCCGCGTTGATCTTCTTGACGCCCAGGCCGTGCATGCAGCCGTGGCAGCTGCTCGACCTACGGCGGTGGTCCATCTGGCGGCCATCGCCTACGTGGCGCATGGCGATGTGGGGGGCATCTACCAGACCAACATCGTTGGTACCCACAACTTGCTGGCGGCCTTGGCAAGTTTGTCCACACCACCGGATTGCGTAGTGCTGGCCAGTAGCGCGAATGTCTACGGCAACGCTGGTGGCAGGGGAGATTTGCTGGACGAAGGTGTTGCGCCGGCTCCTGCAAATGATTACGCGGTCAGCAAGCTGGCGATGGAATATATGGCCCGGACCTGGGCTGACCGACTTTCCATCGTTTTTGCACGACCATTCAACTACACGGGGGTAGGGCAGCATCCTCGATTCCTGATCCCCAAGCTGGTGGAGCATTTCCGAAGCGGGAAACGATGCATCGCGTTGGGGAATCTGGATGTCTGGCGTGAGTTCATGGATGTGAGGGCGGTGGCTTGGGTCTATCGTCGATTGCTTGAAACGTCGGGCGGTGGCGACACTTTCAATATTTGCACGGGGCGGGTTCATTCGCTTCGTGAAGTGCTGGCGACAATGGCCTCCATTGCGGGCTACGCGATAGACGTCGAAGTGAATCCGGAGTTCGTGCGCGACAACGAAGTGCACCGCTTGGGCGGCGACCCGTCGCTATTGCAGCAGCGGGTTGGGACGTTGCCGGACCATGACCTGGTCGAGACGTTGCGTTGGATGTACCAAGGTTAGCGATGGCGCTCGATTTCCACCTTGGCGTCGAGCCAGCTGCTTCCCACGAAATCCTCCTGGTGCGTGTTGAACACATGGAAGATCAGTGCGTTGTCACGCCACTCGAAATTCTTGTCCAGGTGCGAATCCTCCCGCGACAGCGATAGCGAGACGGAGTAGCTACCCTTGCCGAGTCGAGCCGGGAACCGGAAATGGAATGTCGTTTCCTCGCCGGCCTGAAGGTCTTCAAGTGGCTGGTCGAGGCGATGCGTGTTGATACCGTAGATGGCTTGGCCGAGGCGGTCCTTCAACAGAAAGCCAAGCACCAGGCGGGGTACGTATTGGTGAGCGCGGATGCGTACCACAAGGTGCAGAGTTTCACCGACTTCGACGGTGTCAGCTGTCCGCCCATCCAGGTGCTGCAGTTGCACTTGCTGGATGCGAACCTCGCCGGTGCCTGACACGGTGGTAACACGGCCATCGGGCAATGTCTCCTGCCGGATCATCTGGTGACGATGTTCGGCCATCATGGCGTTGTAGAAGTCCAGCACGTCCACCGGCGAACCCTGCATGCGTACCCGTCCGCCATCAAGCAAGATGGCGCGATCGCAGATGGTCTGGATGGCGTAACGGTCGTGCGACACGATGAGCAGGGTGGTGCCTTCGCGTCGGAATGCGCGGATGCGCTCGAAACTCTTGTGCTGGAAGTAGGAATCACCTACCGACAAAGCCTCGTCCACGATCAGGACGTCCGGGCGTCGTGCGGTGGCTACGCTGAAAGCCAGCCGCATTTGCATGCCGCTGGAGTAGGTGCGCGTGGGCTGGTCAATGTAGTTGCCGATCTCGGCAAAGGCCTCGATTTGCGGCATCAGTTGAAGAATCTCTTCGACTGACAGGCCAAGCAACTGGCCGCCCATGATGGCGTTCTGACGCCCGGTGAAATCGGGATGGAACCCCATGCCGAGTTCCAGCATGGCAGCCACCCGCCCGTTGACGACGATCTCGCCACAAGTGGGACGGACCGTGCCAGCGATCATTTTCAGCAAGGTACTCTTGCCGGCGCCATTGATGCCGACGATGCCGACCGCTTCGCCTGCCTTCAGCTGAAAACTGACGTCTTGCATGACCCAGTGCTGGACATGTCGTGGCTTGCCAAGTGGAAAGACCCATTCGGCAAGGCGTGACCACTGGCTGGGGTAGTGCTTGTAGGCCTTGCCCAGACCGTTGACGCGAAGATCGCTCATCAGAGTTCGTCCACCATTTCGGCGGAGCGGCGGCGGAACAGCAGTAACGCAAACACGCACAGTGCCACGGCGAGGATCGCGACCGGCCAGGTACCGTGCCAGGCGGGCGCCCGGCCGTAGGCGAAAATGGCTTGATAGCCCTCGGCCAAGGGGGTCATCGGATTGAGTTGAATTATCGTGCGCGCGGTGGGCGAGAGCGTGGCTGCCGAGTAGACGATCGGGGTGAACCAGAACCAGAACTGCAGCAGGATGTTCACGAATTGCCCGACGTCGCGAAAGAAGACATTCAGCACGCCGGCAATCATTCCGACGCCGATGGCGAAGGCAACCTGCACGATCAACAGCGGAATTGCCCACAGCACGACCCATCCGGGAAAGCTGTGCAACAACAGCAGAAAAACCAGGAAGATCGAAAAGGTGATGGCGAAATTGACCAGCGCATTCAACACGGTAATGGCGGGCAGGCAGATGCGCGGGAAGCTGAGCTTCTTGATCATGTTGCCGTGATCGAGGAAAACCGTCTGTCCACGCTGGAGGATCTCGCCGAACAAGCCCCAGGTCAGCAAGCCCGAGCACAGGTAGATGCTGTAAGCGTAAGGCCCGGTCAGACCGGCAACACGGGCGCGCATCAGTTCGGAAAAAACCACGGTGTAGACTGTGATCATTGCCAGCGGCTGCAATACCGTCCAGGCGGCACCGAGCAGGGAATTACGATAGCGTGCCTCGAATTCGCGCCGGACGTTGCCCAGAATGAAACCGCGGTATTGCCATAGAGAACGAGTCAGACTCAAGCTCATGCGATCTGCTCCAGGGGGCAGGTTGCATCATGTCGGATACGGGCAGACTCTGGCCGTATCGTCATGGCTTGTGTGCGACGATGATCTGACTTTTCGGCATGAAACGATCCAGTTGTTCCTTGAGTTGCCGCCCTTGCGGCGTCGACAGCACGGCGCCCCAGGCTTCGGTCCAATGATTCAGCACGGGGTGGTCGGGATGGTCCAGATCCACGTTGCATGACCAGAACAAAGCCCACCAGATGGACCAGAAGAATCCGTACTGGGTTTGTTCGCGAATAACCAGCCCGGCCTCCGCCACCATTTCGGCAAACTGCTTCCGTTCGACGATACGCACATGGTTGGGTTTTTCGAAATAGCAGGCAGGTGCAACATGTTTCTGCATGTTCTCCTGCAGTGCATCGGGAACGGTAAGCAGGTAGAGCGCCCCTGGTCTGCCGATGCGAACCAGTTCGGCGAGCAATTGCTGTGGGTCATCCACGTGTTCGATCACTTCGGTGCAGATCACTCGGGAGGCTGTTGCGTCGGCAAGTGGCAGTGGATTGGCGTTGCTGACATGCGTGGCATAGCGATCGGGCGAAGTTGCGTCGGCGAGCTTCGCCTTGATGCCGGCAATGACGTCTGGATCAATGTCCACGGCAGTCACGTGTGCCCCTCTGCGGGCGCAAAACATGGTGTTGCCACCATCGCCGCATCCCACGTCCACGACGGTATCGTCGGTGCCGATTGGAATGCCGCGGAAAATTTCGTTGGAGGCGTTCTGGAACCAGCCGCTCAGCACGGCATCGTGCAGTCCCACGGCGGTCGCGCCCGAGAGGTTGGCCGAAGCCGGTGTTTCGGCTGCAGCCATCTCGTTCTGGGGTATCAGCTCCGCAGGCAGATGTAGAAGC
Source organism: Rhodanobacter sp. FW021-MT20 (assembly GCF_041107475.1). NCBI lineage: Bacteria > Pseudomonadati > Pseudomonadota > Gammaproteobacteria > Lysobacterales > Rhodanobacteraceae > Rhodanobacter > Rhodanobacter sp. FW021-MT20. Next base: position 12,484 of record NZ_JBGBPX010000020.1, on the reverse strand, counting down.
TTCTTGATCAGGTTCGACATGCACGATATCCGATGGGAGGGCGTTTAGATGTTGGGCCGGGTGGCGCCTGGTGCCGGTGAGTGATCTTTCACAGCATCCGCTCCGGAGGCGTGATGCGCGCGCCGCTGGAGAAATCGGTCGGCGACGTGTCGGCCATGGATGCGCAATGGGCGCTCAAGACAACGGTAGTTCAAGTCGGACAACAAGGCGATCAGGATCGTGGCGAGCAGAAGCAGCATCCAGGCATGAAGGGTTACGCCAAACCGGAAAGCTGCTTCGCGCAGGGCGAAATAGACGGGTATGTGGATGAGGTAGATCGCATACGAACGTGCCCCCACCCATGTCAGTACGCGCTTGGGCACACCTTCTGGCAACAGGTAGTTTCGATCGTAAGATGCCAGCCACACCAAGGCGGTGCCCAGTACGGCGATGGCGCTGATGCGATAGCGCCAGTATTGCAGATCGGCCGCGACGAGCACCGACATCACGACCAGCACCACGAATGGAACAATGACGCGCCACGCACGCCAGCGGAGCAGGAATCGAGGTTCCAATGCCTTATAGAGCCGGCCGGGAGCGACGATGGCCAGCAGTACGCCCAGAGCGAGTGCATCGGTTCGTACCGACATGAGCAGAGGAGTGCGGAACAGGCAAAGTTGCACGACAAACAAGGCAACCATGATCAGCCATATGCGCCGCTTCATGATCGCTGCGAGCAGTGGCAACAGAAGGTAGAACTGCTCTTCGAGCGAAAGGCTCCAGTAGACGAAGCTGGCGCCGTATTCGTAGCGGAAGAAAGCATCGGCGAAACGAAAATTGGCCACGTCGAGCAGCCCCGCCAGGGTTGCCATCAGGTTGGCGTGGACGCTTCCATACACTCCACTTCGGTTGAACGCGATGCTCGCCAGCAGCATCAGGCCAAGCCATAGCCATGCCGAGGGCAGCAATCGCCAGAAACGGCGAATCCAGAACGCCACGATCACGCCAAACTGCTTGCGTGGCTGGTCATGGCACGCCGCCATTTGCGGAAGCAGGCTGCGGGCGATGACAAAGCCGGAGATGGCGAAAAACAGATCCACGCCGTACCAGAAGTCCGCGTGCTTCAGGAGCGTGCCGATTATCGGAATGCCGGGATGAAACAGGTTGCCCTGCATGTGGTGAAATGCCACGCCGATCACGGCGATAGCGCGCAGGCATTCGATGTCACGGTTGCGGCGATCCTTGCGCAGCCCCGGCTCAGTCATGGGGATCACCTGTCGCGTGTTCATCGATCACCGGGCCAGCACCAATACAGCGCTTGATCACGCGCTCCAGCCGTGGTTGCAACACTTCCACCGAGCAATAGCGCTGCAGGGAAGCTCTGGCCGCTTGCGACATGCTCCGATAGGTCAGGGGCTCATGCTGCGCGACGTGGTAACTGTGCCGGTAAGCGGCGACCAGTGAGCCGTAGTGAATCCGTTGGCGCAGGGTCCGGAATGCCTGGCGCTGGTCATGTGGCCATGTACCGAGCTCGGTGCTGGACTCGATCACGAAAGCACAGTCGGGGCCGACGTAGTCGCGCATGGACGTATGTCGCGGCGCCACGGCGGGCTTGCCAGCGGACATGTATTCCATCAACGGCAGGCATTGCCCTTCGCCATGCGACGTATTGACTGCGTATGTAGTGGCTTGCAGCAATGCGTTGTACTGAACTTCCTCCAGGTAAGCGTGTACCAGCAGTACGCGGCAGGCTAGTGAGCCTGCCTTGTGGATGATCTCCAGTATGTCCGGAATGAGTTCGTCCGGATCGTAGTGGGTCAGCTTCAGCAGCAGCGTGGCATTGGCTTTGTCGCGAAGTGCCTCGCAGAAGGCCGAAACCATGTCCATCCAGTTCTTGCGACCATCGCCCGGGTTGAATATGGCGGTGTACAGCACGCCGTCCAGGGTGATGGGGTCATGCGGGCCATGGCAACCTTCCGGCAGTGGAAGGGCCTCGGGCAAGGCTGCCTTGAGCCGGTGCATGGTATAGGCGGATAGATCGGTACGACGACTGTCGATCAACAGTCCATCAATCTTCAGTGTGGCGGATGTTCCGCGGGGCTCTCTCCGAAGTACTTGCATGCGGTCCCATAGCGGTGCAGGGATGGAGGTCACCGGATAATGGTTTCCCAGCGCGGCATGGACGCGTTCGACGGTATAGCTGGAGTGTGTGATGGCTGCGCCCAGCTTCGCCAGCACGCGGCGCCAGTCGTTACGCGGCTTGCCGCCGAAGGCTTCATTGGGTAATGCCTCATATTCCCATGCGAAGACGGGAATGGTAGGGCAGGCTAGGTCGATGGGTGTTTTGTTGGGCGGCATGAAGCACAGGAATACGCAAGGTTCGCCATGCTGTTGGCACGATGCATGGATACTGTCCACTTCGCGCTCGGGATTTTGTACTTCGATCACGATGCCCAATTCGTCCAGCATGGGGCGGAAGGCATTGACCACGAAGCGGTAACTGTATTCAGGACGCCCCAGCTTCAGTGGAAGCTGACTTGTGCTTGTGCTGGTGTGAACAAGCAGAATCATGGTGTGCAGTCCGTCGTGGTATCGACGTGATCCGGACGAGAGACTTGCCGCGTGTCTTCCACGCCATCGCTGGCAACTGCATCCGGACAGAGAAAGGCGCGTAACTGGTTTTTGATGATTTCCGGCCCGCAGTAGGCGCGCATGGCCTCGCTGGCGCACCGGGACATCTGCCGGTAGCGTGCGGGATCGTGTCTGGCTACCTCGTGACTGAGTCGGAAGGTCTCGGCCAAGGATTGCCAGTCCAGTTGGTGGCAGGTCGTGCGATTGATCTCGTAGTCGCCATGCGGCCAGACCGTGGGTACGCCGGGGTAGCTGGCAACGACAAAAGCAAGATCGTCGCGTATGTAGTCGGCCATGGCCGTGTTGTCAGGAGCGATGGCAGGAATGCCTGCGCCAAGGAATTCGATCAGTGGCAGGCACAGGCCTTCGCATAATGAAGTGTTGACGTAGTAGGTGGTCGCTTCGGTCAGCGCGGCGTAGCTTTCGTCGGGGATGTATCCGTACAGAGCGATAACGCGGCAGCGAAACGGCGACAGTTTGGTCAGCAACATCAGCAATTGATGGTGTGATTTGGTCAGGTCGGCACCAGTCAGTTTCAACAGCAGTGTGGCGTCGGCGGTGTTGCGGAACGTCCAGCAGAAAGCCGTGATCAGGTCTTCCCAGTTCTTGCGGCCGACCTCTGGTGTCAACACGGAGGTGTAGACCACGCCTTTGAGCCGGGTACGTATCTGTTTGGACGGAGGAATATCCCACCCGCAACCATATGGCGCCCTTTCGTCATCTTCGGTGGCCGCTGGATTCTCGATGGACTCGCCGGATGGCAATGAGTCGGTCAAGGGAGCCGGCAACGATTCCCAGTCATTCGGCTCAAATGGCGTGTCATCCTCTTCGTCGAGAGTAACCAGTCCATCGACGTCCAGCCCCATGTGGGCACTGTCAGCCATGCGTGCTTCAATCTCGAACGGGCAATCTTCGGATTTGGCCGGGGGCACTCGATCTTCATGGTCCTGGTGCGTAAAGGGTGCGGGTATCGCAACTATCGGGTAGTCCGGTCCCATGCTGCGTTTCACTGCCTGGACTGTGTGCTGCGACAGGGCGATGGCTCGCCCGGTGCGCAGAAATACGTGTCGCCAGTCGTGCCGGGGGTCATCCGCCCAGCACGCTTCCTGGATGCGCTCTGGAATATCCGGGTATTCCCAGGCGAACACAGGCACCGTGGGACAGTTCAGCCCGAGCGGGGTCTTGTGTGGAGGGGTAAAAGAGAGCAGTACGCACGATTCCCCGCGGGCCGAGCATTGCTCGTGAAGGATGTCGGCCTCGGCTGGGTTGGCCAGCAGGCAGACTTCACCAAGCTCGCTCAATACCTCGGCGAAGGCACGCAACAGAAAGAAATAGCTGTAGTCGGCCGCACCAAGCCCTGTGGCGATGCTGTCTTGGTCCATCTGCGCGTACAGGAGAAACTTCATCGAGCAAGGGTACCCGGCGTTCATGGGCAGCCACTTGGTGGCTGCGACATTGAATAGTGCCGGAATGAGGTCGTAGCGAAAAGCGCACGGGTACGTGGTTCCACCTCCGCACGCCCCCGGATCGAGTCGCGTTAAAGATGAATGAGGGGGTGGAGGCTGGCTGTGGCTGACAGTGCCAAGAAGGTAAGATATCGCTCTTCATGCCCCGGTTCGGGGTAAGCATGGGTACTGCACAATGAAAAAGTCAGATCGGAGTGTTTCCCACGGGTTGGGAACCCGCGCCATCCACGCCGGCCAGCACCCCGATCCCAGCACCGGCGCGATCATGACGCCGATCTATGCCACCTCCACCTACGTGCAGGAAAGCCCGGGCAAGCACAAGGGTTACGAGTATTCGCGCTCGCAGAACCCGACCCGCATGGCCTATGAGCGTTGCGTGGCGGATCTGGAGGGCGGCGTGGCCGGCTTTGCCTTTGGCTCCGGGCTGGCGGCGGCGGCCACCGTGCTGGACCTGCTCGATTCGGGCAGTCACGTGATTGCCATGGACGACCTGTACGGCGGCAGTTATCGCCTGTTCGAGAAGGTGCGGCGGCGTTCGGCCGGGCTGGATTTCAGCTTCGTTGATTTGAATGACACCAAGGCGCTGAAGGCCGCGCTGAAGCCGAACACGCGGATGATCTGGGCCGAGACGCCGACCAACCCGATGCTGAAGCTGGTCGATCTGGCCAAGGTCGCCGCGTTCGCGAAGAAACACGGCCTGATCCTGGTGGTGGACAACACGTTCTGCTCGCCGATGGTGCAGCGTCCGCTGGAATACGGCGCCGACCTGGTGCTGCATTCGGCGACCAAGTACATCAATGGCCACTCCGACATGGTCGGTGGCATCGTGGTGGCCGGCAGCAAGGAACTGGCCGAGCCGATGGGGTTCCTGCAGAACTCGGTGGGCGCCATCGCCGGCCCGTTCGATGCCTTCCTTGCCATGCGCGGCCTGAAAACCCTGCATCTGCGCATGCGCCAGCACTGCGCCAGCGCGCTGGAGTTGGCCGGCTGGCTGGAGAAGCATCCAGCGATCGAGCGCGTCATCTATCCGGGTCTGAAAAGCCATCCGCAGCACGCGCTGGCCAAGCGCCAGATGCACGGCTTCGGCGGCATCGTCACGATCGAGGTGAAGGGCGGCCTGAAGAAGGCCCGGCGCATGCTGGAACGCTGCGAGCTGTTCGCGCTGGCCGAGTCGCTCGGTGGCGTGGAGAGTCTGATCGAGCATCCAGCGATCATGACCCACGCCTCGGTGCCGGCGGCCAATCGCAAGCGGCTGGGTATTAGCGATGGGCTGGTAAGGCTTTCGATGGGAGTCGAAAATATAGAAGATTTGCGTGCTGAACTGTCTGCTTCACTGCGCTGACTTTTTGACTGCACAGCATCGTCGGATGCCAAAAACGTTGTACTTGGCTGTCCACCACTACAGGAAGGTTTTCGAACGATGTCACTCGTGAATTTTGCCGGTACGGTCCCCTCCGGGATTGCCGGGGTCGACCTAGAGTTGGTAACAACAGACGTTGGTGATTTGTGGTTTCCGTTGATCGATGAGGTCATGCGCGATCATGTGCGATCTGCGGGCACTTGGGAGCCGGAAATCGGGGAGTTCCTTCGCGGTGCTTTTCCTCGGGAGGGTGGTGTCTTTATCGACATTGGTGCAAATGTTGGGTACTTTTCTGCACTGGTGGCGGACGCTTTTCCGTCGGCGACTATTCACGCTTTCGAGCCGCACCCCATAACTTCAAAGATTCTTCGATTAAACACGTGGAAGCACAAAGAGCGAGTTCACGTGTGGCCTTGTGCCCTGGGTGATCACCGTGGCACGGTTGCGCTTAATACAACCAAAAATAACCTCGGGGACACTAGGGGGGTCGATCCTTCGGATCGATTGGTGACGTCCTCGGTTGCTCCGGTGGCGACCTTGGATGAAATCCTTTGCGATACGAGCGCGGATCTGATAAAGATTGATGTTCAAGGGGCTGAATTGCTGGTCATGGCCGGCATGCGTTTGCTCGTCAACCGTTCTCCGGGCTTGAAGATTGTGCTCGAGTTTTCACCTGGGCTGTTGGAGATGAGTCACGTCAATCCGGTAGCGGCTCTTGCTGCACTTCGGGAGCAGGGGTTTGATATCGGATTGATCCACCCTGATGGCTTGGTTTTGGCTGGAGACAGAGAAATTCTCAGCTTTTGTCAATCAGCGGGCCCATTGGGGCAGGCTAATATTGTTCTGTATTCGCGAAATTGAGCGATAAATTTCTTCAGGGAAATGGATTTATATGCAAAGGGCTTTAATCATTACAGGCGGCGCCGGCTTTATTGGAAGTGCACTGGCTTCTCGCCTTGGGATGAGCGGTTTGCCTCTCGTTGCCATTGATAATCTGCACCCGCAGATCCACCCAAGTCAGCAACGCCCAGACGCCCTCCCTGAGCACGTCGTGCTTCATGAGGGTGACGTTACGGATGCCCGGACCTGGAATGATGTCTTGGCGCACTGGTACCCGGAGGCGGTTGTCCATTTGGCCGCGGAAACAGGGACAGGCCAGTCTCTGACCGAAGCAACCAGACATGCTCATGTCAATGTGGTAGGTACAACGACGATGCTTGACGCGTTTTCACGTCATGACATGCGTCCGTCCCATGTGGTTCTGGCATCCAGTCGTGCTGTCTATGGGGAGGGGGCCTGGCTTGATACAGACGGTACCGTTTTCTACCCACCGCCTCGGTCACATGACGTGCTCGCCAGTAAACAATGGGATCCGTCTTCTCGCTCCGGTGGGAGCAAGCCTTCGCCATGTCTCCATTCAGCCGCGAGCATATTTCCAAGCCCGACCAGCGTTTACGGTGCTACCAAGCTGGCCCAAGAACACATTCTTACTGCGTGGTGCGGCGCGATGCGCGTACCGCTTTCCGTTTTTCGGTTGCAGAATGTGTACGGCCCGGGGCAATCGCCATTCAACGCGTATACCGGAATCATTACTTTATTTCACCGTTTGGCACGCCAGGGCAAGCAGTTAGAAGTATACGAAGATGGTCAGATAGGGCGGGACTTCGTCTATATCGATGATGTCGTATCCGCCTTGGCCGCCGGGTTGCATCACGTGCCAGCTGATCGTCGCACGCTTGATGTCGGCTCTGGTGTGGCAACGACGATATATGAGGCGGCGCGCACCATCGCGGCACTCCACGGGGCGCCGGCTCCCTCGATTTGCGGGAAATTTCGTGACGGTGATGTCCGCTGGGCAGTTGCTGATGCGACAAGGCTCGCCGGTGTTCTGGGCGTAAATGCGCAGGTTTCTTTTCAGGAGGGCGTTCGTCTTGTGGGGGAGTGGCTGGTCGAAAGGGGATATGCATGACGGATCGTGCCACGGAGAGTATGTGTGGGAGAGTCGGTGTTGTTGCCATCGTCAATGAGACCCCACGCGAGTGGGTCGATTCATTGCGGACGCTCACAGAGCTAGCTGCTGCTGAGATGGCCGAGTTGCGTGTGTGCGCGCTTGATGTCACTGGCATGAAAAAAGTGTTGGAAGGTTCTTCGATAGTCATCGCGAGTGAGTGGAACCTTTCTGATGCCGTTGCCAAGTTTCTCGCGGAGAGTCCCGATCTTGAGGCGCTCTTGATCGTCACGGCACCCATTTCGGTACCGAAAGCCATGTTGGAGCGAGGCCTTGCATGGGTTCGTGCTGATCCACGAGTGGCGACCGTATCCTTCCTGTCCAACTCAGCCGGGTACTTCAGCTTTCCCTATCGCAACACGCCGACGCCTTATCCAATGGTTGGGCACGATGAAACCAGCGTCACGGCTCTCCTGCGTACAATTGCGCCAGACGACGGTCCAGTTCCAGTTTGCATGCCTGCAGGGGCAGCGGTTTTGGTCAATCGTGCGGTATTGGCAACAGTTGGCGGATTCGATCCCTTGCGTAACCCGAATCCGCGCGAGGCAATCGCGGAACTGGCTCTGCGGGCTTCACGCCGGGGTTTCCAGCATCGCCTCGATACCGGTACCTATGTGACTGCACAGTGGTTCGAAGGGTTTCCGGCGGTAGAGGCCAGCGAGGATCAGGCCGCGAGACACCGACTTCATCAGGCAGATCCGTCATTCCCGGCATTGTACGACGACCACCGGCACGCTGGGGACGCTCCGGCTGCATTGGCTATGGACGTGGCTCGCAGTAAAGTCCTCGGCTTGCGTTTGTTGATCGATGGCTCCTGTCTGGGGCCGATGGAGATGGGGACGCAGGTACAGACCGTGGAGTTAGTTCGTGCCTTGCTTCGTCGGCCCGAGGTTGCGTCCCTCAGTCTTGCGGTGCCTTTTGCGCGGCTGCCGGACTATGCATCAGATTTGTTGGCCAATGGCAAAGTGCGACTCTACGACTGCAACGATCTCCTGTTTTCCGGGGCGGAGGAAGTCGATATCTTGCATCGCCCCTTTCAGCCGGACCGCCACATTCCTTGGGAGCGTTGGCAGGGCATTGCGAAGCGTGTCGTCGTTACTTTGCAGGATCTGATCGCTTACCGCATCGGCAGCTATCACCCCGGAGGCGAAGCATGGCTGTCTTATCGTCGCAATATCGCCGTGGCCTGTGCAAAAGCTGATGCGGTGGTCGCTATTTCCAAGGATACCAGTGCGTCCATTGTAGAGGAGCGATTCAACATCGCGTCGGACCAGATATATGTGGTGAAGAACGGAAGTGACCATTTGAATGGAAGTACTGAAGAGGAAACGCCACTGCCGCTCGTGGAGCGCGGTATGGTGGCATCCAACTTCATCCTCATCCTCGGTGCGACGTATGCGCACAAGAACCGCGATGTTGCCATTCGAATTTGGCAAGAGCTTCGTCGACGCGGACATCAAATTGCGTTGATCATGGCAGGTGCGATCGTCCCGAAGGGGTCGTCGCGAGTAGAGGAAACGATCGCCCGGCGCGACGGAGACGATCTGTTGCTGACGATGCCCGACGTCAGCAGTGGTGTGCGCACTTGGCTTCTGCGGCACGCCTCCGTCGTGCTGTATCCCACCTCTGCGGAGGGCTTTGGCCTCGTTCCCTTCGAGGCGGCCACTTTGGGAACTCCTACTGCACATGTCAGTTTTGGCCCCTTGCGCGAGCTGATTGACGATCCTGAGTTGCCAAGAGCATGGTCGGTCGAAGGTTTGGCAGACTTTACCGAGCGACTCCTCACAGATTCGGCCGCTGCGGAAAGAAACGTAAGCGGTATTCTCCGCAGCGGGTCGGCACTCACGTGGGATCAAACCGCCGAGGACCTTGTTGCGACGTACTACAATGTGCTGGCCCGGGCCGCACGACGATAATTAGATTGTCCACATGAATGATAGAACCGACATGAATACGACCGACCTTGATGGCATCTCGCTGGAACAGGCACTTATAGATTTCGAGGTGGCAAATGCGCGGGTCATTGATCTGACGTCGCGTCTGACCTCGTTGAGCCGTGAATTGATACAGGCGCGTACCGAGTTGGCTACAGTCAAGCTGCGTGGAGCTGCGCCGGTTGGTTCCCCTGCTCATCGATCCATCGACATTGGTGATATGGGCGAATTGGCACGCTTACGCGACACACTGAATCAGGTGCGCACCTCACGCTTGGTGCGCGCAGCATGCATGTTCAGCGGTAAACTCCGCAAGGTTCTTGCCTGATGACTCTGCCAAAGATCTTGCACTGCATTACCGTGTATAACGGCAGGGCCTTCGTCTTGCCGGCGATTGAGAGTGCTCTTCGAATTGATCAATCGGAAGCGAAGATTGACGTGCTGGTGCTTGACGATGCAAGTCCTGAGCTTGGTTGGAGCGAGGAATTGGCGGCGTTTTGTAAAGAACGCCAAGTCATGTATTACCGGACGCCGCGCAACCTCGGTATCCCTCGAAACGTCAGCCTCGGCCTGCTGACGGCGGTGAAGCGCGGGTACGATTACGTCGTGATCAGCAACTCCGATGTTTTATATCCAGCAGGCTTGATGTCCGCAATGCTGCCGGTAGTCAATCGGCCAAAGGTGGGCTCGGTAACGGCGTGGTCAAACAATGTTTCCATATATTCGTTGCCGAATCTGGATCCGAATGAGAATCTGCACTCTCAGGACGTGGTTGACTGGTTGCATGCGACGGTGAATGGCTACTTTGGCGATGCAGCGATGGACATACCTGCTGGCATTTCCTTCTGCATCCTCATTCCGACCAGCGTGGTTGAAGACGTCGGAATCATGGATCCATGCTTTGGCCGTGGTTATTGTGAAGAGACCGACTGGAGCCTGCGTAGCCTCAATGCCGGGTACCGCATCTGTCTGGCTCCGGGCGCATTCGTGTTTCATCATGGCCGAGGGTCGAACTTGGACGCAGGGCTCGTGTCGCTCAACGCGACAACGGTGCCGGAGAACGAGGCTATCATCGACCTGCGCTACCCGCAGTTTCGGTCCCAGGTCGATGCGTTCATCCATTCCGGCATTCTTGCACGGGCGCATGCGGATGCTCTGGGGCATATCGTGCGTAGTGCGGCGCGACAGTTCGGCTACTCACTCGAGGTCGGCTGGATTTCCAGGGCGGACCACAAGGAAAGCGACGTGCGCGTGTGCCTGTCTCCAGACGGATTCAGTAGCAGTGCGCAGGTGACATTCCGTGGGTTTTGTTTGGACATTCCGTTTGATCCGAAGGATGCGGGCGGGAGTATTCGCGCTTATTTCGAGTGCGAGCCAAACAGCATCAACGTGTTCGATCGCGGAAAGGGCGCAGCACAACTTGCGGAAGCCTTTCCGGAGCAAGTTACCCGGGCACACCGAAACTATCCATCGAAAATCTGAAGAACCGGATCAAGATTTCGCCTCGAATGTGCCCGACGATACCCGGGTTTGAATGACGATGGCTTCGGCCTCTGTCTCCGCAAGCATGCTATCTTGGGATACTGCATGGAACCGACGCCAACACTGCATCAAGGTAACAACTTCGACTTCGTAAGATTGGCTGCTGCTTTGGCCGTGTTGGTCAGTCATCAGTTTGCGCTGCATGCCAGACCTGAGCCGCTCATGTTTCACTACCAGACGCTGGGCGGTTACGCCGTGATGGTGTTCTTCGCGATTAGCGGATACCTCATTGCGAGCAGCTGGGCACATGACTCCAACGTCTGGCGTTTCTCTGCCAGGCGTCTACTCCGAATCTGGCCGGGCCTCATCTGTACAGTACTTTTGTGCGGGTTGGTGCTAGGGCCGCTGGTTACTGATTTGTCGGCGGGCTCCTATTTTTCAGACCCCACCACGCATCGGTTCTTTGGAACGTTGCTTTTCCATGTCAGCCCGTTCTTGCCCGGGGTCTTTCCTCACAGCCCTCTGGCATACATACCCAATGGTGTCCTGTGGACCATTCCCATCGAGTTGCGCTGTTACGGCTATCTCGCCATTCTTGGCATGATTGGCGTGCTGCGTTACCGGTGGGTCACCTTGGCGCTTTTGGCAGGCCTGTCCGTCTGGTACTACGGAATTCATGACGCGGAAGCCGTTTTCGCGCGTACGCATCAGCATCTCTTCGAGGTCGAGTATGCGACGTTCTTCTTCTCCGGAAGTTGCCTCTATTTGTTCCGTGAGATCTGGCAGGATCGCAAGCGCAAGCTGATTGGTTTGGCAGTAGCGGTCGTGCTGTGCTGTATTGCCTTGGGCGCCGGACACCAGTTGATCGCGGCATTTTTGCTGACGCCGTACGTGGTGATCGCCTTTGGCAGCTCGTCCTTGCCGGTGTTTCACCGGTTTGGCCGATTTGGCGACATGTCCTATGGCGTTTACATTTATGCATTTCCTGTGCAGCAAACCGTTATATGGCTCACGCCGAACCTGAACATCTATCAACATTTCGCTATAGCGATCCCGCTGGTGCTTGCGTTTGCGTGGCTGTCTTGGCATCTCATAGAAAAGAGAGCGCTGGAATTCAAGCCCGGGCGTCGAAATCGCGTGCAGGTGTCAGGAGCAGAGTGAAGTTGGGTCTGTCTGCTCTAGCAGGCTGTTGAGAATGCCTCTTCCGAGGGCATCGCGATAGGGTATTTCTATCGTCGGGGGTTCATGTCGGCTTCGGCGAGGCCTGTTTCTCGAACACGGGACGCACGTTTCCTGTCTTGGTTCACGTTGGCGAGGGATTCCACCACTCGCCGATGCCGCCGAGGCGAATCAGGTTGTAGGCGGCAAAGGTCCATGTCACCCAACCGCGCACCTTGGGCAGCGACACCAGCGGCAGCTTGTGCAGCCCGCCAACCGTCTTGATCCAGCCGAAACCCTGCTCGATGCGTTTGCGCACCTGCAGGCTCATTGCATACCCCTTGCCTCGCGCCTTGCGCGCGTCGATGGCGCTGCGTCGCCCCTTGGTGTTGCGTGCGATGTGGGGCTTGATGCCGCGTCGATCCAACGCTTCCACGAAATCGTGCGTGTCGTAGCCCTTGTCCGC